>CAYLMV010000270.1:0-2947 GCA_964384415.1 uncultured Chitinophagaceae bacterium | reverse complement strand
GGGCACCTCAAAAAGAATGCGGAGACGGTCAGCGGGTCCACCGTGCCGCCTCAAATTATGCAATACCTTCGTCTTTGATTTTCAGAGGGACAGGAGTACTCCGGATTATGGTACGCGATGCTCAGAAAATAGATCAAAACACTGAATTGAGTTGTGACATTTGCATCGTTGGTGCGGGAGCATCCGGCATCACGGTGGCGAATGAATTATCAACATCTCATTTGAAGGTGATTCTACTGGAAAGCGGCGGCATGGGTAAGGAGAGCGCCACACAGAATCTCTACCGGGGAGAAGTCGTAAACCCGGACCAACACGGGGCTCTCCATTTATATCGCGAACGATCGTTCGGTGGAACTACGAATGTTTGGGGGGGACGCTGCGCTCCTTTCGACCCCATTGATTTTGAATCGCGGCCGTACATCCCCGATTCCGGTTGGCCGGTGAAGAGACAAGATCTCGACGAATATTATCAACGGGCACATCGTTATTGTGAGGCCGGCGAGTATGAATATTCTGCCTCCAAAGCTCTGCCTTCCTGTCAACCTGCCATTGAGGGTTTTCACTCCGATGATCTTCTTACGGACTCGATCTGGAGGTTTAGTCCGCCTACGAACTTTCGAAAGCTTTTCTACCATACGCTTTCGGTCTCCAAGAATATAGACATTCTTCTCCATGCGAATTGCCTTAAGATAATCCCGAATGAATCTGGCACGGCGATCGACAAAGTCCTGGTCTCCTCGCTCGGACGAAATCCCTTTTTTATCAAGGCCAAGAAATTTGTTCTCGCGGCAGGGGGCTTGGAGGTTGCCCGACTTCTGCTTTTGTCCAACGATGTACATGCGAAGGGAATTGGAAATCAGGAGGATCTGGTCGGACGCTATTATGGTTCGCATATTACCGGAACGTACGGCAAATTTGTATTTAGCCGCGGCAAACGCGTGCAGTGGGATTTTGATCGCACTGCGGACGGGGTTTACTGTCGAAGAAAATTCACAATCAGCGGCAGGAAACAGAAGGAATTCTCTATTCTGAATATGAGCGGCATGATCGATCATCCGCTGGCGTCCGATGCGGCTCACGGCAACGGAGTGCTCTCGTCGATGTATCTCTTGAAGCGATTGCTGAGCTCTCGCATTCCGCCGGAATATAGCAGATCGCTCTCAACCCTTGGGAAATATCGCGACGTGATTTCTCACGTCCGGAACATCCTTCTCGATGCGCCTGGACTAGCGAAATTCTCAGTTAAATGGGTTGATCGGCGTATCCTGCGATATCGAAAACTCCCCTCGGTAACGCTTCCGAGCAAGATTAACGAATACTCGTTTCATTTCGATTCCGAACAATCACCTAATTCCCAAAGCCGAGTTACACTTTCGCGCTCCGGTCGTGATTTCTTCAACCTGCCTCAACTGAGAGTCGATTGGAGAATAAATAGCGGCGACATTCAGATGGTGGAAAGAACATATCAGTTTATCGATGAGGAACTCCGCCGTTCGGGGGCCGGAATGCTGCAATTCGATAAGGATTCAATCTCGGAGGTCTTGCGGACTACCCTTTCCGTTGGAAGTCATCATCTTGGGACAACGCGAATGGCAGATAGCCCGAAAAGAGGGGTCGTCAACGCACATTGCGCGGTCTTTTCAATTCCCAATCTCTACATCGCCAGTCCATCAATATTCGCGACGACAGGGTATGCAAATCCCTTGCTGACAACAGTCGCGTTCTCCATACGGCTTTCCGATCACCTTAAGCGTAATTGAATGAAGCAGGGTTGCCATTGATTCGAATTCTGATTTCAGCATACGCGTGTGAACCGAACAAAGGCTCCGAGCCAAGCGTTGGTTGGAATTGGGCAGTCAGCCTCTCTCGTCATTGCCAGGTTGTTGTTCTTACGCGCGCGAACAACAGAAATGTCATAGAGCAGGAGTGCGCGAAGGGCGGAATAAATAATCTTAGCTTTCTTTACTTCGACCCCCCCCTTCTTGCCCTCCTGAAGAGACGCTCCTTGATCGGGAACAGGCTGTACTATTTCATGTGGCAAATTGGTTCCGTGCGACACTTGCGCCGACATAATCTGCACGAAGGTTTCGACGTTATACACCATTTAACATATAACACTTTCCAAATACCCGTTCCGATGTACGAACTCAATTCGACCTCTGTTTGGGGACCGGTTGGAGGTGGAGTCATCGCCCCTCTCGGACCGTTTTTCCGTCTCGGTCTCTGGTTTGGGATTGTGGAATGGCTACGTACGTTAATGACCATTGCTGGGAGGCGCCGGATTGGGGTACGAAAAGCGCTCGATAGGTACACGGAAGTCATTTTTGCAAACACTGATACGGCCCGCTTCCTCACGGAAGATGACAGACCCGAGAAGGTCGAGCTGGAGACAGGAATAAAGAATATTGATCCCAAGGGCGAACAGAGAAGTTACCAGCTCTGCGATGCACCTAAGGTTCGCCTTCTCTTTGTGGGATCACTGATACCTCGGAAGGGATTGCATCTTCTCTTGGATGTAATGGCGGAGATGGAGGATCGCTATAGCCTGACCGTCGTCGGCACCGGGGGCCTGGAACAGAAGATGAAATCGTTCGTGCGAGATAGGAACTTAACTTCTAGGGTCATGTTTTCAGGATTTGTCCCGCGCAGTAATCTTCCGAGTATTTATGCCACCCACGATATCTTTGTATTCCCGAGCCTTCGAGACACGTCAGGAAACGTTGTTCTCGAAGCGATGAGCTGCGGCGTACCGGTGATCGCATTTGATCACCACGGGATGAAAGATGTCATTGGTGACGAAGACGGAATCAAGATTCACGTCGGCTCATACGATCAGATGGTGGGCGACTTCAGGAAAGCGATCATGCAGCTTGCTGGCGACGATAAATTGCGAGAGAGATTGTGATCCAACGGAATCATTAGAATCAAGAAGCAATATCTTTGGGAA
>CAYLMV010000269.1:0-2952 GCA_964384415.1 uncultured Chitinophagaceae bacterium | reverse complement strand
AGTTCTTCGCTGGAATCGAACTTCGTGCTGTCAAAACTTTCGATGGTTTTATATAATTGTCGTTGATTCATGATTCTTTTAGTTGGTGTCGAGGCTGATGGCAGCAAAATGTACTGAGATAATGGTGAAGATTCAAGGTTGAAGTCCAGGGTCCAGAGTGCAAGGTCCAAGGTCTGAAAGTGAGTTGTCGACATCTAAGACTCAGGACCACGGACTCCGGACCATGGACCATACACCCTGGACTTTGGACTCAGGACATCGTTGACCGTTCTTGATTGCCCGTCGATTTTTCCCTACCTTTTCTGCATGTCAACGCCACTCATGAAGCAATATGCACAAGTCAAAGCAAAATTTCCCGACACGATATTATTGTTTCGCATGGGAGATTTTTACGAGACGTTTGACGAGGATGCCAAGACCACTGCCCGTGTTCTCGGAATAACTCTGACACGGCGAGGGAACGGCGCGGCAGGTGAGATCCCCCTTGCCGGGTTCCCGCATCATGCGCTCGACACGTACTTGCCAAAACTTCTTAAGGCCGGCCTCCGCGTAGCTGTCTGCGAACAGCTTGAGGATCCAAAATTCGCCAAAGGCATCGTCAAGCGGGACGTGATAGAAGTTGTCACGCCCGGCATAGCGTTCTCCGACAAGGTTCTCGATCAGAAACAGAACAACTATCTCGCTTCAATCGCCCTTCCTTCGGCCGTCGCAACAGGCGACGACCCCATTGGGTTCGCATTCGTCGATATCTCTACCGGAGAATTTGCCGTCGCGGAGATTCCGTTCCGCGAACTCGCTCAGCAGATCAATTCCATTCTCCCTTCGGAGATCATCGTCCAGAAAAGGGACAGGGAAACGCTGCAAAATCTTCTGAGGACTCACTTTAGCGGACTTTACACTACGGTCGACGATTGGGTGTATCATTTCGACTACGGATATGAAACTCTCATCCGCCACTTTCAAACCCAATCGCTGAAAGGCTTTGGCATCGACGCGATGACGATCGGCATTTCTGCGGCCGGTGCAGTCATGCACTACCTGAACGAAACACAGAAGGCAAACCTGGCCCATCTCCGGAAGATCGTTCCTCAGAATATTTCTGACACGATTATTCTCGATCCCTCAACGAAACGAAATCTCGAAATCACTTCTTCCTTCGGCGGGACTTCAGAAGGAACGCTCTTTTCGGTCCTCGATAAGACTATGACCCCCATGGGGGGAAGGCTCTTGAAGAAGTGGATTTCACATCCATTGAAGAACCTCTCACAGATACGATGGCGTTCGGACGGGGTACAGTCCCTCGTCGATGAATCATCAATCAGGAAAAAGCTTGAGACTGAACTTCTGGAAATAGGGGACATTGAGCGGCTCATTGCCAAGATCGCAACGGGGCGGGCGAACCCCCGCGACATGCTCGGAATGAAACAGATCTTGCGCAAATTGCCGGCTTTGAAAAATATCATCGGCGGTTTTTCCAGGCCTCCCCTTTCAGACATTCACGCGAATATTGAGCCGATCGACCCCCTTGCGGAAGCCATCGACCGGGCCATTGCCGATAATCCTCCATTGAGTCTCGCCGATGGAGGCGTCATCCGGCAAGGATATAATGCAGAACTCGATGAGTTGACTTCACTCGCTCATTCCGCGAAAGAGTGGGTTGCCAACATGCAGAAGAAAGAACGGGAGCGGACCGGCATTTCTTCTTTGAAGATCGGATTCAATAACGTCTTCGGCTACTACATCGAAATCACCCACACCCACAAGGATAAAATTCCCGCCGATTACATCCGCAAACAAACAATGACGAACGCCGAGCGGTTCATTACGCCCGAGCTGAAAGAATACGAAGAGAAGATCCTTCATGCGGAGGAGAAGATACTCGCGCTTGAGACGAAGCTGTTCAACGAGCTCCGGCTTGAGGTCGCCTCTCACGCCGCGACAATTCAGCAGGACGCTCAGCAGATTGCGCTTCTTGATTGTCTTGTTTCACTTGCGCAGGTGGCAGACGACAACCAATATGTGAAGCCGGATGTTGACGACTCAACCAAGCTCTTTATAGAAGGCGGCCGCCATCCCGTCATCGAAGCACTTCTTCCCCCCGGCGAAAAATATGTTGCCAATTCGGTCTCGCTCGATACCGGAGGAAATCAAATCCTCATTATCACCGGTCCGAACATGAGCGGCAAATCTTCCTACCTCCGCCAAGTAGGACTGATCGTCCTCCTTGCGCAAATCGGAAGCTATGTGCCGGCAAAGAAGGCGGTCATTGGCCTTGTGGATAATATTTTCACGCGCGTCGGCGCCAGCGACAATATTGCCTCGGGGGAGAGCACGTTTCTTGTTGAGATGCATGAAGCCGCCAATATAGTCAACAGGGCCACGGATCGCAGCCTCATATTGCTGGATGAAGTAGGAAGAGGCACAAGTACGTTTGACGGCATCAGCATAGCCTGGGCGCTGACCGAGTACCTCCACGAACACATCGGCGCCAGAACCTTGTTCGCTACACACTATCACGAGTTGAACGAATTGGCAGATACTTTCGGGCGGATCAAAAACTACAAGGTGGATGTCCGGGAGTACGGCGACAAGGTCGTCTTCCTGCACACCGTCACACCGGGAACAGCGGACCATTCATATGGAATCCAGGTGGCTAAAATGGCCGGTCTTCCAGATGAGTTGACCGAACGGGCAAAAACAATTCTCTCCAACCTTGAGGAGACTCAGCTTCGGCCGCATGGCGAGGAGGGGGATGGTGCCGGTTTCAGGCCCAACGGACATCTTCACGGTTCCGGAAGGCGAAAGGTCAGCCCGAAGCCGGAGGAGAGAATTCAACTCACGATGTTCGAGATGAAGGATGACGAGTTGCGTTCGACGCTCGCGAAGCTGGACATCGATGCCATGACTCCGCTTGAGGCGTTGAAGCTTCTGGCAAAGTTGAAATCAAGCCTC
>CAYLMV010000268.1:0-2995 GCA_964384415.1 uncultured Chitinophagaceae bacterium | reverse complement strand
CAAAACCGGTGAAGGATTGCCGAGCGTCATCGTGCTCGTGAAGGGAACGTACTATGGCGCATCGACCGATATCGACGGAAAATTCATCATCCCGAAAGTGAACCCGGGAGATTACATTATTTCTATCACGCTCCTTGGCTACAAGGCGGTTGAATACACCGGAATCAAAGTAGAAGCAAACAGGCCCACCGAACTGAACGTGAAGCTCGAAGAGAGTTCATTGACGCTTGGGAAAGAGGTCGTCATTATAGGAGAGAAGCCCCTCTTCGACATCGAGCAGACATCAAGCTCACGCACCGTCAACAGCGATGACATCAAAATATCTGCCGTTCGTAACGTACAGGATATCGTCGGACTGCAAACAGGTGTTGTGCAGAGCGACAACCAGATCCACATACGGGGGAGCAGAGGATACGAAAATGCATATCTTGTGGACGGCGTACCGGTGCAGGATATCCTCGGCGGCACCGGATTCGGTCTGCAGATCAGTCCTGATGCCATCCAGGAAATGGAAGTCATCACCGGGGGATACAGCGCTGAGTACGGTCAGGCCACCTCCGGCGTTATCAACATCACGACCAAGGATGGATCCACGAGTTACCATGGCGGTGCCTCGTATAAGACCGACCGAATCTGGGGAAATTCTCTTGCTAACTTCAACACGGACATTCTCAGCCTCAGCTTGGGCGGTCCGGTCCCGCTTGCCTCGTCCCTTCTTCCCGGAGAGCTGAGCTTTTTTGCGACCGGCAACGGCAACGTCACGGATGGATACACACGATGGGTTCAACTGATCGGGAGTGACGGAAAACCTGTCGGCTACGAATCGGTGGCGCCGCACGACCTCCAGTCTTCGATTTTTCACGGATCGCGTTTCACACCGCGAATCGCGAACGACTACTCGTGGTCCGGAAAACTTACCTGGAAACCGGAAGCGACAGAGAAACTTTCGTATTCCTACAACGAGTCGGTGACCATCGACCAGAATTCCTCGACGATACAGACTGCGCTGGAGTTTCAGGATCCATCCCCTGGTTACCAGTTCACGTTCAAGAACATCCTGGACAGCGCGAACACATTCACCCAGATCAATATTCAACAGACAATATCGTGGACTCACACGCTCAACACAAAAGCGTTCTATGAGATTCGATTGAGCCGGTATACTGCCCACGTCCGCGGCGATGCAAACGGCAAAGACTACACGCAGTACAATGAACCGCGGGATATTGTGACGTACCCGATCCAATATTACAATTTGGGGAAGGACACCGTCGGCGTTATCCCCGGAGACGGCTTCTATGATACGGGCGGACCGTTCGAATGGCGGGATCACTACATCAACGATTACAGCGTCAAAATAGATTTCACGAACAATTTCACCGAAAAGAACAAGTTTAAGACGGGGATCGAATCTCATTTCCAGAACCTGCAGATGATCGATATCACCGACCCGTGGATAAAGCCGCTGGGATTGAACAACGACATCTATAATGTCAGTCCGGCCTCGGGAGACTTATACGCGCAGGACAATATCACGATCAACGGGATGATTCTGAATTTCGGGCTCCGGTTCGATTACTGGTTCCCCGGAAAGTATGTCGACGATGCCGTCAACAACCCCAACGTTCCCCTGGCCTCCGACGCCATCCGCCAGCAGTACATCCAGAATACTTTTTCGTTCTTCGGCAGGCGATGGAAAGGGCGCCTCAGCCCGCGGCTCGGTATTTCTCATCCTGTCTCGGACAACCAGACCCTCTTTTTCTCGTACGGCCATTTCTCAAAATTGCCCCAGCCGACCTATGTTTATTCGAAACTTGCCTCGAGCAGCGCCCAGTCGACTGAACAGACGATCGGGAACCCGAACTTGAATCCCGAGACAACGGTTGCGTACGAGCTCGGACTCCGCAATCAGATTACCGAGAACGACGTCTTGACCGTGACCGCCTATTACAAAGATATTTTTGACTACATCACGGCGCGCAGTGTGCAGGCGACAAGCGTCCGTTTTTCCAGCGGATCATATACGACTTATATTAATTCCGACTATGCCCGCACGCGAGGGATTGAGGTCGAATACAACAAGCGGATTGAGACCAACTTCCGCGCGACCCTCTCCGGATCGTACTCCATCGCTACCGGAAAGAGCTCCGCCTCGAACGAGGCGTTGTATGACCTTGTGACGAGCGGCGTTGAACCGACGATCAAAGAAAATTATATGCCGTGGGATCGGCCTTTGCAGGGATCCCTCACGCTCAATTATCTCGTCCCGAAGAACGAGCCCCTTTTCGGTTTTGCCCCCGGCGTGCTGGACGATTATTCGTTCTTTGTCCGTTTCTTCTACGAATCTGGAAAGCGTTATACCCCCTTGCTCCCCGCGGGATTCGACAATAATGGCCGGCCTCTCTTCGTGACAGATTATAACAATATTAGCGGCGGTGTCGGTCAAAACTGGTTCTACATCAACCTTAATTTTGACAAGAATCTTGACTATGGAGGGATGAAAATCACTCTCAGCCTCGAGGTCGAGAATCTATTGAATAGCAAGAATTCTCAAATTATCAACGCAGTGACAGGCCGGGCCTTTGAGTACGGGGATAATACGACGGGGAACGATCCCCGTTATCCTCAGCTGCAGGGGACAATATCGCCGTATCCGTACGATCCGTCGCGCTATCTTACTCCGCGGACGGCCAAACTCGGTTTTGGAATTCAATTCTAGCTCTCACGCTCATTAAGAAGAGAAAAGCCATACACACTCGCGGTCAAAAATATTCGGACACAGCAAGAGCACTGGTTGCCCTGATGATTCTCGCAGCCGGCTCGGCGAACGCCCAACTTGTCCCCAATCTCGGCGGGCAGCGTGCCGGCATTTCTGCGTATCAATTCTTGAAGATCGGTGCAGACGCAAGAGGGTCGTCGATGGGTGAATCGTACGTGGCCGTCGTGAACGACGTCTCCGCGTTGTACTGGAACCCCGCCGGACTCGTCAACTCGG
>CAYLMV010000267.1:0-3036 GCA_964384415.1 uncultured Chitinophagaceae bacterium | reverse complement strand
CACAGCCAGGAGTGGCTATGTCACACCGGGTACCGCGAAGTTCGCGGCCGGAGCTGGAGTTGATGGACAGAACGCGCGGCAATTGTTTGATGCCATCATCGCCGCAGTCCAGGATCCGTCTCAAAGTTAGTCGTTTGTCGTAGGCCCGAACGGAGCGTTGCCTTTCACGGCGCGCTCCGTGTTGGGTTCAGTTATCATTTAAACCAATGAGGAAAATATGAGCATACAAATTCTGGGACGCCGGTGGAACCCGGTCACGGGATGCACGAAGATCAGTCCGGGGTGCCGCGGCTGCTACGCCGCATCGTTTGCAAAGCGATTGCAGGGTATTAAGAACAAAAGATATGTCAATGCATTTCAATTGACATTGCATCCGGATCTGTTAGATGTTCCGTTGAAAAGGAAGAAACCGGAGACCTATTTCGTGAACTCGATGAGCGACCTTTACCACAAGGACGTACCGCTCGACTTCATTCAGAAGGCCTTTTCGGTGATGGGTCAGTGTCCGCAGCACACGTTTCAGATTTTGACGAAACGATCTGACCTTCTCGTTCAGCATGCGCCTCACGTGACTTGGGGCGATAATGTGTGGCAAGGAGTGAGCGTTGAAAGCCAAGATTATGTATTCCGAATCGACGACCTGCGAAAAGTACCGGCCAAGATACGATTTATCTACTTCGAGCCGTTAATCGGTCCGATCACGAACTTAAATCTCGATGGAATTCACTGGGCGGTCGTCGGTGGGGAATCGGGACCCAGTTGGCGGCCACTGGAGAAGCAATGGGTCCGGGATATTCGCGATGCGTGTGTAGCCCAAGGCGTAAAATTCTTCTTCAAGCAGTACGCGGGGCTTCATCCGGAATCGCTTGGCCGCGAGCTCGATGGCCGCGAATGGAGTCAAATCCCATAGCCCATCAAAACATACTGCGGCCGGAAATAGATGGAGCAAATCACAGAGAACACAAACTCAAATAATGGCCCATGATTCGCCCTCTGGCGACGAGTGGCAAAACTTAGAAAGGCACCAAGATCAAGGAGTTAACAATGAAGAATACAGTAAATGCTGTAAAGAGGGTACTAGATGAAATCGGACTGTCATACAAAAAATCTTCCGGCGACAAAACAGTCTTTGCAGTAACTATCCCAATTCGTGGCGTCAAAGCACAAGGCCGAATTCAAATTCTTGATAGGATCAACACGATTTCGGTTGACATATACTTCACTACTGACCGTCCTGATCTCAGGAAGAAGGCCAAGCTATTTATGAGCAAGGTGAACTCTAGTGCCTTCATAGGGATGCTCGTCTATGACGACGACACAAATTCGTTCTACTTTAGGTTCCCGCTTAGCCGCGATACGGTTTCAGAAGACGTGAAAACCCTCAGGTTTCGACTTCAGGTTGCTATCGATGAATACGAGATACTGGCAGTGCATTTTGTTAGGCCTATGATAGAAGGAACACCTAACCTGATTGAACAAACCGCGAATTTTTTAAAGATGCAAAGAAGACGCTAAATCGTGCGGTGAAGCCGGGGGACTAAGAAGACCCGTACTCGATTTTATGTAGGCGGGTCTTCCATTTTTCACGCAGGGTGACTCCATCGATATATCGGAATGAGGGCGAAGGCGGTTGAGTGTACGACTCCATCTTTGTACCTTTAAGAAAATAGGGAATCCAAAATGGTACAAGAAGAAAAGCATAAGTTTCAGGAAAAGCGCCGGCTGACCACCCTCGCGCTAAGAAAAGCAATCCTGAAAAATGATTCAAAGGAGATCTCGGAATGGGTAGAGCTAGCCGACAAGTATGAATGTTCGCGGCCTTTGAGACTCCGTGGTTGGCAATTAACCGCAGATTACCGGGCCGGTCAAGGAAACCAAATCGAGACCATTATCGCCTTCAATTCGGCAAGACAGTGCAGTCTTGATAATAGACGGTCCCTGACTGGCTTGTTCGACGGGTTGAGTGCTTTCTTCAACGCGAACCGGAGTGATTTTTCAAAACACGATCTTGAATTATTGCTGGATCCACTTCAAAGGATTACAGAATTCTATAAGATCCGGAAATTGTGGGACTCACCACCCGTTCGGTTTGGAAGAAGGATTGCTCAAGAAATTGAAAGACAAAAGGAGCTGGCCCCCGATAAGATTGAGGGACCGGCGACGCACAAGGCCGAGCGCATCGTGAGCGCCCTGAGTCAAAATGTTACCAAAGAAGAAGTTAGAGCTGATTTTGCGCGGCTCATTGCGCCAGTGTTCCGGGAGATAATTGCAAAGGAGGAGGCAGTGGAAGAAGAGGCAAAAAATAAAAAGTCTAAAAAGAAGTCACAATCCAAAAAGGACGAGACGGAGAAGAAGAAATAGAATCAGAAGAACTAACCCCGTTGGAATACCAATCTCATAGCGCAATTTTCCGGACATCAAAAATGAAAACAGCTCAATCGCCTAAAGCAGAAAAAAGAGTGGCAATCTATTGCCGTGTATCGACTTTCGATCAAGGAAAGGGCGCCTTCAGTTCCCTCGATAGTCAACAGGAAAATCTACGTCAATTCTGCAAATCGCGTGGATGGATGGTGGTTGATGTCTATTCTGACACAAAAACCGGCACAACTTTGGATCGCTCCGAAATGAACCGATTGCTAAAAGATGCGAGCGATAGACGATTCGATGTTGTGGCAGTAACAAAACTTGATCGTATCTCTCGTTCAGTCAAGGATTTTCTTGACCTTGATGAGAAATTGAATGCTCTGAACATTGATATCGTCGTAACGACCCAAAACATAGATACAACAACCCCATCGGGTAAAATGCAGCGAACAATACTGCTCGCATTCGCCGAGTTTGAACGTGATATGATCGCAGAAAGAACGCGGGAAAAACTGTATTCACAAGCTCAAAACGGGTACTGGGGTGGCGGAAATACACCTCTTGGCTACGATGTCATAAACAAAAAACTTGTCGTAAATGCAAAAGAAGTCGAACTAGTTACCAAGATATTCAAATACTACCTGGAAGAACCATCAACCAATAAGGTAGCAC
>CAYLMV010000266.1:0-3044 GCA_964384415.1 uncultured Chitinophagaceae bacterium | reverse complement strand
GGTTGCATTTTTCTTCCAACAGAATGATATTGTGCCGATAGCAGTGAGTGATGCCATGACTCGATCAGTTTTGCAGCATGAAGTTCTGAACACTAAAAGTCATGGCATCACTTGTGCGTTCACAACCGTCTTGTTCCTGCTTTGTTCGATTTTTGCCCACGGCGAGGCCTATGCACTCTCCGAGTGAACAGCGAAAGGAGGCACGGAAATGGAAATCAAAGTCACAAGCCCGGCTTTCAAAGAAAGCGAATTCATTCCAAAGAAATATACGTGTGATGGCGAAAATGTATCGCCTGCGGTTGAGTGGACGGGAGTACCGGATAGCGCCAAAGTCATCGCGCTCATTTGCGACGATCCGGATGCGCCGCGCGGTACGTGGGTGCACTGGGTTGTCTTCAACATCCCGGCAGGTGTGAATGGACTTGCGGAAAATATTCAGCGCACTTCAACTCTTCCAAGCGGGGCGCGGCAAGGGATAAACGATTCGCATGAGCTCGGATATGACGGTCCCTGCCCGCCCGGGGGAACGCACCGTTATTATTTCAAAGTCTATGCGCTCGACAAAATCCTCGCGCTTGAGAGCGGAGCTACAAAGGCGCAGCTGTTGAAAGCCATGGAAGGACATATTCTTGGCGAAGGACAGCTGATGGGGAGATACAAAAGGTAATTGAAGTTAAGAAAGAGGACGTTGTTTTGATACTCACGCTGTTCGAGTTCTCACAACGAGAAGGATAATACGATGAAGAAAGATAACCGAACATGGCTGGCGATCGCTGGAGCGTGCGCGGGGTTTTTTCTGCTTGGCGCGGTTGTGGAGGAGAATGCCCCGCTTACGCGCGACATGATCTCGAGCGCGGAGAAGCTGATCGGTCTCAGCTTCACGGACGCAAAACGCGACTCAATGCTCGATGCTTTGAAGGACCAGCTGACAAGCTATCAAAACCTCAGGAAGGTAAACCTTCCTAACAATATTCCTCCGGCGATTACGCTGAATCCGCTTCCGGCCGGAATGAAATTCAGCACAGAGCGGAAACGATTTGTCGCGAGTCCAGCGGGAAAGGTCGTCGTTCCATCCAATGTGGAAGATCTCGCGTTCTCTTCGGTCGGTCAGCTCGCAGAGCTTGTTAAATCGCGGAAGGTGACATCGGAACAGCTGACCCGGATGTACCTTGGCCGCCTGAAAAAATACGGGCCGAAGCTCGAATGCGTCATCACACTGACCGAGAGTCTGGCGATCCAGCAAGCCCGCACAGCCGACAGGGAGATTGCGGCAGGAAAGTACCGCGGTCCTCTCCACGGAATACCTTTTGGGGTGAAGGATCTGCTATCGACGAGAGGGTATAAAACAACCTGGGGCGCCCTGCCGTTCAAAGAGCAGATGATCGATGAGGATGCCACCGTCGTGAAAAGGCTCGAAGAAGCCGGCGCCGTTCTTGTCGCGAAGCTGTCGATGGGTGAGCTGGCAATGGACGAATACTGGTACGGGGGGATGACGCGGAATCCATGGAATTACAAAGAAGGCTCGAGCGGATCGTCGGCGGGATCTGCCGCGGCGACGTCGGCCGGATTGGTCCCCTTCGCGATCGGAACAGAGACGTGGGGATCGATCGTTTCCCCTTCGACGGTATGCGGAACAACCGGTTTGCGCCCGACGTACGGCCGCGTGAGCAGGAACGGCGCGATGGCGCTCGCATGGTCTATGGACAAAATCGGCCCCATCTGCCGGACGGTTGAAGACTGCGCGATTGTGTTCAACGCGATCTACGGGCCTGACGGCAAAGACCAAATGCTTTACGACTTCCCGTTTAACTACAACCCGAAAATCAACCTTCGTTCGCTGAAGATCGGATACCTGAAAAATGATTTTGACAGCGTAAAAACGAACAGAGCAAATAACGATTCGGCGTTGGCGGTTCTTCGCCGCCTGGGAGCCAGTCTGATTCCCGTGACTCTGCCGAATTTGCCGATCAGCGATCTCGCGATCATCGTCAGCGCAGAGGCGGGGGCTCAGTTCGACGAACTGACGCGGAACGGCAAAGACGATTTGCTCGCACGGCAGATCAAAGATGCGTGGCCCAATGTGTTCCGTGCGTCACGGTTCATTCCCGCCGTTGAGTACATTCAGGCCAACCGGGTTCGCTACCTCGCAATTCAGCAGATGGCGGCGCTTATGTCCAAGGTCGATATCATTGTCGCACCACCGTTTGAAGGCGACAACTCGCTGCTGACAAATCTGACCGGGCACCCGTGCGTTGTCGTGCCGAACGGATTTTCGAAAGAAGGGACTCCGACGAGCATCACGTTTCTCGGAAAACTATTCGATGAAGCTACGCTGCTCGCCGTTGCGAAGCAGTATCAGGATGCGACTGATTTTCATTTGAAACATCCGAAGCTTCAGGAGTGACCTATGAAAAGGAAGAATATTTCGAGCGGCGCCCGCTGGGAACCGGTCGTCGGTTATTCGAGAGCGGTAAAGGCCGGAGAGATGATCTTTGTCTCCGGCACAACGGCAACTGATGTGAAAGGGGAGATTGTCGGAATTGGAGACGTCTATCAGCAGACCATACAGGCAATCAAGAACATCGAATCGGCGTTGAAAAAAGCCGGGGCAAGCCTGGAGGATGTGGTCCGGACGAGAATGTTTGTTGTCGATATCGGCGATTGGGAGAAAGTGGGCAAAGCCCACGGAGAATTCTTCAAGGACATTCGGCCGGCGGCGACGATGGTGGAGGTGAAAGGACTCATCTCGCCGGAGATCTTGATCGAGATAGAAGCCGATGCGGTCATCCAGGAAAAGAGCCGGCCATGAAAGAACGCTGCGCCTGGCCCGGAACGGATCCGCTTTACATCGCATATCATGACGAAGAGTGGGGGATTCCGCTGCATGACGACAGACGGTTATTTGAAATGCTTCTCCTCGAGGGGGCACAGGCCGGATTGAGCTGGATTACGATTTTGAGGAAACGGGAGAACTACAGAAAGGCATTCGACAAGTTCGATCCAAAGAAAATAGCACGCTACGACCGGAAGAAAATCAAATCCCT
>CAYLMV010000265.1:2237-3050 GCA_964384415.1 uncultured Chitinophagaceae bacterium | reverse complement strand
TCTCACCGGGCGCAAGTTTTCAAAAATATCTGCCGCGGCATTTCGGAAGATCCCGCGGTGTACATCGGATTTGCAGATGATGTTCTTATCAAATCAAACGAAATAAGCGGGGGAACTTTCGGCGTTTCGGTGGGAGAAAGCGGCCCTGCCAATCGATGCAAAGTGGTCGATAACGATATTCACGACAATACTTACGCTCCATTGTTGTTCAACAGCGGATCGAACCTGAAGATTGATGGGAATACGATTCAGCAGTACGTCTTTTGCGCTGCATACGAGGGGAAGGGCCCGGTCAAACACCGCGATGTGTGTAGAATTGGGGCTCGCGCAGATTCAGTGTTCTCTACGGGGAACACGTTTACCGGAAATTTCAACGCTCTGTACACTCCAATGGGGGGACCCCCAAAAACGATCTCTTCAAAGGGAGATAAGATATCCTTTCCAATTTCGCCGCACTAGGAATTGTGTTTCAGTTATCTTCTGCCTGCGTTGTGAACAAAATGGCTATGGTATATCATCGGAACGCATATTAGAAAAATGTCATTGCGAGCGTGGCCGCAGGCGACGCGTGGCAATCCCCACCGTCGACGGTATGAGATCGCCACGTCGTTCCCGCCTTCGGCGGGATCTCCTCGCGATGACATTACGGGGGTACCTTCATGGAACCGCTATTAAAGCCTGCAGTCTATTTTCTCTCGAATAAGCACAATACCGTTCTATACACCGGCGTAACACATAACCTTGTTCAGAGAATCAGCCAGCACAAGGAGAAGCTGATACCGGGCTTTACAAGGCGTTACAATGTCGAGAAGC
>CAYLMV010000265.1:0-2227 GCA_964384415.1 uncultured Chitinophagaceae bacterium | reverse complement strand
GATGCAATCGCGCGGGAAAAACAGCTGAAGGCTTTGTCGAGGAAGAAGAAAAACGAATTGATCGAATCGATCAACCCTGAATGGAAAGATCTTTTTGACGACCTGGTGCGATAGACTCAGGGGATCGCCACGTCGTCCCGCCCTTCGGCGGGACTCCTCGCGATGACAATATAAACCTAGAGTCATTGCGATCCCGCTCGAAGAGCGGGATCCCGTACAGCGGGACAATCTCCTTCCGTGAACGGCAGGAGATCGCCACGTCGTTCCCGCCTTCGGCGGGACCTCCTCGCGATGACATTACTGGGATGGTGTTCTTCTAAACACGGTGTCATTGCGAGGATCCCGATGCAGTCGGGAGACGAAGCAATCCTCTCCGTCGATGCTGGCTTCTTATTTTAACAATTTTCCTTAGGGCTGCCCCCGGCAACTTCCACAGTTTGTCAACTTTCCATCGAAGTTGCATGTACCTGAAGAACCCCATCAACTTGCCCCCGATTGTTGAGGTTCGCTCCTTCCTAGACACGTAAAACCAAAGACCCAGAATCTTCCTCATTTTCGAAGCGGGGATCTCTCCGCTCCAACGTTCAATGCGCTCCATTGCTGCCGGTTTTCGTTGAAGTGCGCGCAAGAAATGCGCTGGTACGCACTCAGGGGCAAAAATTTGAAAGTAGGTCAATGTCTCCTTCAAAGGGAGCACGATCCTTTCGTTTACAGCAACGCGCGCTATTCGGTCCCAATCGATTTTCGAAGCGGATGTTTTTAGAATAGTGTAGACATCGGCCACCCAGCGAATTGGAGGAACTTGATTTTTTCTCGAGCCGTGCAGGCAAACATATATCAGTTCATCGGTTGTGTCTAAAGCCCGCGTATGGATGCCCCGGAGCTCGACCATCTTCGACCTTGACCATAATTCGCGATCGAAATCTTCCCGGGGGCATTCAAAAAATGCGTGCCAATGGAGGTCTAGTTCAGCGCGGGTCTCGACGTTATAAAAACCGAGCCCATTTTGCATACCAATGATGAATTCGACTGAATGTGAACATATGTCGGCCACTGGCACCCAGCCAGCCAGCTTAAGGGTCGCGATCGCAGGGACGACATCCTCTTTCCGTACGAGGAGATCAAAATCATTCATCGGGCGCAAGCCCAGATCACCGTAATATAATACCGTGAGGGAGGGCCCCTTGAAGACGAGGGTCCGGATTCCGGCTTCGTGAAGGCGTTCGATCAGTCTTGCGGCCCGGTGAAAGAGAAGCTGGTTTTTATACCATGTCTCACGGTACGCTCCTTTCAACTTTCCGTCAATGTCCTCGAAGCGAACGTGACCTCTCAAATTGTGATGAAGAAGAGGGAGCAATCTTTGCGAGCCGGGATCGAGCGCATTGATGTCCACCCTCGCCTTCCAGCTATTCCATGCATCAATGGCGGTATCTGCCTGAAGCAAGCAGGCGCGAAGAAGGAGTTCCTGGTCGGGCGTTGGCTTCCAGGAGGCTTTCGACCTCGTGTTCGCATATGTGAGCGGTTCGGGGATCATGGTTCTCGCATCTGGAGAGGAGAGGGGACGGGTAGAGTCTCACGAGAATGCATGAGGGCGTTATTTTTCAAAATATACACATCGTCGGCGATTTGTTCGACCGCAGGGTTGTGGCTGATCAGCAGACATGCCGGCGAATAGTCGAGCCGTTTGATATTGCTTAGTATTATTTTTAACGCGTCGCGGTCAAGGTGATCGTCGAGCTGGTCGAGAATGAGGAGCTTCGGACGGCGAAGCAGGGCGCGCGCGATGCTAATCCGCTGGCGTTCTCCTCCTGAGAGCAAAACTCCTTCTTCACCGACGAGCGTCTCATAGCCGTGATTTTGTTTTCCGATGAACTCATCGGCGGCGGCAAGATGTGCAACTGCTGCAACATCATCGAACGAGACCTGCGCGTTGCCATACGTAATGTTTTCAAAGATTGTTCCCCGGAAAATGGGCGAATCCTGCAGAACGACGCCGATCGATTCTCTTAGGTGCTTCATGTCGATCTCGGAGTAGGGATGATTTCCCGCGAATATCTTTCCGGTGTCGGGAATATAGAATCCAAGGATGAGATTGACAATTGTGCTTTTCCCGGCGCCGTTCGGTCCGACAAGCGCGGTGATTTTCCCTGGCCGCAATTGCATCTAGGCATTCTGCAACAACTGCTTTTCACCAAAAGAGAATCGGACGGATTCCAATGCGATGGCG
>CAYLMV010000264.1:0-3097 GCA_964384415.1 uncultured Chitinophagaceae bacterium | reverse complement strand
TGAACTACATAACAATGGCCGTTCGCCGCCGCAGCTTAGCTCCGGTCCGTTAGGCTGCACTAACGAATGTTTGCAAGCCAAAAGCATTTTGCATCCTTCGGTAACTCAAAAGCAACGATAAAGTAGCCGTTAAACGATTCGACAATATTCCACTAAATCAATAATCTCATATTAGCGAAGCAAAAGGGGCATCCATGAATTCCTCACAGAACATTTTTCGATTTGCACTTATCATGTTGCAACTGTTAATCGCCGTTGGTTTAATCGCACAGGAAGCAACAAGAACAGCAAGCAAAAAGATTACGCTTCAATATATTTCCCCGACTGATTTAATCGACGCAGATATTGTAAAAGGAGACAATATTGCTACCAACGATGGAACGGTTGCGATTAGAGTAAATTCTTCAACAAATGAAATCCTTCTATTCGGAAACGAAAGTGCCATACAAAGCGCTTCGACCATGGTTGAATTCATGGATGTACCGCCAAAGCAGATCATTGTCGAGGTAAAGATCATAGAAGTTGATAATCAAAAAATGAAACATACTGGAATTGATTGGCAGCAGATCCTCGCAAGTACCAGTATTCCATTCCAATACAACTATAATAAGACCAAGTCAGACAATTCTCAAACGACTACCGATCCATCGTCGACACCGTCATCATTTTCGTCGAATGTGCTAAACCATGCAAGTTCAGCAGCTTTTAGTGTAGGCAACAATATGAGGATCGGCGATTTTTTGAATATTCTAGAGACTAGTGATGCGGCGAAAGTCTTGAATATCCCAAAGATTGTGACCATCAACAATAAGAGAGGGACTATTCTCGACGGATCGAGAATCCTATACGTCGATAAATATGCTAGCTATAGTAATCTTTTCCAAACACAGGAGCTGAAGACAGGTTTATTTCTCTCTGTTACACCAACGTTGGGTTCAAGCGGTTATGTCAAAATGAATGTCGAGGCAAAGCTTACGAATCTCGCTAACGGCGGGAATGATCTGCGTCCGATAGAAGTAGGACAAATGCTGGAAAACATCGTTGTTGTAAAAGAAGGTGAATCGATTATGCTCGGTGGCTTGAAAAAGACCACAACACAAAAAGTCGACAATTCTGTACCGATTTTAGGCTCAATTTTACCATTTCTCTTTTCAAGTGAAAAAAGCATTGAAGTGACAAATGATGTTTTATTAATATTAACCCCTACGGTTGTTGATTTGGCGAAAATGGAAATCCCAGATTTGATGAATGACAAAACCAATAAACAATAATAGCGACAAGATTTAGAACTGATTACCATGTGCAGCCTAACCAGTCGCTCAAGCTGACGGAAGGCGCCGTCGACGATTTCGCCGCGCGACAGTACGCCGAAAATGATATGATCAGCAGATACGTCCGCGCAATGAACTACATGGAACTAACATTTCGCCGCCGCAGCTTAGCTCCGGTCCGTTAGGCGCGCAAAACAACATTCAACTACCATGAATCGCTTTCTCCTTTTCTTAACTATATGTTCTTTTTTCCTCATCTCCTGCAAAAAGAAAACGCAAAACGAGGAAGTACATCAGGTGGAATCATATGCTGTTCAGTTTATTGATTCTGCTAATTGCTTCGTCAACTACAGATTCAGATACAAGTTTAAACATTCAGCACAATATCGTGTTAAAGGTTACAGTTATGGCGACTTTGGGATAAGGCGAGATACGTTAGATGTTTTGTACCCCCAAATATGTGGCTATCCAAAAACATCCACAAATATTGATACTGTTTACGATTTGAAAGAATATGCCTGTTCTCGTGTCTTGGGTCAATTTCAAGGCTTAACATCTGGAGATGATTACAAATGCAGGATTGATTCCGTCGTCACAAAGTTGAACAGTCTTGGTACTAGATATTTTGAAATTTACCTTACATATATTCGAGGGTATAAGTATAAAGGGCAAAAGTACAAAATATATTTTATTGATATTTCCACTAAAGATGATTTTGCTGGATTGATGACACCAGTGCATCCAGATGAATTCAAAGAATATTATCCAGAAGGCAAGGAATTTGCAGAGTATCTTATTGGCGCGATTCAAAGGTTTTAAATTAATAATGCGCGCCTAACCAGTCGCTCAAGCTGACGGAAGGGGCTGTCGACGATTTCGCCGCGCGGCGTTGGACGGACTTAGTGCCGATGATCGGAACGTCCGCGCAACGAACTACCTTGCGGCGGCTGATCGCCGCCGCAGCTTAGCTCCGGTCCGTTAGGTGGCCGCGCTTTATCGCATCACGAAGGAGAATGAATTGAAACCTGCAATTTTCATAACGGTACTAATTGTTGCTTCTTTCGCATGCCAAAAAAGCAAACTTAGCATGCAACACCATGTTAGCAGCAAGGCGGTTCTACCCAAGGTGGCTGATTCAGTCGTTGTAGGCTCTAAACCAATTCTTAGGATAGGTGTTCGCGTTGAACGTTCATTACCCGAAATGGATACTACTTCCACCATTCCCCTTTCCCTGAACATTTTTCGGTGGAAAGGGGAATTATTTGTGCTTGATTCGTTGACATCGAAAACTGAACAGCTTACATTCACTCGCGGAAAGATTGATACTTTCTTTCTCTCTCCAACACGTAAATATTTGGTCTGTCTCAAACTAGTCGGTACCGCGAAGGAACCAGGCCTTTGGACATCTGAAGACAAAGCGCCTGATGTTCCAGCTTATAACATAGTAGTAATTGAGATACTAAAACGAAGGTTAGTCCGAGAAATTGAGCCACGAACGTTCGATTTAACCTTCACGAAATGGATTTCAACTAGCAGGTTTCACTTTACGGAAGGTGACGGCTTTGCGGTTGGGGAATTTTATGTATATGACGCGTTCAGAGACACATTACAAGAATTGCCCTACGGCAAATTCGAGTAAAAGCGGCCACCTAACCAGTCGCTCAAGCTGACGGAAGTAGCCGTCGACGATTTCGCCGCGCGGCAGTATGCCGAGAATGATACAATCAGCAGGTACGTCCGCGCAACGAACTACATGCTACTGGCTGTTCGCCGCCGCAGCTTAGCTCCGGTCCGTTAGGCCGCCACGCATTGCTTTTACGTCAGAG
>CAYLMV010000263.1:0-3134 GCA_964384415.1 uncultured Chitinophagaceae bacterium | reverse complement strand
TTATCCGCCATGAATCCATATCCGGAAAGAAGAGCGCCGGTAAACAACGCGCCGATTGCCCACCCGACCTTCTGGCAGGTTGCCGAAGCGGAGAAGACCAAACCTGTTGCTCTGCGCCCTCTCTTCCATTCTGAGTAATCGGCAGTATCAGCATACATTGCCCAGATGACCACCGAAAGCGGCCCGCCCGATAATGAACCGATGATCTGGAAGAGGAAAATCAGCGTGAGGTGTTCCGGAGTCAGGAAATAGAACGCAGCGGTGCTGAACAACGCAATCACAAACAAAGCGAGGAAGCCGTATTTCTTTCCAATCCTCTTCGTCAAGAGCGGAACAAGCAATGCGCCGAGGATGGAACAACCCTGGCCGAGAGTATTGAACACCGTCGTCACTTCCTCAAACCCCCAGTTGAAATTCCACCAGAGGAAGGAATAGTTGATCGTATTGTGCGTTACGTCCGAATAGTTCGTGATGTAATACTTGAAATAGTAGTTTGTCACGCCGATCCTCGAGGCCACGAACATGATCATGGTGATCGTTGCGAAGAGGAGAACAAGCCACGGGCCGTTTGTTACGAGATCTGCAAGATCTCTTTTCACTGACGTCTTCTGAGCTTTGGGAGGGCGCACTCTCTCTTTTGTGAAGAGGAAGGTCAGGATGAAAAAGATGATCGCGACAACGCCGTAGACCATGATCGTCTTCGTCCATCCTCCCGGGTCTTTGGTGTCGACGCCGTTTCCGAAGTATTTTGCCAGAAGAAGCGAAGTCGCCGAGACTGTCATTCCGCTGATGTACGCAAATGTGAATTTAAAGGACGATGCGCTCGTGCGCTGCGTCGCGTCGGGCGTTAACACTCCAAGGAGCGATGAGTATGGAATGTTGATACCGGCATAACAGGCCATGAAGAGGAAAAGAGTCACATAGGCGTAGACAAGCTTGCCGGATTCGCTGAAATTGGGGGTCGTGAAGGTGAGAGTAGCAGTGACCGCCAGCGGGAGCGCCATCCAGATGAGGTACGGCCTGAATTTTCCCCACCGGGTTTCCGTCCGGTCGGCCGTCATGCCGATGACCGGGTCGATCACCGCATCGAAGAGGCGCGACACCATGATCATCGTGCCTGCGACGATCGCCGCTTTCGTCGTCGCCGCAATTTTGAAGACGTCGGTATAAAAGAACATCATGTTCATGGTGATGCTCTGCCAGAATAGCACCGATGCAAAATCACCGAAGCCGTAGCCGATCTTTTCTTTCAGCGGTAACTTCTGCAATGTTTCTTCCATGTGATTCTCCTGAGGTTATGAGTCGTAAGTCATACGATATGCGTTTTACGTTATACGTTTTATGTTTTCCATTTACCATTTACCATTTTCCATTTTGTTCATCAACTTGTCTGCGGCCATTGCCAGCAGCATGAAATCAGTTGCTCCGCCCCCCATCACATATTCACCCTGCTGCCAGAAGTACGGCCAGACTTTCAACTCCGGCAGGTCCGGCCGGATAAGCGCGGTACCGCTCGCCACTCCTCCGGGGATATACGACCAATCCGCCCTGTTCGCCCCGTAGGCTACGATCATGGAGTTCACGCCGACACCGGAGGCAAACGATGCCGTGTTTTCGCCGGGATGACATCCCAGGACGAAATTCAGAGCGTTCCACGCATTTTCCGATGGAACGATCTTCGGAAAACCAATATGGAGCATCAACTGCTTCACGCCGAACGACTGTATTTCCCATCCGTCTCCCCAGATGTACGGACGATACGGAACTCCGTACGGCGTTTTCTTCTGCAGCTCGGCCGCCCTCTCGTATTCTTGCTTCACTCCCTTCTCGATCTTTGAGGTGAACTCCGGGTTATGAAGTTTTTGGACAATCCTCCCCAGAACTTCGGCGCACCGTTCTGCATTCTCGCTCATCAGGTCGCCGCTGGCAAGAAGGATCATTTCGTACTCTTTGTTCGATGTTGAGAGATACAATTCGGCGGCTGCGTTGATCTTCATCAAGGGCTTCGCCGAAATGTCCTTTCTATAGAGCTCTTCGGCAATTGTGAGGCACTTCTTCGACAGTTCAGGACTGTAATCCTTTAGCACTCTGCTTGTCGCGGCGAGCGTTTGTGCGACGTAGAGATCTCTCTGCGGATTCTGCTCAGTGAACACCATCCGGTCGTCCTGCGGCAGAGGCCGGCCGAGCACAGGATCTTTTCCCTTTTCGCTGTAGACGAGATTGTCGGTGATCGTCGCTGCATCGCCGAGATGGACATATTGTCGAAGCGTTGCCTCTTGTATGCCGCGGTAGAGCCTTCCCATCGATTCATATCCTCCGATGATGGAGAGCACGCCGTGCTCCACTTGCTGGAGGATATCCGGTTTGCCGTCGGGTTTGTGGATTTCGGCAACCCTTGTTTCCTGGTCAATCGAGGTCTCGTCGTAATCATCCTTGAACAATTCATACGCCAACGCAAGCTTGTACACCGTCTCCGCCTGCGACTCCACGCGCAGATCATAATCTCCTGCATCGTGCCATCCGCCGATGTTCAGTCCCGGAACGTGTTCCCCCGGCGAGAATTTCGTCAGGGTGGATCCGCCCTGAGAATAACCGTCGAGGTGATCGTGGTTGAGCGGCGCCATTGTCGCATCGTCCATATGGCAGAGGCCATGCCATACGCGGTAGTGATCGCTCACCCGCATATGACACATCTGTATGGGAAGAAAATATTCGAGCGTGGGCTCCCACACATTGAGGGCGAAAATATTTTTCTTGATTTCAAATTCATTTGACTCGCTTGCCCCATAGCGAATTTTGTAAATCCCTTCGTCGGTCACTTTGCTGAAATCGAATTGCAGATATTCGTACCGGAGAAATTTCCCCCACACTATGGGGATGGTGTCGGTCATGACAAGGGTTTCCGCGTTGACTCCTATCCTGTACAGGCTGACCTGTTCGAACGCCGTTGTCCTTTTATCCAGCTCAATAACGGCAACTTTTCTCTGATTGGGGTGATAGCCGATCTGAGATACCTGAATGACCGGTTTGTATTTCCAGTTGTCGTCTACCTTGGGCGAGATGATCCATTCGACAGCGCCTTTCACAGCTCCGGCGGGAATTGTGGAACGGAGCGTGAACCACCCGTTATTGTA
>CAYLMV010000262.1:0-3171 GCA_964384415.1 uncultured Chitinophagaceae bacterium | reverse complement strand
CGCTCAACTCCGATCGATGGGTCCTGGAAATATACCGGACAGTCATCGGTACTTTACAGAGCGATGCCTGGCTGCTCCTGCTGTTCTTTATCTTTGCCCTCGTAGCATTTGTCATCGTGAAAGGGCTGGAACTGCGGAGGCAGCCACTCGCAAGCCCCGAGCCGGTTAAGAAGAAGAAGTAGAGAGCAACAAGATCTTTATCGCGTGGTTCTCGATGTGAAGGAATTCACCCTCTTCCGGATGAAAGCGGTCGTACTACGGGAACTGACCGGAGAGAGCTTACGTTGACAATGGAGGTCGGGAAGTTGTTTTTAGCGTCCAACACGCCTCGAAAGGCCTTTCCGACCCGTTTTCAGAAGCGTTCGAATGGAATAAACCGGGGGCATCGGTTGTCTAACAAGACAGGAGGATTCATTTCGGCAGAACCGTTTGCGCAGCACCTCTAATCCCTCCCCCCTCAATATAGAAGGAATCACGAAGTCGAATTGAATTGATACTATAGTTTTGGCGCTCTTCAAAAACATTCAACGATAACTTAGTGATTTCTTTTTCATTTCTTAATGCACTCAGGGCTTTTCATCCGAGACAGATGTTCTCCTGCATTTTTGCGGTGATCATCCTCCTCACGCTTTTTCCATTCCCGGTGCTGGCGCAAAATTCGTTCACCATAAGCGGCACAATCAGGGATCGTGAGACTGGCGAAGACCTTATTGGAGCATCCGTCATTATCGGCGATTTGAAGACTGTCGGTGTCTCATCAAACGCCTATGGTTTCTACTCACTGATGGTTCCGGAGGGGCGGCATATCGTTCTCGTGCAATTCATCGGATACCAAACGACGGTGGATACAATTCAGTTCGACAAAGATATGGTCATCAACTTCAAGCTTTCGGGAGAGGCAATCAGATTCCACGAAGTGGTAGTCTCCGGTGAGAGATCCAACAAGAATGTGACTTCCACCGAAATGAGTTCAAACAGACTTGAAGTGCACGAAATCAACACGATCCCGGTGCTCCTCGGCGAAAAGGATATCCTGAAGACGATACAATTGCTCCCCGGCATTCAGGGAGCCGGCGAGGGAAGCACGGGCTTTTACGCCCGCGGAGGGGGAATTGACCAGAACCTGATCATGCTGGATGAGGCAACTGTCTACAATTCTTCCCACTTGCTCGGCTTCCTCTCCGTTTTTAATTCCGATGCCGTGAAGGATGTAAAGGTCATGACGGGGGGAATCCCGGCTGAGTACGGCGGGCGGCTCTCTTCCGTACTCGACATCCGGACAAACGACGGAAACATGAAAGAAATCACTGGTAGCGGAGGCATTGGCCTCCTTGCTTCTCGCCTTACGGTTGGAGGGCCGATCGTGACGGATGAGGGATCTTTCAATATCTCGGGAAGAAGAACCTACGCAGACCTCTTCCTCAAACTCTCCAGCGACACAACGATCAACCGCGCAAGCCTTTATTTCTACGACTTGAATGCAAAGGCAAATTACACCGTTGGAGTGCAGGACCGAGTTTACGTATCGGGATATTTCGGGAGGGACAATTTTGCCTATCCGAATACCTTTGGGTTCAATTGGGGAAACGAGACGGGAACATTGCGGTGGAACCATATCTTCGCAGACCATCTCTTCTCGAACACTTCCCTCATTTACAGCAATTACGAGTACAGCAATAATGTGACATCCGGGACAAGTCAGTTTACGATCACCTCTGGAATACAGGACGAGAATTTCAAGACAGATTTTCAGTATTTCGCAAACGCACAAAACAGCGTGAAGTTTGGAGTCAACTTTATCTATCATACCTTCTTGCCGGGAACCGTGACCGCGACATCCGGCAGCACATTCAACGGCATCACCGTTCCAAATCGGTACGCTTTGGAAAACGCCGCTTATGTTTCGCACCAGCTCGAAGTCGCATCCGGTTTCAAAGTCGATTACGGATTGCGCTTCTCGATGTTCACACTCTACGGGCCTGCTAACGTCAACACCTACGATTCGGCGGGGGATGTTTTGAGCACAGCCTCGTATGCCTCCGGACAGGCAGTTAAAACCTACACAGGAATCGAGCCTCGCATTTCGGCAAACGTTCTTCTGGATGAGACAAGCTCGATCAAGGCTTCATACATGAGGACGTCGCAATACCTTCATCTGCTATCGAATTCAGTGACTTCCAACCCAAGCGACCTCTGGGTTCCCAGCAGCAATAATGTTAAGCCCCAATATGCAGATCAGGTTGCCGCCGGCTATTTCAGAAATTTTGCGGACAACGAGTATGAAGCTTCTCTTGAGGTCTATTACAAGAACATGCAGAATCAGATCGACTATAAGAACGGGGCCGATTTGCAGCTCAATCCCGACGTGGAAGCGCTCCTCACCTACGGCCGCGGCTGGAGTTATGGGTCGGAGCTGCTGGTACGGAAGAAGTACGGCCCGATCACCGGATGGATAGGGTACACCCTTTCACGAACAGATGAGCAGTTCCCGGACATTAACAACGGACAACCATTCCCGGCGAGACAAGATCGCACGCATGATATTTCCATCGTCGCGATCTATGAATACAGCAAAGCCTGGACCTTTTCGGCCACATGGGTCTACAACACCGGCAACGCCGTGACATTCCCCAGCGGAAACTACTTGCTCGAAGGGGTGAGGCTCGTCCCGTACTACACGGAACGAAACGGATACCGAATGCCGGCGTATCACCGGCTAGACCTTTCCGCCACATGGACTCTGGGGCCGAAATCGAACCTCAACTTCTCATTGTATAATGCGTACGACAGATGGAATGCCTACTCCATCTATTTCCAGCGCGATCCGAATAACCCGAACTTGACTCAAGCTGTGCAGACGACCTTCTTCCCGATTATTCCATCGGCAACGTATAACTTTAGTTTTTAAGCGCGATTGGGATCACCTATGCAAATGAATTCGATCTTGTCCGTGCAATTGAAACGGATGTTTCCCTTGGCCCTGGCGGCGCTGTTGCTTGGCGGCTGCCAGCAAACTGTGAACATCGACCTCAATCAAGCCAACTCTCATATGGTCATCGAGGGAAACATCACAGACCAACCCGGTCCCTACACGGTTGTCCTAAGCAAAACAGGAGACTATTTCGTCTCAGCGCTCGCTTTTCCGGCGGTGACCGGAGCCCTCGTCATCGT
>CAYLMV010000261.1:856-3225 GCA_964384415.1 uncultured Chitinophagaceae bacterium | reverse complement strand
TGAAGTGCATCCTTGCCTTTCCACCATTACTAGTCTATATTAAGTCAGTTTCGCGGCTCGGGGACACGTCGATCGTTCACCTCTGCACTCAATCTTCTCAGGCCTCTCCTAAGATCAGAAAAATTCAAAGTATGGAAAGGAAATAATAGCATGTCTGAACTGCTCATCTCTCCTGTGATTCTCTGGGCTGTTATTGGTGTAGTCCTCATCATCATTGAATTGAATCACCTTGCTTTCGTCTTAGCTTTTTTTGGATTGGGTGCATTGGTCGTTTCAGTCACCACGTGGGTCGGCATCACTCCGGCGCTTAACAGCCAGCTTGCAGTATTTTCCATTTCTTCACTGCTTATGCTTGTCGCCCTCAGAAAGACAGCGAAGAAGCTCTTCTTTGGCAGTCACGACATGCCGCCGGACTACAAAGGACAAAAGGTGAAGGTCGTCAAAGAAATCCCGGTCGGCGGCGAAGGAGCAATCTCATATCGCGGGTCTGTCTGGATTGCCTTCAGCGATGCTGCCGATGTCATTAGTGAAGGGAGCACCGTTGAAATCAATTCGCTGGATGGAATCCGAGCGAAGGTCACACTCACGAAATAATCTTGATCAAAGAGGAGTTACTTATGGACTTATTCTTTCTTGTCGTGGCTGCTCTTGCAGTCCTTGCCATCATTTCCGGCGTCCGCGTCGTTCCGCAGCAAAGCGCATTCGTCGTCGAGCGGCTTGGCAAATTCCACATCGCCATCCATGCGGGTGTCAGTTACATCATACCATTCATGGATAAAATTGCTTATAAGCACACATTAAAAGAACAGACGATCGATATCCCGGAGCAGATCTGCATCACGAGAGACAACGTGCAGGTTGGTGTCGACGGCGTCATATTTGTCCAGGTATTCGATCCTCAAATGGCCTCGTACGGCATTAGTAATTATTTGAGTTCAATTGTGCAATTGTCGCAAACGACCATGCGGAGTGAAATCGGAAAGATCGACCTTGATAAAACATTCGAGGAACGAACCACGATCAATTCAGCTATCGTCAGCGCAATCAACGAGGCCTCTCGAACGTGGGGCGTAAAGATTCTCAGGTACGAGATCAAGAATATCGTGCCTCCGAAAACCGTCCTCATTGCAATGGAAAAGCAGATGCAGGCGGAACGTGAGAAACGGGCAAATATACTGCAGTCAGAAGGAGAGAAACAGTCTGCGATCAATGTGGCTGAGGGACAAAAGCAGAAGGTCGTTCTTGAATCTGAGGCGGTTCGTCAGAAACAAATCAATGAAGCAACAGGCCAGGCTGAAGCAATTCGCGCCGTCGCCAACGCAACGGCAGACGGAGTGAAGGCGGTGGCTGCGGCTGTTCAGTCCGACGGCGGCATGGAAGCAGTGCAGTTGCGCGTTGCCGAGAAGCTGGTAGAGCAATTCGGAAATCTGGCAAAGCAGTCAACGACACTGATACTGCCGGCGAATTTCGGCGATATATCGTCGATGATCGCTACGGCAATGAGTGTAGTGAAGAAAACAAAATAAGCGATGTGAACGCTGCGGTTTTATGTTATTGGCGCAAATCGTTTCGCAAAACCATCTCCCCCAGACATTCACCATCTGGGGTTTTTTGTTGCCGAGACATACTTTGCCCGTTCCTCAACACCCCATAGACTTTGGCGATGCGGCGAAATCAGACTTCAAAATCGTTCGGAATGAGCACCTTGTACCCTTTTGGATCACAAAAAACCTGTTTGCCTGTTCGCTGACTATTGGATGGGATCCTCCTCCTGGACATATTATATGATGAAATCCCTCTGCAATCGACCGAGTGTCCACTGTGTCCGGTGTGTCCACCCTTTTTATAAACTCACTATGCGTTGCAGCTACTATGCTGCTGTGGTATTATTTCTTATCACTTAACTAAAAAAGCAGTGTACACTGTGGACAGTGTTGACCCTTTGGGAAATTTGAACGAAAAAAAGCAAAAGAGATGTCCACCTCTCCCCTTCTCAACTGGACACCGGTGGACAGTTGTTGTCGTCTTTGCCATCCCAACTGCTAACGAACCGAAGGTGTGCTTACTGTTTTTTTCTGCGAACGACAGGATTACAAAAACAGATTGTTGACAATGCGCATACACATTTCTATATAAAATCAAGTAATATTCGACGAGAGAATTTGTAACCGTATTGATAACCAATCGTCGAAAAAGTGGTTGTGAACCCGAAAATGTTATTTGTTCTTGGCAGCGCTCGCAAGGGCATTGGAGTTCAAGTCTCCCCTCGGGCGCAAAAGTAAATCTTCCTCCGGCAGTTACTACACCTACTTTCCAATTGCCGGCCTGCGGGATCCATCGACCGGCCATCGCTTGTACTTCTCCTTATC
>CAYLMV010000261.1:0-846 GCA_964384415.1 uncultured Chitinophagaceae bacterium | reverse complement strand
ATAGCCGGCAGCCTTAGAGCTACTGCGAAACGCCCGTTGTTTGACGGGCCCGTGACTTGCTTCTTTGATCCAAATTTTTTACACTAGCCCACATGGTCGGATGAAATGTGGCATCAGTGCCACGCCCGAATCAGTCCGACCCACTTCTTTATCGGTCTGGGGACTTTCAAATTCAACATGCTCTGCAATGTAGGCCACGGTATTCTGAGCATGGCGCCAGGTGACAATTGAGCCTCTGCTATTCCAGCGATGTGGGATAGTCTGGAGGCTTTGCTGTTTTCTGACAGCCCTTTGTCAGTTTCGCAGCGCAATCATCGCATTTCAGGGGATCATCGATACTCTCCGCCGGGAGGCAAAAATGAAAAAGACTCTCCTCTTCGCACTTGTCTTCTCCAGCGCCGCACTCTTCACTCAAACGAAAACGTGGAAAGTGACGACGGCATCGGACTTTTCAACGGGAACTCTGAACCAGCTGGTTTCCACAACGACTTCGGACGGCGAGCTCCGCCTGATCCATCCGTTGGTGCAAGTTGGCATAGACACCCTCGATTCATCGATCCCTCGTTTTGTCGGATACGATGATGCGGGAAATTACGTGCAAGGGTGGGTCAACGCGCATATCGTCTATGTGCAGAAATTCAACAGCCAGCGACAGGCTGTTAGCAGCGCGATCACCGTGAGCACAAACGCTTTTTTTCTTAGCGGCAACGCAGGAGTTGCGCTCCTTAATGACGGGCGATTCGTGATCACATGGGTGGAATCTCTTGACTCGACGAACGGATTCGCATACGCTCCTCGCTATTGTCAGTTCTTTGATGCATCCAATGCAAAAGTCGGCAGCAAATT
>CAYLMV010000260.1:0-3255 GCA_964384415.1 uncultured Chitinophagaceae bacterium | reverse complement strand
GATCAGCTTGTCGAGCGTTCTTTGCGAGATCCCGCGCTTTCCAGCGGGGAGCGACCGGTTAGGCGGCGTGGCACGCAGTAATCACAATTACTTGAGGAGCAATAATTTCCCAGCATGCTTTTCACTTTTAAATTCAGCGAAATAGATATAGACACCTGAAGCCAAGGACTTAAAATCGAATTGTACAGCGTGATATCCCGCGCTGAACTCTTTTTTGATGGCAGGAAGTATTTCTCTTCCTAAGAGATCATAGAATCGAAACGCAACCTGTCCTTGTTCGGGTGTAAATACGTCAAGTGAAGTTGATCCATTGAATGGATTAGGATAGTTTTGGGTAATGCTGAAGGTCGAAGGAAGCAGGGGAACGTCAACAACTGTTTGAAGTATGACTCGACTTGAGTCCGTAAATATTGCACTAAGAGTGTAACGATACTTATGTGTGGTCCGGGTCAACGAATCTATGGCAGCAAAATAGTAACCATCCTGGTTCTTAGGTTGAATGGCAGATATCCATGCAGTTATGGCAGATTTACCAGATAATACTTCAGTTTTGACTACATCAAAACCATAGACGAATGATTCGCCCTGGATCTTCCATTCTAAATAGAGTCGATTTTCAGAAAAGTACGATTTACTGTCAACTAGACGAATTTGCTTCACACCTCCAGAAAATTGAATCGGTGAAGAATATGAGGTTTTTCCATCGGCTCCAATTCTTTTGATTCGGTAATAGTAATTGCCGATTACAGGTGACGAATCCTCGATTGCCAAAGAAGAATGGCCCGAAACCAAATCAGAACTCGCAACGCTCCAGAATTTGAATGTTCCTCTTCCGCGTTGCAGCTCGTATTTTGCCGATCCGCTTGAGACTGCGGACGGAGTGAAATGCGCTACAGCTTGATTCCCGGACTTAACAAGCGAAAATGAGTCGACTGGAGAGCTATAAGTATATGGCCCCAGCTGGACACCATTCTGATTAAAAATATAGAGACCTGTATGAGTTCCAATCCAAATATTGCTCGAATAATCAACTGCTACAGCGGTTACGACGAAATCGGAAGCAAGTGGGCTATTCTGACTATTAAAGAGTGTGAATGATGATCCATCATACTTCAATAATCCTCCACCGGTGGCCAGCCATTCATTGCCAAAGTGATCTTCTGCTATTTGATATACATCAGCAACGGCGTAATTGTCTGGTGAATAATATGTGCGCCAATTTGTACCATCAAATATTGTGAACCCGTAGTTTGGCGACGATTGATTGGTACAGAACCAAACACGATTCTTCGAGTCCGCAAAAACAAGGTCGTAATCAAAATTAGGCAGCGTTGTATCACTGGGAGGCAGGAGATGCCATCTGGTCCGATCAAACATTGCTCCTCCGTAGTTCCAAGCAGCAGCCCAGACATTGTCATTCTTATCGGTAGTGACATCCATAAATTGCGGACTATAGTACCCTGGTCTGTCAACAAATCCCATTACCGAGTCTGGAATGACAATTGATGAAAGACCCGGCCAAGAATATTCCATCAATGGATATGCTGTCCAGAGATTTCCGAAACTGTCAAAATCCAATCCCGTGACATATCCGGAGTAAGAATCATGGTTTGGATACATTTGACTATGATTTGTGTAAATACTGCCATCCGGTGCCAACCTAAAGTGATTGTTCCAGCTTCTAAGCCCCGTCACCCATCCTCCTATCGTTTGAAAGTTTTGTCCATCAGTCTTTTGGGTGTAGTAAGGAGTTGATAAGTAAACTTCACCATTCTGATCAGTTCCTAATCCATAAATATAGTTTTCGTCGAGAGTGGTTGGGGCTCTAAATACCTGCCAGGCGAATCCATCAAATGTATAGAGCCCGCCTTCAACGGTTTGATATTGTGAGTTAGCGCTTCCCATGCTTGCAAAGAATTGGGCCGTCGGACTTGCGGAATATTGCGAACAAAATTGTCCTGGAATTCCCGGGATATTGCATACTCCTGGAATTCCGAGCCCATTGTTGCCGCATTTGTACCCTTCACGCATTTGCTTGATATCGAGTCGATAAGGTCCGTTGGGAAACTGCCACGTGTCCTGATCGTCTGAGAGCCACAGGCCACCCGCTGGGTCATTCCAAATAGCTTGCCAAAAGCCAACACTGTCAATCATCAATTTCCAGCCACTCTGAGAATACTCTAACATTTTACGACTCGTTGAGAAGACCCAGAAACTATCTTGATAATCCACAGCCATTGAATAAACGCCGCCGTTATTCCATCCGGGCGCTGTTATTACCGAGGCATTTGCAAGTGTGTATAGATTGTCATATTCGCCAACCCATACCGTGTCATGGTATGTGCAAACCGCAGACGGGCCTAAGTTGCTTTGAGAATTGTGAATGCTGAAATACCTCCAGCTAGCTCCCGTGAAAACTGCAATTCCACCATCGGGGAAATTATTATTCTCTATGTAGGCATCATAGCCAACATATACATTGTTCGAGGAATCAATGGTCAAACATGTAAACGAAGCAGGGGGTAAGTTTGAGTTCTCGTAGTTGTACGATGTGAACGTTCCGTGAAAGTATTTCACCATACCCTGAGTAGTGCTTATCCAAAGCTGATGCGCTTTGTCAATCGCGAGCGAGTTAATAGCTGTGAAGGGGAGTCCGTTCGTTTCATCATACGTTTGATAGGTCCCTTTGTTCACATTCCAGCAAACGAGTCCGACTGAAGTGCCCACCCAAGCGATGCTGTCATTTTCCGCAACCACAGAATTCGCTTCATTCCAATTTTTGAGTCTGGTCCATTGCCCCGATTGGCTTGCTTTGTTGCTTAATTGGATTTTAACAGCAGTTGACGGTTCTTTCTTTACGGGCACTATCTTTTGCACAAGTGCTTTTTTCACGGGGGGTGAAATTGGCAAATGTTGCTGAGCAAACAACGGCAAAAAGATACATAACGGTATTATGTATCGGGCGCAACTAATGATTTTTAGAGTAAATGACATTTCTTTGCTATTTGAAAAAGAATCAATATCGATCACAATTAGCATTTAGCCACGCTGCCTAACGGATCGGAGTTCCCGCTAAAAAGCAGCGGGATAAATAGGCTGCGGCGACGTACAGCCGGTTCCATGTAGTTCATTGCGCGGGCGTATCTGCTGATCGTATCATTATCGGCGAACTATCTCGCGGCGAAATCATCGACGGCTAGTTCCAGCCTGTCCCGACGCTTTTTGTCGGGATCAGCTTGTCGAGCGTTCTTTGCG
>CAYLMV010000259.1:0-3368 GCA_964384415.1 uncultured Chitinophagaceae bacterium | reverse complement strand
CGATCTTCTTCGGCATCGCATTTCCGAAGATTTCGTAGACCGGATGAGGTATTTTTTTGTACCGGGGAAAGTCAACGACGGACAGCAGGTCTTTTTCGACGGAGTCCGACTGGACGATAAACGAATCGACAAACGCGAATGCATAGTTCGTAAAAATCCTGTCCCCCGGTCTATGCTCGTGAGGTATCACATTATCACAAATAACCAGCACGCGCGTCTTTCTCCCCCATTTGACCAATGCGCAGATTGTTCCCATGCACGGGCCGAAGAACGGGAGCCAGTATTTGAAAATCACTAGGTCGGCGTGCCGTTTCCGAAGCAGAAGCCCTACGCGAATCCAATTGAAAGGGTTTACCGAATCGATCAGAGCCTCGGCCTCAACCGGCAGGCCGGGTTCTCCTTTTTCTTCCTGTGTTTTCCCCGGAAATAAGAATTTCGGGTATTGTCTCTTGAATGATATGATTCCGACATTGTGCTTCTTCTTCAGATACGTATAGAGAAGGGCGTTGTAGTGCGCAATGCCGCCCCGCATGGGATACGCCGTCCCGAGAATGAGAATGTTCATCGATGGCGTACTATCTGGATTTTTCCAATAGTTTCCGGACAGTCTTCACAACGCGTTCCGGGTAGAGATATTGCATGCAGTCATTCGGACATGTCGGTGAAAAGAAGCAAGTACAATCGAACTCCGGTTCAAGAATTTCGCCGAGCCCGTACAGCTCGAACTCGTGACGGTTGAAAATATTATTGAACAGAACAATTTTTTTGCCGAGGCCGATCGTAATATGCATGGCCATGGTTACTGCGGTGATCACCAGATCGCACTGATCGACGAGGTTAATGAACTTGTTCAGAGGGTAATGCCCGTAGTATTTCGCGCCGCTTGCCTTGGCGAGACGCATGTTTTTCGCATGCTCTTGTTCCCCGCCGAGCAGGAGCACCTCGCACCCCGCCTTTCGCAGCGACTTCGCGGCGGAGATCCAGTATTTCTCCGGCCAAAGCCTCGAGGTCCACCGCCCGCCGCACCCCGTGTTCAATCCCACAATTTTCTTTTTCTTGTTGAACTTCCATCGTTTATCGTGCCATCGTTCGAAGGGAAGCTCGTATTTTTCCCCCTGAAATTTGAACCCGCAGACCTTAAAAATTTCCTCAGGATAACTCTCTCTGTTTGCCTTGTTGAGATCGTCAAATACACCCGTCAGAAATTTTGCTTCGGCGTCTTTATCGGCCGGAGCGCACTTGCCGTCCTTAAGAATAAATCCCTTCTTCACATCCGAAGAAATCTGGAGGGCGAGCGCACAGGCTTCTCTGTCTTTGTCCAGATTGAAGAGATAATCGAACTTCACCGAACGGAGCGCAACGACGTTTTCGAGCGAGAACTTCATCCTGACATCGACAGAAGCCGGCAGCATCTCGGGGGTCAACGTAAGCCACCAGATCCTCGCGTGAGGATGAACTTGTTTGATGCGCTGTAGAAGCGGCGTCGTTCGAATGACGTCTCCTATCGCGCCCAGTTTGATGATGAGGATGTTCTTGTCGGTGGGATCGTAATACGTACAGCCGTCGCAATGAACGCCGTGCTGTTTGTGGGGCTGGCACGGTACGTCTCCGCGGAAAAAGCGGCAATCTGTTTTCAAAATCATCGGCTGCGCAGTGGAATGTATTGACGGATGGTCACGGCAGAAAACACTACTACGACAAATACAAAGAAGCTCTTCATCCCTCCTCCCCTATCCCTTATCCCTTACTTGATAATATCCCTGATCGCGTATTCCTTTTCGACATGCTGCCCCTTCGTGATCATTTCTCCCAACAGCCCGATCGATACGAATTGTATCCCCACGATGATCAGGATCAATCCGACGAGAAACAGCGGACGATTGCTGAGCGCCGTTTTTCCGGAGATCCATTCTTCAACAAGATACCCGTCGATGCAAAGTCCGAAAAACGTCGACAAGATGCCCCATCCGCCAAAGAGGTGAAGCGGACGCGAAATGTAACGGGTGGTAAATAACACAGTCAACAAATCAAGAAATCCCCGGAAAAATCTTCCCATTCCGAATTTCGTCTTGCCGTATTTTCGGGCGCGGTGCTGAACGACGACTTCACCGATCTGGAATCCCTGCCAATGGGCCAGGGCAGGAATGTATCGGTGCAATTCTCCATAGACGTTGACGCTCTTGACCACGTCCCGGCGGTAGGCTTTCAGACCGCAATTGAAGTCGTGAATCTTGATGCCGGTCATGAAGGCGGTGACAAAATTGAAGAACCGCGACGGTATGGTTTTGGTGATCGGATCGTGCCGCTTCTTCTTCCATCCCGAGACGACATCGTAGCCGGCTTTGATTTGCCTGATAAGGTTTGGAATCTCAGCCGGGTCGTCCTGCAAATCGGCATCCATCGTAACGACAAATTCACCCTGCGCGCGCTGAAATCCGACCATGAGCGCTGCACTCTTGCCGTAGTTCCGTCGGAACCGGATTACCTTGATGCGATTGTTCCTGAAATGAAGATCGCGGAGTACCCGGAACGAATTGTCTGTGCTGCCATCGTCGACAAAAATGATTTCGTAGCGTCCGCCGATTCGCACGAGCGTATTCTTCAGCTGCTCGGAAAGTTCCTTGAGCGATTCCTCTTCATTATAGAGAGGGATAACGACCGAAACTTCGATGTTTTGCTGGCGTTGGTGGATTGGCTGCTGCGGAGCTCTGTTTTCTTCAACCGAAGGGGCCGGTGCCGGGGAATCTGGCGCCGGTGCAGCTGCGGTATTTGGATCAGCAGAAGGCTCACTTCCGACAGGGGGTGTCTGTGGTGGTCTTCCATGAGGACGGCGGTAGCGCGGGTATCGGTTGCGCCGAAAAGAGTCGTCGCGGGGTTTTTGTTCGTTGGTTTCTTCTGCCATGTACCGCCGATTTTTTTTGAAGGTTTAAGAATTGAACAAAAGTAACACTATTCGTTTAGAAATGCAACGCATGGGAGAGCAAAGCAGTCTGAACGTCATTGCGATCCCGCTCGAAGAGCGGGAGAAGTCCAGAAGGGATCCCATCCGGCGGGACAATCCCCTTGATCCAAGGGAGATTGCTTCGTCCCCCGACAAAGAACGTCGGGGTCCTCGCAATGACCTAACTACTCAGTATGCCCCTTCTTCCAAATTCTTCTTGCCATTCAAACGAAACTCTGTTACATTTTTTCGAGCGTCGCTTGCCGAGAAGCTCTCGTGAGGCGATCGGCGGCGGAGTCACCAGCCATTCATGGGCCACAGAATTTCCAGCTCTCATTATATTTGACCAGCATGCTCCTTCACCACCAATTTGTGCAGATCGCGAAGCAGTACGAAAGCAAGATTGCCATCGTCGATCGCACAACCA
>CAYLMV010000258.1:0-3392 GCA_964384415.1 uncultured Chitinophagaceae bacterium | reverse complement strand
GTTCACTCTGGATTGGATCAAACTCCGGTCTTTACCGGGCTAATATTCCCGGCCGAACGCTGTCGCATTTCATCCATGATGAATCGAATCCGAACAGCTTGAGCGGCAACGCCGTTCTTTCGCTTTTCTCCGATCGTACCGGTAATCTCTGGGCAGGGACCTATGAAGGCATCAACAAATATGCTCCGCGCAGAAATCGATTTGAGCATGTTTCGTGGAGGGGAACAGAATCCGAAACTGTCGGATGGAACAAGATCAGGGCATTTTGCAGGGGCGATGCGGGATCGGTCTGGGTTGGTACACAGCAGGGCCTGGCGCTGTACACTCCGTCTAGGAAAGAACTTCTCAGGATCACGCCGGAACATCCATATCCGAAAAGCGGCGGAACCGATCTCATCTGGTCGCTGGCCGATGATCGGAGCGGACCAACTCCTGCAATCTGGATAGGCACCAACGGCAATGGGCTTGTGAAACTCAAGATGCAAACACGGAACGGCCGGAACGTCCCGGTCTATTCCACCTACACACATATTGACGGCGATGGAAGGAGCTTGAGCGGCAATGTGATCTTTACCATGCTGGAATCGCACTCCGGTGATTTGTGGCTGGGAACGTTGATGGAAGGGCTCGACAGGTACGATCCAAAGACCGGACTCTTTACGACATACAAAAATGATCCCGCCAATCCCGGAAGCATCAGTCATAACGAAATTTGGTCGTTATGTGAAGACCGTCATGGAACGCTCTGGATTGGCACCGCAGGGGGAGGGATGAATATGCTGGAGAAGGGATCGAAGGTCTTCGAACACTTTGTTAACGATCCATCCAATTCCAACAGCCTGAGCGACAACAAGGTGCTTTCCATCGTCGAGGATGACCGCGGCATTCTCTGGATCGGCACCTATGCAGGACTAAATCGTTTTGATCCGGAATCGAAATCGTTCAAGCGTTTCAGCATGAAGGACGGGCTGCCGAACGATGTGATTTATGGGATTGAAGAGGATGCGAACGGCTTTTTCTGGCTCAGCACAAATAGGGGGATTTCGAAGTTCGATCGCAGAACGGAGAAGTTCAGGAACTATGACGCCGGCGACGGCCTTCAAAGCGATGAGTTCAATCATGGTGCTGCATACAAAGACGAAGAGGGTCAATTGTTTTTCTGAGGAATCAATGGGTTCAACGTCTTCCGGCCTGAAAATGTCCTTGACAATCCTGCAATTCCGCAGTTGGTCTTTACCGACTTCAAAGTGTTCGATAAGTCGATTTCTCCGTCCCTTGAGGAACACCGGATTTCTCAGTTCATTTCTGAGGAGGGCGAAATTCATCTTTCATACAAAGATGCCGTTTTCTCGCTTGAATTCTCTGCGCTTGAATTTACGAACCCGGCGAAAAACAGCTATGCCTATATGATGCAAGGATTCGACAAAAATTGGCGTTACGCCGGTCCTGGGCACGAGGCGACGTACACAAACCTGGACCCGGGTGAATATCTCTTTCGGGTAAAAGCTTCGAACAATGATGGAGTCTGGAATGAATCGGGGGCCTCGTTAAAGATATTCGTAGCGCCTCCGTACTGGCAGGCTTGGTGGTTCAGGCTTTTTCTAATTGTGTCCTTCGCCTCCGTAGGCCCGATACTCTATTTCCGCAGAGTTGCGACCCTGAAGAAGGAACAGGCGCACCAAAGGGATTTTGCCCGAAGGCTGATCGAATCGCAGGAATTGGAACGCAAACGAATCGCCGGTGAGCTTCACGACAGCATCGGACAGGATCTGCTCATCATCAAAAACAAGCTTCTCCTCGGCCTCATGGAAAATGAGGGGCGCGATGAACCGCAATCTGAAGTGCAGCAGGCGGTCGATTACGTAGCCCGCTCGCTCAAAAATGTGAGAGAGATATCGAGAAACCTTCGCCCCATCCAGCTCGATCAGCTCGGACTTACCGCCGCGCTGGAATCGGTGGTGGAGGTTGTTTCCGAATCTTCCAATATTGTGGCAGACATGAAGATCGACAATGTTGACGGCGTTCTTGACAAGGAGGGCGAAATTAGTTTCTTCCGGATAGTGCAGGAATGTCTGAATAATATCCTGAAACATTCCAACGCCACTCACTTTTCTGTCAAGGTTACACGAACGAAGGAAGCCGTCGTGCTCAAAGTCGAGGACAGCGGCAAGGGAATGGGCGGGGACCCATCATCGAAGCGAGGATTTGGAATGACGGGCATGGATGAAAGGGCGAGAATCCTCGGCGGTTCTTTGCTGATTGAATCAACTCCGGGAAACGGGACCACGGTATTTCTTTCGGTACCATTACGATAGAGGACGATATGCCTGACCAGGCGCCATTCACCCAGAAAGAAATCCGAGTGTTGATTGCAGACGATCATCCCATCTTCCGTACCGGGATGCGTCACGTCATCGAGAGCGACGGCCGCTGCACGGTTGAAGGTGAAGCTGAAAACGGGGAGGCTGCACTCCGTCAAATTCTCGATGGAAAGCCGGACGTTGCTGTTCTCGACATTCAAATGCCTCTCATGACGGGCCTTGCTGTTTCCCAGCGCGTTGAATCGTTGAACCTCGACACGAAGATCATTCTTCTGACGATGCTCGACGACAAGAAAATATTTCTCGAAGCCATGGAACGAGGCGTTAAAGGATACTTATTGAAGGATGGAGCGAGCGAAGAGATTCTCCGAGCCATTTTTGCCGTCTCCGGCGATCGTTATTACATCAGCCCCGCTCTGTCCGGACTTCTTGTTCAAAAAAGCAGAGCCGGTCAGAAACTTCCATCTTCGCTCTCCGATTTAACGCCGACCGAAATTCGGGTGCTGAGACTTATCGCCGGCTTGAAATCGAATCAGGAAATTGCCGACGAAATGTTTATCAGCCGCCGGACGGTGGAAAATCACCGCGTTAATATTTCCAGGAAGCTGAACCTCACCGGCACGCACAGCCTCCTCAAATTTGCCCTTCAACACCGGGCGGAACTGGAATAAGTCGCCTTCTATTGGCGTTTGATTTCACTTTATCAATCGACTTCTGCTTCCGCCAAGCAATTCCATTCTGCAGCCGTGCGTTAACGCACGACCTCTGTGAGCTTTCCCTCATACAAAACGTGATCCGGTACGGATAGTATTGTACCCGATCCCGATCTATCTTCAGTTGTAGTTGCCGCCGATCATTCCTCCAATGACAGATGTAGAAGTGAAATTTCTGATAGTAGATGACAACAGGGGAATCAGGGAAACCCTGAAGCGGTTCGTTGCACTGCATGACGATGAAGTGATCGAGTGCGACGATGGGAGGGATGCGCTCAGGCTTTATGATCAGCATCATCCCGATTGGGTGCTGATGGATATCAGGATGAAGGGGATGAGCGGAATTGAGGCGACAAAG
>CAYLMV010000257.1:0-3393 GCA_964384415.1 uncultured Chitinophagaceae bacterium | reverse complement strand
TACTGGGCGAAAGCCAAAATGCTCGGAGCCCTCGATACGCTCCCCGAAGCGGACCTTTACAAGGATTTCAAAACAAGCTTCAAAGGAATCCACGGCACCCTGGTTCACATCTGCGCGGCAGAGAACACCTGGCTCCAACGCTTCGCCGGAAACCCGAGTCCGAAGTTCCTCAAGATCGACGACCTGCCAACGTACGCTGCTGTAAAGACAAAATGGAGCGAGGTCGAGAAAGAGATGCTCTCGTATGTCGGCGGCTTGAACGAGGAGGTTCTTACGCAGAAATTTTCTTTCACAACATCTGATGGCAAATCGGTTTCAAACGTCCGGTGGCAAACCCTCCAACACCTCGTGAACCATGGAACCTATCACCGCGGACAAATCACTTCGTTGATCCGCCAGTTGGGCGGCACGCCGGTAAGCACGGACCTTATTGCATTCTATCGCCAAAGGACATGATTCGAAACCTGCCAACAAAAAACCCGGTCGCAATGGCCGGGTTTTTCGTTGACTTTCGACAGTTTTATTACTTCAGGTTACATCCGCCTTCTTTTCTTCTTCTTTCGTCTCTTCCTTCTTGTCTTTCTTACGGTTCTTGTTGGCGTCGACGAACTTCAGCTCTTCGCTCTTCTTGTTGAACTTCACCTTGATCTTGCTGCCGTCGCCGAATTTTCCTTTGAGGATCTCTTCGGAGACCGGATCTTCTACATATTTCTGGAGGGCTCGCCGAAGCGGCCGCGCGCCGAAAGCAGGATCAAACCCTTTGTCCGCGAGAAATTCTTTCGCCGCCTTGTTCAGTTCGATCGTAATATTCATCGAACTCATGCGCTTGAACAAGTCTTTCGTCGCGATATCGATGATCTTCATGATGTGCGACTTGTCGAGCGGATGGAAGACAATCGTATCGTCGACGCGGTTGAGGAACTCGGGGTTGAAGACGCGTTTCAATGCATCCTCGATCGTGCTCTTCATCGCCTTGTACTTATCCTGCTCAGTGTTGTCGCCGAATCCAAAGCCGCCGCTCGTTTTGATGTCGCGGGCTCCGATGTTCGACGTCATGATGAGGATAGTATTCTTGAAATCCACCCGTCGGCCAAGGCTGTCGGTCAGAATGCCGTCGTCGAGAACCTGCAAGAGAATATTGAAAACATCGGGATGCGCCTTCTCGATTTCATCCAGCAGCACAACCGCGTACGGTTTACGCCGGACCTTCTCCGTCAACTGGCCCCCTTCTTCGTACCCGACGTAGCCCGGAGGAGCTCCGACAAGCCGCGAGACGGAGAATTTCTCCATGTATTCGCTCATGTCGATGCGGATCAGCGCTTCTTCTGAATCGAAGAGATACCGCGCGAGGGCTTTTGCCATTTCGGTTTTACCGACGCCGGTAGGTCCGAGGAAAATAAACGATCCGATCGGACGGCGGGGATCCTTCAACCCTGCCCGCGTTCGGCGGATTGCCTTTGTCAACTTCGACAGCGCTTCGTCCTGTCCGATGATCTGCGTGCGGAGAACGGTGTCCATCTTGAGCAGCTTTTCCGATTCCGACTCGGCGATTTTGTTCACCGGAATGCTCGTCATCATAGCGACGACGTCGGAGACGCTCTCATCGCCCACCTGGTAGACGGTGTCCTGCGCCTTAAGCTCCCACTCGCGTTTGGCAATTTCCAGATCGCTCAAGAGTTTCTTTTCGAGATCGCGCAGCCGCGCCGCTTCTTCGAAATTTTGATTCTTGACAACCTGGTTCTTCGATTGCTTAATCTTTTCAATTTCTTCTTCAAGATGAAGAATTTCTTTCGGGACGACGATATTGGCGAGATGTACCCGTGCCCCGGCTTCATCCATCACGTCAATTGCTTTGTCGGGCAAATTTCTGTCGGTGATGTAACGATCGCTCAACCGCACCGCCGAGATAATCGCTTCGTCCGAATATTTGACTCCGTGATGCTCTTCGTATTTGTGCTTGATATTCTTGAGGATCTGGATCGTCTCGTCGACCGTTGTCGGATCGACCATGATCTTCTGGAAACGGCGGTCGAGAGCGCCGTCTTTTTCGATGTACTGCCGGTATTCATCCAGCGTTGTCGCCCCGATGCACTGGAGCTCACCGCGGGAGAGAGCCGGCTTAAACATGTTGGAAGCGTCGAGTGAACCCGAAGCGCCCCCGGCGCCGACGATGGTATGAAGCTCGTCGATGAACAGAATAACGTCTTTTGCCTTTTCGAGCTCGTTCATGACGGCTTTCATGCGTTCTTCGAACTGGCCGCGGTATTTGGTCCCCGCCACCAATGCTGCGAGATCCAGTGTGACTACGCGTTTATCATGAAGAACTCGCGAAACCTTCTTCTGAACGATGCGATTTGCCAGCCCCTCGGCAATGGCTGTCTTGCCGACACCAGGTTCGCCAATGAGAACCGGATTATTCTTCTTCCGGCGGCTCAGGACCTGTGCTACTCGTTCAATTTCCTTCTCGCGTCCCACGACCGGATCGAGTTTTCCTTCGACAGCAAGCTTTGTCAAATCCCGTCCAAAATTGTCGAGCACCGGGGTTTTCGATTTCTCCTGCTTCTTTTCTGCGGCTTGATGTGCCTGTGGTGGTGCAGACGGCTTCCCGCTGATGATATTATCTAATTCGTTGCGAACGACGTCGTAGTGGACATTAAACTGATGCATGATTTGCGCTGCGATGTTGTCGTCGTCGCGCAGGAGAGACAAGAGCAGGTGCTCGGTCCCGATGACGTCGGATTTGTAGAGCTTGGCCTCGAGGTACGTTATCTTAAGAACCTTCTCGGCCTGTTTCGTGAGCGGGATATTTCCAATGGTCAAAGTTCCGCCCGACGTTCGGACTGTATCTTCGATTGCCTTTTTCAGCTTGTAGAGATCGCAGCCCAGATTGCGGAGGATTTTTACCGCAATGCCTTCTCCTTCACGGATAATACCGAGCAAAAGGTGCTCGGTGCCGATATAGTCGTGCCCAAGCCGCAAAGCTTCTTCACGGCTTAATCGGATGACATCCTGCACTCGATTTGAGAAATTACCTTCCATTTACATTCCTTTTCTTGTGAAATAAGCCTCTTCATCCATAAGACTCTTCATCCATTAGAACACGATTGGGCGGGAGGAGGTTTCATCAATTTCTTATGTCAATATAAATAAAAATAGAGGGGGTGTCAAGAAAGTGGAAAAAGGGTCGAACCGAGACTGATTTTGACATTTTTGCCTTCTGCGAATATCTTGACTTTCCGTCGCGATTTGGATATATTTTGTTCGTTCAAGAAATTGCTCCATTCCGTGATAGTCCCGCCAGGGGGCGGGACAAGTGGACGATTAAAAAGATTCTACCAATTCCGCGATAGCTCAATGGTAGAGCATGCGGCTGTTAACCGCAGGGTTGTAGGT
>CAYLMV010000256.1:0-3404 GCA_964384415.1 uncultured Chitinophagaceae bacterium | reverse complement strand
TCGTCACCAACAATTCCAAAAGCGGCGCCGTCGAATGGTTATCGCCCGTAACGGATGAGGAATATTCCAGCGTTCACCCCGCACAATCCAACACAAGAAAATGACACTGACAAAAACCGCAATAGAGAATCACGAAGAATTATTCCCCGGCCGCACATCCACGCTTCAGGATACAGACCCGGAGTTGATCGAAATTTTCGACAACTTCGCGTTCGACGAAGTCATCGGTTTCGGGGGCCTCGATACAAAAACGAGGCTGATGATGATTTTGGGATCAACCATCGCGAGCCAGGCGCTGAGCGAATATCGTGTGATGGTTGGTGCAGCGCTCAACGTTGGCGTAACGCCGGTCGAAATCAAGGAAATTCTCTACCAGTCTGTGCCGTACGTGGGCATTGCAAAAGTGTTGGATTTCATTCATGCCACGAATGAATCACTGCAGAGCAAGGGAATTCAGCTTCCGTTGAAAGGTCAATCCACCGTATCGCCGGAAACGCGACACGCGAAAGGATTGGACTTGCGAAAGCAAGTCTTCGGAGATACAACTGAAAAAATGTATTCCGAGTCGCCGAAAGATCAGCTCCATTTTCAGAAGTACTTATCGGCAAATTGTTTCGGCGATTACTACACGCGGACAGGCCTGGAGATCAAAACACGGGAACTGCTCACATTTGCCATGCTTGTCTCATTGGGCGGAGCCGAACCTCAGGTGAAATCACACATCCAGGGCAACCTGAATATTGACAACGGAAAAGAGATCCTTCTGAGTGTCGTTACGCAGTTACTGCCTTATATAGGATACCCAAGAGCATTGAATGCAATACGATGTTTGAATGAAGTCAAACCGGAGTAAATGAAGCAAGAGGAACATCATGCAAAAAGTCAAACTAAACAACGGCCTCGAAATGCCCATCTTAGGTTTTGGTGTTTTTCAGATGACGAAGGCCGGTGAATGTGAAGAAGCTGTCCATGAAGCAATACGTACCGGCTATCGTTTGATCGACACCGCCGCTTCGTACGGAAACGAAACGGAAGTCGGCAAGGCGATCAAAAGGATCGGCGTGGCGAGGGAAGATCTCTTTCTAACCACCAAACTCTGGATTGAACAAACCGGGTACGAAAACACAAAGAAGGCCTTTGAGAAATCATTGAAGAACCTGCAATCAGAGTATCTGGATATGTACCTGATTCATCAACCCTACGGAGATGTTCACGGCTCGTGGCGGGCAATGGAAGAATTGTACCGGGAGGGTAAAATCCGGGCTATCGGTGTCAGCAACTTCCAGCCGGACCGGCTGATGGATTTGATCGTATTCAACAAAGTTGTCCCGGCCGTAAATCAGATTGAGACGCACCCGTTCAATCAACAAACAGAAACTGCTCACTTTTTGAAGGCGAACGGGGTCCAAATCGAATCGTGGGGACCTTTTGCCGAGGGCAGGAACAATCTTTTTCAGAATGAAGTATTGGTTTCTTTGGCTGGGAAACACAAGAAATCAGTCGCGCAGATCGTACTGCGCTGGCTCATACAAAGAGGCGTCGTCGTTATTCCCAAGTCCATTCGCAAGGAAAGAATGATAGAGAATTTCAACGTCTTCGATTTTGAATTGACCACTGAAGACATGGATCTGATTGTCTCGCTCGACACGAAGAAAAGCTTGTTCTTCGATCATCGTGACCCGGAAATAATAAAATGGTTTGCCAGCAGAAAGCTCGGCATCTAAATGCGTTGATCATGCAGACGGTGCGCCTGATTTCCAAATCATCTTAATAGAGCTGATACCTGAGGATGAAAAATGTAATTATTCTCGGCGCCGGCGGCAATATTGCAGGGCGCGTCATTCATATTCTCCTTAAACAGGATGATCTGCGCCTGACCTTGTTTTTGCGCAATGTCCGTCGGCTGCGAAACAGGGATGTTTCCAAATGCCGTATCGTTGAAGGCGATGTTCTGGACTATGATCAACTGAAAGAAGCGATCACGGGGCAGGATATCGTCTATGCAAATCTTTCGGGCGAGCTGGAAGCAATGGCGAAGAATATTGTGAAAGCAATGAACGAAAAAGAGGTTAGAAGACTCGTCTTTATTTGTTCAATAGGCATTTATGATGCTCCGCTAAGACCCGTATTGAAGCCTTACCGCAAGGCTGCTGATATCATAGAAGCATCCGATCTCGAATACACCATTCTGAGGCCGACCTGGTTTACCGATGCCGATGAAGTGGATTATGAAATCACAAGGAAGGGCGAACCAGAAAGAGGCTCTGTCGTTTCTCAAAGAAGCCTCGCAACTTTGATTACGATAATTATCGAGTCTCCCTATAAATACATTCGGGAGAACCTGGGAGTGAACAAACCAAATGGCTAAAAGGCAACATCCGTTCAAGAGAAGGCAGGAGGCGAAATGACAGAGATCGCGGAATGGACTAACTTCTACGTCATCGTGGGCTCGGCGGCGGGCGCGCTTATTGGATTGCAGTTCGTTGTAATAACGCTTATTGCTGACAGATCAAGAGTGCGGGACAACGCGCCGGCGGGAGCTGCCTTTGCAACGCCAAGCGTTGTTCATTTTGCCACGGTACTCTTCCTTTCAGCGATCCTGTGCGCTCCGTGGAAAAGTATCGCAATGGTCTCCGCTTTATGGGGTGTCCTGGGCCTCAGCGGGATCGTATATACGATTGTCGTGGCTCGGCGCATGCGGGTTCAAACTCTCTACCGGCCGGTGTTTGAGGACTGGTTGTTTCATAGCATTCTTCCATTCGTGGCCTATCTGGTGCTGACTCTCTCCGCATGGCTTGCTCACTCCGATGAACGCACGGGAATGTTCCTCGTCGGCGGGGCCGCACTCTTGCTGCTCTTTACTGGTATTCACAATGCCTGGGATGCGGTCACGTATCACGTCTTCACGCAGAAGAAGGAGCATCCGGGATCTGAGCGACATGGGTAGGATGCTGTCAAATTCAGACTGCATCTCTTAGCATCATGCAAAGGAGAGAACCCCTTCGGAGTCCCTTCCCTCCAATCCTTTTAATGATGGGCAATCGCAGCTTCAGAACAGTTCGTGTTTTTCATAGAGATGCGTTGCACTTTGACAAATCCCACAGATTTCTTGTAGGATTCTTTTGCTTGAGGATAACTTCTTCGTCTCTGTCATCCCGACATTCTTTGCCGAGAATCGGAGAGCCATCGCATAATCGGAATCGAATAGCCTCCCTGCACATCCAGTACCTCATTCCAGATTCTTACACACGTCTCATCACTACACCTTTTTTCAAGAAAGACTTGACTTTTACTTTAACTCTTGTCATATTAGACCATAAAACGAAACTAGTCGAATAGGCCAAATATGGAAAAAGACGATATTGTAAGAGGGGAAATCTTAAAAGCCGCTGAACGCGTCTTCC
>CAYLMV010000255.1:0-3405 GCA_964384415.1 uncultured Chitinophagaceae bacterium | reverse complement strand
TGGCAAAAAAACTTGAGGCAAGCATCGCGGAATTGATAATTCATCACCGCATCAAATTCATCCCCTCGAAGCCACGCTTCTGCATTATCCCAAATTTCGCCGACGATATAGCAATCCGAGTTGATCGATTTCACCAGCGTTCTCCACTCTTTCCAGAATTCATGCGGAACTTCATTCGGAACGTCGAGCCTCCATCCGTCGATCCCCATCGATGTCCAATACTCTGTTACTTTGAGGAGATATTCCTTGACCTCCGGGTTTTCAGCCATCAGTTTCGGGAGGCGTCCATAGTTCCACCAGCATTCGTAGTTTGGCTTGTTGGGGGGAAGCGACACAGGATAGGAGTAAATATTATACCATCCGGCATAACGCGAATCCGGCCCATTCTTGACGATGTCTTGGAACGCCCAATGATCGACGCCCGTATGATTGAACACTCCATCGATGACAATCCGGATTTGTCTTGCATGGCAGGCGTCAACAAGCGTCTTGAACAACTCTGTCGTCCCGAACGCCGGATCAATCTTCAAATAGTCCGATGTGAAATATTTGTGGTTGGATGAAGAAGGGAAGACAGGATTAAGGTAGATTGCGTTCGCTCCGAGGTCCTCGATGTAACCGAGATGATCGATGATCCCCTGGAGATCTCCCCCAAAAAAATTGTTCCCCTTCGGCGCAGCGTTCCAGTCTTCGACTCCTTGCGGGTCGTTGGATTTGTCTCCATTCGCGAAGCGTTCCGGAAAGATCTGGTAGAAAACAGCATCTCTAGCCCAAGCCGGAGGAGAGAATTCTGCAGGATCGAAATCAGTCATTCAAGTCAGTAATCGCATTGTTCAGAACTAAGACAGAGACGATTGGGCACGAAATGCTAACGTAAACCCTTCAATTCTGGCTGTTCATTCGTCGCCCAGCTCAGAATGGAAGGGCTTCCAAAATTACCCGTTTTGCTCCTAATTGTCAAGGAAAAGTTGGATTTTTGGGTCGAATTAAGGAAGAATCTTGGTGCTCGGGGGCTCGACATTGAGCCAATCTATCTGCTTCTCAACGAAAGGAACCTCGAACATTCTTCCTCCGAACCCTAGAATCCGGAAAGTCATCATCGGAATCGGCGAGACTGTCAGTTTCTTGAACCTCTCCTCATAAATCGTGTATCCCTTCCTTTCTGCCACCTGAGAAAGATACAGGTCCATTATCTTCTTCTGTTTCATCCGCAGCAACTCGATCTTCCCTTCGCGCCTGACAGCAATCACAGATGTGTCGCCTGGCGTAGTATCCGTCTGTTTTGCGAGGAGTTCAAAATAGTAGACTCCTGCCGGAATTGAGAAAGGCCCAAAACGCTGTCCGACTTCCATTTCCCAGGCCAGCTCTCCGATAGGCTGGTGCTCGGTGATTGGAAAAAAGTCCGATACTCCACCGCTCGTCCTCGCAGAAGAGTCTACGGACCATCGTCGGATGATCCGCTCGAACGATTCCCCTTTTTCCAACTCATCAAGGGCCTGCTTCATCTCGTCCAGACTAGCAGTGCGGAGTTCGCGAATTTGGACACGAGGAACGCGGGGAAGCTTCCCTTTCGCCTCGAGGTAGCCGTACATTTCGGCATCGTTAACCGATACCGATTTCTTCACGAGGTCTTTCATTATGAGGGAAAGGTAGTATTGCTTCCAGGTTTCGAGCCTCTTGCTGATATCCAGCACATGGTCCAGCCCTCTCCTTAGAGCTTCATCAGAAAGCAGCTCCTGCCGTACCTGCACTTCCATTTCCGCGTTGATCTGGTGAAAGAGGAACGCCGGTTTTCCACAATGCAGGGTGAATCCTTTTTGCGAAAAACGATTCAGTACGTCGAGGGTGGTCCACACGGAATCGTGGACGACCGCCATCGTATCGCCCAGGAAAGAAGTGCATCGCGCCGCAACCCGGCTGCTTACTTCCGGTGTGAAAGAAATCAGCGTGTCATTCTCTGAACCGCACATGCGCCCAATTACCTCCGCCAGAGCCCGCAGCGCCCGCGGAAGCGAATAGCCGACTTTATCGCTCAGCGCTTCCCTGACAAATTCCTCCATGCGTATCTTTTCATCATGCAGCCGAATTCGATCTTTCACACGGTCGTGCAAGATGTTCGGTTGAAGGGAGGCATAGGCATTATTTCGTTGAACTTCTTTTATCTTGAGAATATAATAATTTCCGCCGGCCGGGATAATGCCGGAGATCTCGCTCCCTTTCATGGAATACGCTGATTCTTCGATAGCGGGATCGGCATCTCCCCAAATGACCGTCGCAGTATCTCTGATGACCCTGATGGATGAATCAATGTGCAGAGTCTCAAAATCGGCAGACCGTTTGATTTGAGATCGAATAAAGGCCGCGTCTTCCCTGCTCTTGAAGCAAATGAACGACACAAGAATCTGTCGTAAGGCACGTGCAATGCCTTTTGACACCTGTGCTTCACTGACGTGGACTTTTTGCGTGATCTCTTCCCGATACAGCTCGTCCCGTGCGAGCATGCGTCTCACTTCCTGGTAAGCAGAGCGAAATGCCGGGTCCGCGTCCAGACCCCGGCTGCCTGCTTCCTGGGCCAGAAGTTTTTCCGCGATCATTGAGTACAGCAATTCTGCTTTTGCTCCCTCGAGCTGGGAAGCACGATGACGCCCAAAGCCCGGCAGCAGCTCGAAGCGGCTCAAAAATTCGCTCTCGGAAATGTAGACATTTCCCGCCTTCGCTATGACGTCGTCAGGAGATTTCATCGCCTGGCCGCGGAGGGCCAATCCGACAGGGGAGAGAAAAAGTAAAAAGATGGAGATATGGAAAAAATGGCGGGTGATCATATACTTACAACAATGTACGAAATCGACAATTCGAAGGCAACGACCCTACGAGCATATCGACGGGATACAATCTCCTTGCGCCTCTCCATCCATATCCATAAATTTCAACCAGTCGGCTATGAGAGATCAGTTCAATTATTAGCCAGTCAGCGCCGCATTTATTCTTAAATGAGGGTTAATCTGTTCGCTGCTGAGTATTGCTGACCGATCCGACTTTACACAGTGAGATCAACGAGAGAGAATAGCCGACAGGACTCCCGCGACCCCGCACAAAAAGATCTACGAAATGATCACTCGACCCAAAAAAATACTCTTTGCGCTGGTTCCCGTACTGCTCCTATTCCTGCTACTTGCACTTGTTGAGTCGTCCCTCCGAATCTTTAATCCGTCACTTGCCTCCCCCATCGTGCAATCTGTCCAGAGTGACGGCGTTGAAGCGTATATGATCAACCGGGGCGCGCTCACAAGGTATTTCTCTTCGGACAATATTATCATTCCGGAATTGAAGCCAAGTATTTTCGTGAAACATAAAAATCCCAAAGTCTTCCGGATAATGTGCCTGGGTGAATCATCGATGTTCGGC
>CAYLMV010000254.1:0-3410 GCA_964384415.1 uncultured Chitinophagaceae bacterium | reverse complement strand
CTCATCCCGCCTCCCTCTTCCCTCACGCAACGTCTTTCCTGTAGTTCCGCTCGATAATTCCCCGCACCTTATTCATCATGGCGATTTCCCCTTCCCGCGAAGCAATTCCTGAAGTCTCGATCGGTTTTTCAATGACAAGCTCGATCGGGCTTGCGTGTATGTCGAGCGAACTCTTCGGCAATATTTTAAAACTGCCGTTTATGGAAATTGGAACGATCGGGACACCCGATTTGGCTGCAAGGGCAAATGCTCCTCTCTTAAACGGCTGCAATTTTCCGTCACGCGTCCTTGTGCCTTCCGCAAAAAGTATGATCGAGCCCCCTTTTTTGACAGATTCAGCGGCCCGGTCCAGGCTTTTCATCGCTTCAGTTCCTTTTCCCCTGTCGACCATGATGTGATGTCCCCACCGCAATGCCCAACCCCACACCGGAACATAGGAGAGCTCCTTCTTGAACATAATGCGTACGCGCGGCAGGACCGACATGATTGCCGGAATGTCGAACATGCTTGCATGGTTGGTCACAAAGATGTAGGCGCCGTCGCGCTGAAGATTCTCGGCGCCCCGAACCCGCACTTCAACCTGGCACACGCGCAATGCAAACCTCGACCAGCTGGCCCCGGCCCAAAAGTATCCCCGGCCGTCCTTTTCCACAACAAGGCTGAGCAGTGCAATGACGGACATCGCAAGCGCATAAAGAGCCACGATAATAATGCGCCCTATCGTCAGGAGCGCCCGCATCACGGCTTCTCCGCGGCGCGAATCCGCTTTTCGATGGAGGGATGGCTGTAAAACAAGAACTCGACCAGCGGATGCGGCGCCGTATCGGCGAGGTTCATCTCAGCCAGTTTCTTCATCGTTGATGCAAACGCGGAAGCGTTCCCGGTCTTGTCGATCGCATAGCGATCCGCTTGGTACTCATACTTGCGCGACAGCATATTCGAAAGCGGAGAGGTTACGAGAGAATAGATACCAAGCCATAGAATGAGAAGAGGCAGCGCTGCAAGCTGATCGACCGCCGTGAAGCCGAACCAGCCGAGCGAAACCAGGTACAGACGCGACGTCAAGAAAAGGCCGACATAAATGCCGAGAGTTCCAACGAGGATATTCTTCCAGATATGCCCATGGACGTAATGCCCAAGCTCGTGTGCGAACACGGTCTCTATTTCGTCGTCGGAGAAATGCTCCATCAGCGTATCGCCGAGGATAATCCTTTTCGATTTCCCGATCCCCGTAAAACCCGCATTTGCCTTCTTCGTCGTCTTGCTCAGATTGAATGTAAAAATTCCTGTGATGTTCATTTTAGTGTTCTTGCACAACCGAAGAATCCGTTCCTTGAGAGTCTCGTTCTCCAGCGGCGTGAATTTGTAGAACAGCGGCATAATGAATACCGGTGCAATCTTCGAGAGGGCGATGGACACGACGAACATCGATGTGGCCACCGGAAGCCACCATAGTTCCTGGTACGTGTGGAGAAAAAAGTAAAACAGCACGGCAAGCGGAACAGCGATCGGAATACTGACCAGCAGCGCCTTTACATGTTCCCAAAGCCACTGAAGAAAAGTCTGGTTCGATAAGTGGTAGCGATGTTCCAGAATGAAGCCGGAGTAGAAGCTCAAAGGGAATGAGAGAAGACCATTCAACCCTCCCAGCAGCGCCGCGAAAAGGAGAAATGCGTAATACGGCGACTGCAGGTATTCATGGACAAATCTTTCGATGCGGAGAGAGAAACCGAGAGCCACAATCGCGAAGGTAAAGATAAACGAGATTACCGTTCCGGTGAGGGAGAAGAGTAACTTTATGCGATTGTACTTCTTTGCTTGGGATGGTGGTGCCGACGGACTGTTCACTGGTTCTTCCCCGGCACGAGCGACGTTCATGAAAGCGACAGCTTGAGGTTGGTCTTCTGTGGTTTTTCTATAATACAAAATGGCGGGAAGAAAAACAACAGGGCGTGGTGTCTCAGATTGAATTATTCTCGTCATTCCGGCGAAAGCCGGTCGAAGACTCGACTCGTCGAGAATCTAAAAATGCGTATTAGATCCCCAACGAGTCGAGTCTTCGAGCGGTTGGAGTTTACCCCGCGCAAGCAGGGCCGGAATCACGATAAGAACTTAAACTTGAGCACTACCTGAGATAAAGCAGTCGAAGAAGTTGGAAAAAGTTATTTCACTCTCGGATTGGAGTCGTGCCGCAGCCCATTCTGACACACCCCCGTCCCCTCTCGCTGTCGCCACTAGCTCACGCACAGAGGGGAGAAGTGCGCGATAAGTCCCTTCTGTGTCTAGTTCGTGTGATGGCGAAAGGGGATTCAGGGTTGTGTCAAGAAGTGTCTTCCTTTTTACGAGCTGCTGCAAGACCAGCTTTTAGGCCTCATTTCGTGATCGGCGGAAGAAGAATCTGGTTTGAGTGTCAGCCTGCTTTGCGGCCGTCCAGGGGTGATCGCTGTCGGCTCAAGACAAAAATAGCTCAAGTATGGTATTGATATTAATGCCGGAATTGAAAAACTTCATTCTATGGGAAAGCAGGTTTTGAAAGAAAGGATCACAAGATTTGCAGCGATTCCTACAATAATTCTCCTTTGTCTTTGCGCCAGCTTTGGCTGCAAGAGGGAACCCCCGATTGTTCCTCCCCCTCCGCCGCCATCGCACCCAACCATAACATGGGTCGCCGACACAATCCATAATCCGTATCCGGACTCGCAACTTACTCTCACGTCGATTTGGGGATCCGACACCAATGATGTCTATGCCATAGGACACAATGGTGCTGGAGGCTACGCCTCGCTCTATCACTATGAGGGCAAAAATTGGAAAGTGGTTAAGTTAATCCAAGGTGAAGGCGGATTCATAAACAGTTATGCAACATTCTACAACATTGACGGATCCGGGAAAAACGACGTTTGGGCCGTGGGTAGCCGTGGCACCCCTTTCTATACGAACCTCGATTCAAGTCTTGTAATACATTACGATGGAAGCAGTTGGAAAGAAGTTCAGATGCAACGATGTAAATCTGCAATGGTGAGTTTGAAAGTTGTCGAACCAAACGATGTGTATCTTGCCGGACCGTACGGGGAGGTGTACCACTATGACGGCGGCTCTTTCAAACAAACAATCCTAGACACGAATGTCACAATCAGTCTTGGTGGAGACAGTACTCGGATGTTCGCCGGTGGAAAGACCTATTATCTGACTACTAATCCGTACATAGCAGTTTACTCAAAACTAGGTAATGCATCTTGGCAGCTTGTCAAAAAGACATCAGAGGCAGCTTACTATCAAGATAGAACGTACGGATATTACGATTTCTTCCCTTTGGGCGGTGGAAGATATTTTTCAGGCGGTGAAGGAATCTATATTTTGAGCGACTCGACGTGGCAATTGAGTTATACTGCGGATGACTATCCTTATAC
>CAYLMV010000253.1:0-3427 GCA_964384415.1 uncultured Chitinophagaceae bacterium | reverse complement strand
GTAGTTTGATCGCGGGAGTAATTCAGTGGTAGATTGCTCAGACAGTTTTTGAGTCTTTTGATAACCCCACCTTTTTCACCAATATCAGCGTAATACAATAAGAATCAATAGATTGCAGATGATTTTGTTTTCATCTGTTTTCTTCTGCCTGCTTGTAATTTCAAGAAATTTGTCGCATATTTGTCGCACGATCATTTCCAAAATGCAGCAAATTAGGAGTATACAATGAGTATCGTCCTGCGCGAAAGAAAACTGCCAAGCGGAAAAATTCAGCTATTGCTGGATATATACCATAAGGGGAGGCGAAAAAGAGAGGCTCTAGACCTTCAACTCACGGGTGATCGCAAGAGTGACAAGGATGTAAGGGATCTTGCCGAGAGGATTCGCGCCAAGAGGCAACTAGAAGTCGCCAACGAGGCTGAAGGATTCATCCCAAATTCGCGTAAAAAGACCAATGTTTTTGTATATGCTAAATCGTTATACGAAATTAAATCCGAGCAGACTCAGGGAACCTATCGAAATGCATTTCTTTATCTCCAAGAGCTCACGGGTAAAGACTTAACCTTCGAGAAGCTCACTCCAAAACTTTGCGAGCAGTACAAGAACTTTCTTATGCAGGGAAAGAAAACGGATGCGGTCAGGGGGCTCAAGAAGCGCAATTCCGCTGCTGCATACTATGAAAGATTTCGAATCGTAGTGGGAAGAGCAGTTGAGGACGGAATAATTTCTCAGAATCCCACAAAAGGCCTCTCGATCAGACTTGAAGAGGCTCTGCCCAAGTACTTGACCACCGAACAATTGCAGAATCTTGCAATTACTCCTTGCGGTAATGAGATAGTGCGAAACGCCTTCTTCTTTTCGTGTTATACAGGATTGCGTTATGGTGACGTGGCTAATATGACTTGGGGTCAGATTCAAGGTAATGGTGTTAATGTCACCCAATTAAAGACGGGTGCTTCTCAGAAGATTGACCTCAACAATGCTGCAAAATTAATTCTTGGCAAATATAGCATACAAAATCATAAAGCATCGGATAAAGTATTCGTTTTTCCCAGAAGGTCCACAGTGGATAAAGTTCTCAAGCACTGGGCTCAAAAAGCGGGCATAGAAATATCGCTATCTTTTCATAAGGCCAGGCACACATTTGCCACGCAGATTCTTACCCAAACCGGTGATATTTATACAATCTCAAAAATGCTTGGCCACAAAAGCCTCGCAACCACTGCAATCTATGCCAGAGTCATTGATGAAAAGAAAAAACAAGCCATAGACTTGCTTCCTCTGGTTGAAGGATTGTAGGTTCAAGCGGGGCAGCCAAATCTATTGATAACAAAAATTAAATCGTCTTTTGAGATGCCCTAGTAGCAGATGTGGCTTCACCCAAATAAAACATCGCCCGGCTCATCACCGGGCATTGTTATTATATCCACTGGCCATTGATCTTCGTCTTCGAAGATATATTCAAAAATGCCGATGTGGTTCCTCGTTTGGGAGCAAGTTCAAATCCAGAATGAATTGCAGCCGCTATGAATGCCCCTTCCGGAATATAAGTTTTGCTCCAACGTTCTGCTTTTGCTTTCAATCCATAAGTGCTTCCGATCTTTCTATTCGGTTGCTTGCGCCGCTGGGTCAATTTGAGCCAATCGCATGAGATGTTACATTCCTGCAAATGGCTGAGTAGTTCGTTTTGATCTTCGTCAACACCGAAACCTGATGTTGTCAGGGTTGCGTGTCCTTTCATTACTTCTTTTAAATCTGCTAAATCCATGTTAAGAATCCTCTGGTTGATAATTGTCCATTTTTAACCGCACTAACCCTTGTTTTGTTGGCAATGTGCTGAAAAGTTAAAAATGGATGAAAAACGGGTGACAAACTCTTCTATATATATTTTAATTTCTTATAGAATTTCTTTATTGATATTTTTTCTAATTTTTAACTTTCAGCGAATTCAGATTGGATTCGCCGAAAAGCGAGTTAAAAATGGGTTAAAAATGTTAAGAATGGAGGATGTTCGGTTCATCTATCCTCTTGATGTCGTATACGTGCAACTGGTTTTGATCTGACTTCTTGTTCTCGACCTTCATTTCGCAGGTATCCCGCAAAATTGTGTTGAACGTCTTCTTCCCGACAGGGATGTAGCCACTATTCTTTGCCCACGAATGATAGCTAACGTATAGCGACTGCACACGTATCGATTTATCCTTATCTTCTGTGCATTTTTCATTGACGAATTCAACAACCGTGCTCAGGCTGGATAGTATTGCTTGCTTCTTCTTTTCGACGGTCATCGGTGCATTGAAATTAATGGCTCCGTTTGTGTCGAAAATATTAGGCATCATTGTAACCAGGCGATTAAAGATGCCAGGGAGTTCTGCGAATAGTTTCTCGTTCAACTTAGTGTCCATTGCCGTTCCGTTGAACTGTTTCGGGAATTCTATGAATTCGAACCGTTGGGTGATAGCATTGCCAATTTCAGAGAACCGTGGCAGTTCATTTGCCAGGATGATCAAGCGTGCAATATTTTGGAATGTGATCTTATCTTTATACTTCTTGTCAGCTGCGATCAAATCTCCACCAGAAAGCTTTTTCAGCATAGATAGGTCCAGCTCGTTTGTCTTTAGCTCTGACGAAAAATTCACGAGTTTATCTTTCAAATTGATAGCGGAAAACCTTCCATCAGCAAGTTCGTGAATATCTTCGTTTGCTGTATTGGCCATCCCCAACATATCATTTATGATGGTCTTTAATGTCCCCTTTCCATTTCGGCCAGATCCATACCACACGAATATTTTCTGGAATGAATACGTCGGCAATAACAAATAGCACCATATTTTCAATATGTAATCAACAATCTCTTTATCATTCTCGAAAATGTCGAGCATGAATGCGTCGAACACCGGAGACTTTGCCTGTGGATCGTATTTGAAAGGGAGCTGTATGTTTGACATAAACGCCGGAGAATGAGGTTCCAACTTTTTAGTGTTAAGATCAAAAATGCCATTCTGAAGGTTTACTCTATACATCTCAGAATTAAACCTGCCTTCAAATCTCACCTCACGCTGTGTCTTCAATCGCTCAACAAGTGCGTTCAAATTCGTATTGGTGATAAGCTCCTTGGGGAAATAGAACGGGAGAAAATCATCTAAACTTGTTTTGATCTCACTATCGGCAATTTGTTGATATACGCCATTGGAGTAACGATAGAACGATTGATCAATTAGTGAGTATTTGATATCGGTGAAGTGTGCAACGATTTTGTCTATAGCATAGCTTTCGACAAACTTTTTGATTTTAGTATCGATGTCTTTGTCATATGTGTATGCAAATGCTATTGGACTTTTTCTGTTTATTGCACGAATTGCAGGACAGAGATTGTCGATGCCACAAATGGTTAGGCAGAGCTCCGGTTTGTAGCTGCCGGCCTTCA
>CAYLMV010000252.1:0-3529 GCA_964384415.1 uncultured Chitinophagaceae bacterium | reverse complement strand
CCGCGCAACATGCCAGGCCATTCAATTGAGCTTCGGCTCCGGCTGCGTACGCAGCGGTCTCTTCATGTCTTACGTGGATCCATTTGATTTTGCCATTGCGGTGCACAGCATCATTGACATGATTGAGACTGTCCCCTGTAACTGCATAGATCCTTTGGATGCCTGCTTCGACTAATGTTTCCACTAGCTGGTCGGATACATTTTTGCTCATACGTAGGATTTTGGATCATCTTTTGGGAGGCATGTCATATCCTTCTCCATGATTCAATACATTTCAATCTTGAGGGCGAGTTGCGGAAGTCAGAATCAATAACCTTGTTGCTGTAATCCTGAGAAACACGAATTTTTCGTGCCTTATCCGTTGGTAACGCATCACGCTATTAGCAGAAAGCGAACTAATGCTTGAAGAAATGGTCTGCGTCGACCTTTGCCAGTTTTCCGGTCTTGGCGTCCGTTGTCACATTGGCTAATGCCTGCAGAGCTCGAGCGGTGGAGAGTCTATTGCCGCGGTGCGCCGCAAGCGCGTATGCTCGCCTCACCCCAGCCGATAGGTCCTTATGCCAGTGCATCTCTACTTTGGGGTGAAAGAACTTATCACTCTCCGGCGTTTTGCCTGGTCTCCCCTTGTCTTTGCTATAGTAAGTAGTGCCGTTTATCTTTGTGCCGTCTTTGCGAGTATAACTCTTCCGAGTAACTTTGATTTTGACCATTCTATTCCACGTCCTCTCCTGATGAGAAGAAACCTTGTTGTCGGAATAAACTCTGCTTGCCGAAATTATCGCCGTTCCATTCTTTTCTTGGATTGGAGCCGTCCGTCACGGTTCGCTTCCAATGTCAGAATTTCATAATTATCGGAAACGTATTCCTTTAGCCCTCCGCTTGTCACTTCTCTCGACAAGCTGAGCAAATACGCAGCTGGAACATCTTTCATCCGCGTCCCTTTGTAAATGCCGTAGGTCATGCGAGTATCATCTGTCATTTGCAAATGTCCTCCTTCCAAATTTATGTGTAATCCCCGTATACTAAATTATGTGTGAGATGTTGTCGGACAATGATGAGTAATGCCTGTAAATACGGAATATCATAAAAAGAACGCCCTATGCAAGAATTGCGGGCGAGCTAGCTTTGTTCTAGAGAAACTCCCGCTCTAATTCTCACGTTCTCTGTCTCGAAAGAGCCGTGCGGCTTTTCGCCTGCAAATAATGCAGAGCTGAACCATTCTTTAAGATGCCGAAACCATCTTGCGCACGCCTTCCTTGGCCTTCCCGAGCTTTTGCTGAAGCCTTCCCAAGATCTCTTCATCCTTCCCCTCGTTGAAAAGACTATCATCATCCGTCAGGTTGGCAAAGTGCTGTTTGAATTTTCCAACGGTTTCATTCCAGTTGCCTTTTATTCTGAGCGTGTTCATACGATGCCTACTTAGTTTATGAAAAGAGTGATTATTTGAATCGGCAGTTTCTCATGTTCAATGCTTACGTCATTCCGGCCCCGCTTGCGCTGGGTAAATTCCAGCCGGAATCCATCTTGTTTACAATTAGATGCCAGCTTCCGACGGTATGGCCTCATTCATACGGAAACGGAAGAAACTCTCAGTCGAACGTGAAAAAATATACTAATGACTGGACGGAGGCGTAATAGGCCAAAAGCATGAATAAGGAGCTAATCCCTATTCGGCGATAAAGTACGACGGCGAGAGGTGATTTAGGGAGATGCTCTGGAAACCAAAGGTCAAACTATAGCATCGCAAGAAGAGGAACTGCGTTTATCTTGAGAGAGTGGGTTGGAGGTGTTAACGGGTCGAAAGATTGTGGTTGCTAACAGTACTCCGTTAACACAATGCCACGTCGTTGTCCGCAGGCAGACGTTTTATCTGCTAACATAGCTGCCAACATTCGGTGTTCCATTGAGGTTTTCCGGTCTGATGAGGGAACAAAAAGGGGCGAAATTTAATCGTACTTGCGGGGCCTATCCCCACAGAAAGCGTCGGAACATGAGGGAATAGTTCCGTGTCGGATCCAAAATGAAATTGCCCCACTATGTGGGGCCTCTTTTTTTTCCCGCCAAAGAGCGGCGGGATTCTGAAAATAAATCAGGGTTAGCAAGAAACGCTAACCCTGTTTGTTTTCGAAGCGGGGCCGAAGGGACTCGAACCCTCGACTTCCTGCGTGACAGGCAGGCGCTCTAACCAAACTGAGCTACGACCCCGAATTTATTTAAGAAAAACCAATCTTTTGACGAGTCGCGATGCAACCAAATTGAGTCCCGCAGATTCTTAGCGGGACGAAATCCCGCCGCTCTTTGGCGGGACTGAGCTACGACCCCGGATCTATTTAAGAAAAACCAATCTTTTGACGAGTCGCGATGCAACCAAATTGCGTCCCGCTGCTTTTCAGCGGGATTGGCGGGAATGAGCTACGATCCCATACCTCTTCACGAACTAATAATAATATACCAAAATTGATGGGCGATTGCAAATAGAAAAAAGCTGCCGGTTTCCCTCGGCTGCCCCAATGCGTCAGTTCCTCCGGGCACTCCAGGATCCGTTTCCGGCAATGGACTGATAGGTCCCGGCCCCGCCATTCCCGCCAAGGTGTCCCGAAACAGATCCGACATTGAATAGAGGCGTCGAAATTCGTCCATAGATATTGCCAGCCGGCGAAATGCTCCCATCAACCTTCCCTACCGGGATCACCCAAAGGTAAATATCGCCGGTGATAATACCTGCGTTTGACATATCCAGCACGATAGGATTTGTAAACAGATGATCATACTTCCCGAGCGACACATGGACAGAAATTTTTCCGGATTCGCTGATCTGCATCGTCCCTGTCCCGTTCAACGACGAGACGAATGTGAAACTCCAATTTCCCTGCAAGGTGTTAAGATACGGGTTTGGCTGGCCGATTAATTCGCAGATGCCAATCAAGACTGAGAATAGAAGCATTCCGGCTGCTTGCCGGGCAATAAAGGCTATCAAGGCAGATCCCAAAAAAATATGACTGTCAAAAATCAAACGTATCCGGATCTGCTCCAACCCGCTCATGTCGATTGAGACGATCGATCGCAGCGATGTCCGCCTTGCTGATCTCAAAATCGAAAATGTTTGCATTCGATACGATCCGGTCCTGATGCACAGATTTTGGGATCGTGACAACCCCCTTCTGAAGATTCCATCGCAGGACAATTTGGGCAACGTCCTTCTTATACCTGGCGGCAATCTCCCGGAGCGCCGGAACATGGAATACCTTCCCCTGCATCAGCGGACTCCACGATTCATACTGAATCCGATGCTGCTGACAAAACTCGATCAACTCCTGTTGCACAAGATAGGGATGGAACTCCATCTGGTTAACCATCGGAACTTCATTGCACCGAGCCAGCAATTCATCGAGATGGTGCCGCAGAAAGTTGCTCACCCCGATCGCCTTTACTCGTTTCTGTCGGTAGAGTTCTTCAAGGGCTCTCCAGGTATCGATGAATTTCCCTTTCACTGGCCAATGGACCAGGTATAGATCAAGGTAATCGAACC
>CAYLMV010000251.1:0-3531 GCA_964384415.1 uncultured Chitinophagaceae bacterium | reverse complement strand
TCCTGCAGTATCTTCTATTCTATGTTCTGCTGCCTTTGGCGATCACGGTCTTGTTCTTCCTCTATATTAACGGCTTCGTCGGATCCGTTCTTGTGTTTCTCTTGCCGGCGGCCTACTATGCGATCATTGTCCGCAGATTGGCCAGGCATAACTTCAATCCTGCGTTCTTAATCGAAGATGTTCGCTGATATGACAAACCTTTTCCTCTGTCATCGACCGTACCACGTCTTCCGCAGCGCGCAAATTGCAGAGCTGGTACAACGGAATTTTGAGAACGTGAAGTCGATTGTCGTGACGTTTAACGTCTATAACTACTCCGGCGGCAAAGGAGGCTCGGCGACGCAGCAATTCAATTCTTTCGACCACCTCTTCGATTATGAAAAATTTTTTTGCAGGCATGTCAGCTTTGACCGTGGTGGCGAGAAACGGATTTGGAATCTGTTCGAATATGTGAAGTACCATAGAAGGGAAGTCGAACGGATCAGAAAGATCCTCGACGACCTGGGGCCGATCGACAATCTGTTCTTTTTCAGCGACAAAGAGAAACCGCTGGAAATGTTCGTCAGTCTTTCGAGGGAAATGAATCGCAGCGTGAACTTCCTGGTCGACGAGGGAATCGTATCGTATAACACTTCGAAAAATGCGTTTCTCGATGCCGTGAAGAAAATTGTCGTCAAGCTCTTCAGTCTGGAGCACATCAGCGAGAGCTTCGGCTATGGACAGTCGGCGCTGTTTGAATATTCACTGGCGAGTATCCCGGAAAAGAGTGTCATAACGGCCAAGCGCACCTTCACTCTGCCGGTGATCGACACAACGAGGATCAATCGAATACTCAAAAAGAAGGTCGACCTGGCGGACCAGAAGTACATGATTTACGTTTCCAACGCATCCGTCGAGGCGCATGAGTGCGAGTTGAACGACGAACTCCACTCTCTCGACCTGCTTCGTTCGGAATTGCCGGACTATACTCTGGTGATCAAGATGCACCCCGTGGAGAAACCCGGCAAATTCAGTCTAGTCCGCGACGCCATGATTCTTGACGATCCTTTTTTGCCAGTCGAGTCCCTTTACAGCCGGAACAACATAGTCTTGTCGACCTATTCATCGGCGCTGATTAACGCGAAGCTTTTCGGCATTCCCTCGGCGAGTCTTGCGGTTTTGATGGGGGTCAAAAACAAGGATGCGGATGCTATCATGGATTCGGTCGGGATTTTTTGTCCCAGGAGCTGGAGAGAATTGTCGGACTACGTCCGGAATTTTCCTGCCGACAACAACCCTGCCGTGAAGCGTCATACGGAGGAGTTCCTCTCAGTGCTCAAGAACACCGGACAGGGCGAATAATGCCTAGCGTATTGTTCTATCTGACCTTCTTCGTTTACCTGACGACGTTTAGATATCCGTTCCTTTCCGGGCTCTACACGCTCTTCTCCCTGATTTTGTTCCTCCGGTACTATCCGGTCCATGCCGATCGGAGTTTCGAAAGGAAGCAGGCCATCCTGGCATTGATCGTTGTCCTGAACTTATTTCTGGCGCCGGTCCTTGGCGTCAACTGGAGAGAGATTTCCTTCCTTATCTACTTCGTTTTCCTCTATCTTGCTTTCGACAACGTTGAGACAGATTTTTCCTCCTTCTTGAAATTTGTGAACGTCACCTATGTGATCTATGTCATTCTGTCGTACCTCGTGTACTTCAACTACTTTAACGCCGGGTTTCGATCTGCGGCGGACGTCGGCATCAATCAATTTGACGATCTCCTCTTCGACAAGTACATTATCACACTCATTGGATTTGACGGATCAACGGGAGGAATCGATGCCTATAGCATGCTGGTCTTGATCCTCAATTTCATTTTCCGAAAAACAAGGCCGGAATGGTTTTTCATCCTGCTTCTGGCGCTGGTCAATGTCATTTGGTCAATGCGGCTGACACCGTGGGCGATGGCCGCAGTGCCGTTGTTGTACTTTGCTCTTCCCTCAGCGGTTCAAAAGCCTAAGAAATTCATTTTCGTCCTATTGATCTTTCTCAGTTTTCTGGTTCCTGCGATGATAGGGTCTCTCATGTCGATCGATGACATCATTTTCGCCGCGATCACGCACGGGAGAGCCGATATCTGGAGCGGCTATCTTCAATTATTGCGCGATTCTCCTCTTGTGCAGGTGCTCTTTGGGTTCAGAGATCATGATTTGCCGTTTGTCGAAGTCTGGGGAGGGACCGCATTGCTGAATAACCCTCACTCAAGTTATCTCAGGATTCTCCTCTCCTTTGGCGGGGCGATGTTTGTCGGCTTCTTCATCGTCATGTATCGGCTGCTGGCTGATCTGAAAGAAAGAAAATCCATTTATGTCGTCCTTGCAATTCTCGTCGCTGCGATCACCAGCGACACGATCTTCTACAATCATAATCCGGTATTCTTGTTTACGCTCTTCGTGGTGAGTTCGTCGAAAACGAATTTCGGCCTACGCATAGGCGGGCAACTTCAGAACTCCGACCCGTGAGGTATTCAGAATCGGATACTCGCCGGCTGATCCCGGTGAGGGACGAAGGACATTTATGCGCCATCCCGCCGCATGAATTGTTGAAAGAAAGAAAATAATCGAACGTTTTGACAATGAACATTGATCGAAAAAAACTACTGTTCATCCTGTGCTACGTCGTTGGTGCGGCGCTTCTGGTGGTCGCATTGTGGCTTTTTGGATCTTCTGAGAACTCCTTCCTTTATCACTATGTGTCGGCGCACAGGGCGGGACAGATGGGAGATGACAGCTCGGTGAGTTTCGTCAGATATCTATGGGTGACGGTAACGCTGTTTGCTCTCAATATTGCACTCCTGCCGACCCTTTATGACAAGAACCTTCGCCTGGGACGTTTCAGAGTTAAGCAGCCGTGGATGTTTCTGCTGACATCGACGGCGCTCTACAGCGCGGTGTTCATTACTGTCACACTCTACAAGTTTTACCAACTCCACTACCACATCCAGGATTTGGGCATTTATTCACAGATCGTGTGGAATACTTCGCGGGGAGATCTCTTCCAGAACACTATCGACACGCCAAATTTTCTGGGGCGGCACGCCAATTTCATTCTGCTCTTCTTTGCGCTCCTCTACAAGATATTCAATCAACAAATATTTCTCCTTGTTATTCAAACTCTTTGGCTGGCAGCAGGGGCCATTCCGGTCTATTTGATCGCAATGCATTTTCTGCGCTCACACAATATTGCGCTCCTATTTTCCGTTTCTTACCTGCTCTACGCGCCGCTGCACGGGGTAAATCAGTTTGAATTCCACTTTGAGCCATTGTGCATCGTGATCATTCTCTTTGCCCTGTTGTTTTTAGTGGAACAGAAGATGGTGCTTTTCTGGGTTATGATCGTTTTTGCCCTGTCGATCAAGGAGAATATTCCGCTCTATACAGCGGGGATCGGTCTCTACATGATCCTAGGGAACGTGAAAAGAAAACAGGGAATAATACTTTTCGTTCTTTCCATTGCCTACTTCCTCTTTCTTATCCAGTTCTTAATGCCTCACTTCCG
>CAYLMV010000250.1:0-3551 GCA_964384415.1 uncultured Chitinophagaceae bacterium | reverse complement strand
ATCGAACGAGTATTATAGTCGTCGCCGGCTACGCGGGCGCTTTCAGTTACATTGATGCCGCCGACAACCGTCAATAATCCGAATGGAATGGCAATCGGCATATACTTCCAGGCGTGACTGAGGCCGTTGAGAAAGCCGAGGGTTGGAACAGGAAGACCGAAATGAAGATCCATCGGCGGCGTACCGGCGTATGTTCCGCCAATCCAGCCTGTGGGTCCAAGCAGATAATAGACAACCGACCCGACCAAAATCGCGGCGAGGACTCCGGGAAAATTCTTTGGAAGGCGAATGCGGGCGACGAGAGAGTAGAGGATGAGCCCCAATGCGATCATTCCAACAAGCGGCATTCCGAAAATATCGACGAGCGGTACCAATCCGATCAGCGCCAGCCCGATGCCCGCAAGAGAGCCAAGAAGTCCCGCCTGCGGTACCACCTTTTGAACCCATTGTCCGATAAAAGAAAAGACGATTTTGATCAACCCGATGACCACCATCGTTGCCATCCCGATGTACCATGTCATCATCGCCGCGTCGCGTTCGGCGAGGCCTTCGGCCTTCAATCCGATGAAAGCGGGACCGAGGACGACAAGGGCGATGCCGATTGTCGATGGAGTATCGAGGCCAAGGGGCATCGCCGTCACCTTCGTGTTGCCGGTCTTTTTTGCGAGACGGAACGCCATCCACGTATATACGAGATCTCCGAAGAGAACGCCAAATGCCGTTCCCGGAAACATACGGGTATATACAATGTCAGCCGGAAACTTGAACGCAAAAATCAATATCCCGGCGAGGAATGAAAGGACGGTCAAATTATCGAACATCAATCCAAAGAATCCGTTGATGTCCCCGAGTGCAAACCACTTGTATTTTTTTTCGTTCTTTTCCATCAGAATCGTCCTTCAAGTAATATCATGAGCACAAAGGGATAAGACTTAATAACGGATGAACATAATGAATGGCAAAATCGCGCGTAATCTCCCACATGGCGTGTAGTCATTGTCCTTGCGGGCGGGAAACCGAAATCGCGGCGGATGAGGGAGGGAAGTGATGGCGTGCGTTTCGATTTCAGCCAAGGAGACGGTGAAGTCATTGAAGGGCTGAAATCGGCGGCTCGCGTGTAGGAAGCCATCACGTGCGTTCGATTTCGGCGTCTTTTCTTTGGTTACTTTCTTTGGACGAGCAAAGAAAGTAACATAAGTGAAGAAGCGCATTTCTCTGAGAATCATTTCATACATCGAGACCTTCTCTTCGCGTGGTGGACTCAGAGCAGCAAGAAATCAACTAACAAACATCCCTGCAATCGATGCCGTCATCCATGTGGCAATGGTGCCGCCGAGGAGGGCTTTCAATCCGAGGCGGGCAATATCGCCGCGCCGGTTTTCGGCCAGTGGACTGATGCCGCCGATCTGGATGGCAATGGAAGAGAAGTTGGCAAATCCGCAAATTGAGTACGTCGCAATGACGATTGCCTTCTGCGATAGCTGATGCGCGGTGATGGCATCCGCCATTTTGGAATAGGCGACGAATTCATTGAGGACCACTTTAATTCCCATCAGGCTTCCGACATTCAGCGCATCGCTCCACGGCACTCCGATCGCAAACGCGATGAACTGGAAGACGAGGCCGGAAAGAAGTTCGAGCGACAACGGCATGCCGAACCTGGCCTGAGTCATTGTGCTCCACCCTGTGGCGGACCCCAACACTCCGAGAAGATAGTTAATCAGAGCAATCAAAGCGATGAAGGCGATGAGCATTCCGGCCACGTTCAGCGCCAGCTTTACTCCGTCCGAAGCTCCGGCCGCCGCCGCTTCGATCACGTTCGAGTGAGCTTTCTCGATTTTGAGCTTTACAGTACCCATTGTCACCGGTTCCTCGGTTTCGGGGAAGAGCATCTTTGCGACGACAAGAGTTGCCGGGCCGGCCATAATGCATGCGGCGAGGAGGTGTCCTGCAAAGTAGATCTGGGACGTGTCGATGGGAGCTCCTTGCGACTTGGCGAACGCAACGCCGAGCATGGTGTAGTACGCGATCATCACCCCTCCGGAGATATGGGCCATGCCGCTTGTCATGATCGTCAATAACTCGGATTGTGTTAGAGTTGCCAGGTAGGGGCGAATGACGAGAGGGGCTTCGGTCTGCCCCATAAACGTGTTTGCAGCAATACAGAGCGACTCGCTTCCGCTTGCGCGCATAAATTTCACGATCACCCATGCCATTCCCTGAACGATCCGCTGCATAACGCCCAGGTGGTAAAGGACCGCCATAAATGATGCGAAGAAGATGATCGTCGGAAGAACTTGGAATGCAAAGAAGAATCCAAGACTGCCGGATGACCCCGCCGGGCTTGCGAGGGAACCGAAGACAAATTGGGCTCCGACCGATGCGAATCCAAACAGTCGAACGAACCCCCGGCTGATTCCATCAAACAAAAGTCTCCCGATCGTTACCTTCAACACAAAGAGGGCGAAGAGAAACTGAAGCCCGATGCCGACAGCGACGAGCCGCCAATTGATAGAGCGTTTGTTCGGTGAGAAAAGATAGGCGAGTGCGGTAACGACGACGAGCCCCCCGAGCCCCCTCATGATTGAGAAGAGATCCATACAGAAAACCTCAGCCGTTCAATGTCTTGTGAATTCAGAATCCGTTTTGAATCAGGTGGCAAAGTATCAAGTTTTACCCAAAAGTGCTAGAGAAAAAGAACGAACGGTTAGATAAAAGATCCCGCTGCACTTAATTTGTAAGGTTGAGTTTCTTCTCAAATCTCCTATTTAGCACTTCAATACTTCAAGTCGGGACCTATATTTTTGTGCACGTCGGGTAAAAGAGGGGAGGAGGGCGTGGGGACGTTCGAACAATTGATTTCAAAGGAACAATGAGAGGACCCCCTGTAGTCCCCCTTTGGCAGGTGGACACATTCTACCCGTTCATCTTTAGGCCGCAATTCTGCAACGACTGGGGGAAGGGGAGAACATGACGCAGATATTCAATAGAAGCGAGCTCAAACAACGCCGGCGTGAACTTCGGCGTAACATGACAGGCTCCGAGCGACGGCTGTGGAGTTTTCTGAGACGCAAACAATTCGATGGCCAAAGATTCCGACGCCAATACAGTGTCGGCGTTTATGTACTGGATTTTTATTGTCCGGAGGTTCATCTTGCCATCGAAATTGATGGCCCTTCTCACAAGACCTCTAAGGCCGTACTGTATGACAAGAATAGACAAGAAGAAATCGAATTTCTCGGTATCCGTTTCTTAAGATTTACGAACGAACAAGTAGATAGGGAAATCGCAACAGTCTTGAAGGCTATTCGTGAAACAATTGCAATTCTTAGGTCTACACATCACCCCTCCCCTGATCAAGGGGAGGGGTAGGGGTGGGGTTGGACCACGCGAGCACGTTCTTATGCCTCTTCGCAGCTCAATTCTACCCGTCGCACTTCCTTTAATTGACTTTTCCCGCCTCTTTAAGTATATTTTAAACGCATCTCCCCCTAAGACGTTATAAAAGAAAGTGAAGTTGAAATCTCATGATCGATGGGATTCTATGGGTA
>CAYLMV010000249.1:0-3555 GCA_964384415.1 uncultured Chitinophagaceae bacterium | reverse complement strand
GTGAACAGCCGGTACTTGCTGCTCGACGGCAAACCGTGGCTCCCCGTGATGGGAGAATTTCATTTCAGCCGTTTTCCGAAACAGTATTGGGAAGAGGAAATCCTGAAAATGAAGGCGGGCGGAGTTCAGGTCGTGGCCACCTACATTTTCTGGATCCATCACGAAGAGATCGAGGGACAATTTGATTGGACCGGCCAGCGGGATCTTCGGACCTTTGTCGAGCTCTGCGCCAAACACGGACTTTATGTCTATCCGCGTATCGGTCCGTGGGCCCACGGCGAAGCGCGCAACGGCGGCTTCCCCGACTGGCTCCTGGCGAAATGTCCGACGCGCGTGAGCGATTCTACATTTCTCTCCTCTGTGCAGTCTTTCTACAATGAGATCGGAAAGCAACTCAAAGGGCTCCTGTGGAAAGACGGCGGACCAATCATCGGGATCCAAATCGAAAATGAGTACGGGAACCGTGCCTCAAACGGCGGCGAAGGATACCTTCTGACACTCAAGCGCATGGCGATCGAGGCGGGCTTTGACGTTCCACTTTACACAATAACCGCATGGGACAATGCCGTGATTCCTCCTCACGCATTCGTTCCGGTCTATGGAGGTTATCCCGACGAGCCGTGGTCGGGAAGCAGAGGAGAACTCCGGCCCGATCCGCAGGGAGTCTTTCAGTTTCATGTGGCGAGCCCTGTGGGGACCGCGGGTATTATGCAAGGTCTCCCCTCGGCAGCTGAAGAGATCCAGCACTCACACTATCCGAGATTCACTGTGGAATTGGGAGGCGGTATGGAAGATACCTATCATCGCCGCGTGGTCGTGTCGGCGGATGATATCGTGTCAATGGCCGTAAGCGCGCTCGGTTCGGGAGTGAATCTTGTTGGATACTACGTGTATCACGGAGGCGCCAACCCGGACGGAAAATTGACAACACTGCAGGAATCCCAGGCGACCGGCTATCCAAATGACGTGCCCGTCATCTCGTATGATTTTCAAGCTCCCCTCGGCGAATTCGGACAAATGAATGAAACCTTTCACAAGCTCAAAGTGCTCCATCAGTTCATTCGGGAATTTGGGACCGATCTTGCCCCCATGGCCGCTCACCTTCCCGATGTTGTTCCATCCGGACCGGGCGACACGACGACGTTGCGGGTTTCAGCGCGGGCTGACGGCAATCATGCATTTCTTTTCTTCAACAATTATCTGCGCAAGTATACTCTTCCCGAACAGAAGGGAGTGCAGGTTCGCCTGGAGCTTCCTTCAGAAGAAATTGTGATCCCGCGCGAACCCGTGACAATTCCCTCGCAATCGTCGTTTATCTGGCCGGTCAATCTGGAGATGAATGGAGTTCTTTTGAAGTATGCGACAGCCCAGCCATTTGCGACATTGGCCGACGGCAAAGATTCATATTATTTCTTCATGACGTCTCCGTTTGAAAACGCCGAGTTTGCTTTCGATGAATCAACGATCACTTTGATGCATTCGCGGTCCGTAGACGTTTTCCACAAGGGCGGGCGCATCTATGTTCGAAATGTTGAACCATCCAGAGGAGAGGCAATCGTCGCCACAACTACGGATGGAAGAGATGCTCATATAGTTTTGCTCTCCTCCAAAGACGCTTACAATTCCTGGAAGCTCAGGCTTAATGGCGGCGAGCATTTGGTGATCACGCCTGCGGATCTGTTCGCCGAGACGGATGAAATTCACCTCCTATCGCGCGACACAAAATCATTTTCACTCTCAGTATTCCCTGCATTCCACGAACTGCTCAGTTCGAATGTGAAACTACGCAGCGTCGAGGGCGATGGCATATTTACACAAGATGCCTTCTCCGTCGAACCGAAGAACGCGGCAGTAGCTTTCCAGAAGGTCCGGGATGCAGGGACTGTGCCGCCGGTCAAAATGGGGAAGTTTGTCGATTGGCGCAATTGCGCAGTGGCAAGTTCTCCTGACGACTCAACGTTCGATAAGGCCGCAGTTTGGCAAATAACGCTGCCAAAGATCATGCCGCCGGATCTCAGCGACCTGTTCCTCGATATTGACTATGCCGGCGATGTGGGAAGGATTACCTCGGGGAAGCGATTGCTGGATGACAATTTCTATAACGGAACAACGTGGGAAATCGGGCTCAAGCGTTTTAGCCCTGATGTCTGGTCGGATGGTCTCACTCTGAAAATCCTTCCGTTGCGCAGCGACGCTCCCATCTTTATTCCAAAAAACATGTTCCCTTCGTTCAAAGGAGCGGCTCAGCTCGCTGATGTGAAATCGTTCAATGTATCCCCGCAGTATGAAGTGACGATGAAGGTTGGAAGAGATGCGATTGGCAAGACGCAAGGATTCATTCTTGGTGCCGATATTTCTGCTCTCGACGCACCGGCGAAGGGGAGATATGGCCGCAAGATTAACTACCAGGAAAACGGAACACCGAGCGACGAGCTGACCATCCTCTCTCACCATGGCTGGAAAGCCTTCCGCCTCCGCGTTTTCGTCTCGCCAGTGAGGAACGCTCCGGACAATTCCCTTGAACACACGATCCCGCTCGCGAAGCGAATCAAAGAGAGCGGATCGTTGTTTATGTTGGATATCCATTTTTCCGATACCTGGGCCGATCCGCAGCATCAGGATATTCCGGCTGCATGGCGGGGATTGAGCATCGATTCGATGGAAAGCCGTGTGGAAGCGTACACGAGCGATGTCATCACGCGGTTGAAAAATGCAGGCGCAATGCCCGATTGGGTTCAGATCGGCAACGAGATCACGAGAGGAACGTTATGGCCGCTCGCGCAAGTTCAGATTCCGGGGTCCACACAGTATAATCCTCCCGAGCCGTACGACGAGGCAAGACAATGGAACCACTTAACGCGGATTCTCAAGGCAGGCATTCGAGGCGTCAGATCTGCGGCCGGCAACTCGCCGCCCCGCATCGTGATGCATATCGACCAGGGAGCGAATTGGCCGGTGACAAAATGGTTCTTCGATCACCTGGATGCTGCGCACGTCGAGTATGACATTATCGCGGAGAGCTTCTACCCCGAGTGGCATCACGGCATGCTGGAGGGACTTTGGAACAATATGGAGCAGTGTGCAAATCGCTACAACAAACCTTTTCTTGTTGCGGAGACAGGATACGACAGCACGAGGGTGAAAAACAATGACGACATGTTGTGGCCGGTAACCCCCGAAGGACGACTGCAGTTCATGGCAGATCTCATTAACACAATGAGCAATGCGCCGAAAGGAATCGGAGTTCTCTACTGGGCGCCCGAACACAGCGCATGGAACGACGACGGCACTCCGGGGCCGACGGTCTTCGTGCTGGATTCATTGACATCGCTTGCGAAACAGCCGCAGAGTCATACGCCATTAGTAGTGAGTCCGTAGATCAACGACAGAGAATATTTTCGGAGGAAAAGTGATGGAGACTTCAAGGAAATCGGATTTGAAAGCAATCACATTCACAATCATTGTTTTGTTTCTCTCCCTTTGCATGAATTTCGAGGCAAACGCGCAATTTGCCAACGGCGCCGATATCGGCTGGTTGTCGCAAATGGAGGCACA
>CAYLMV010000248.1:0-3574 GCA_964384415.1 uncultured Chitinophagaceae bacterium | reverse complement strand
CAAAAATATCGTTCGTGGTTATGTTCTTGAACGCGATCTGAGCAGGCTGTCGCGCTGACGGGGCTACGACGATGTCGCCGGGTCCATACAGCAATCCGGGGAAGACCACCGAAACGCCATTCGGCGCGGCATCCCCTTTCACTGTAATCGTGAAGGTGATATCACCATGGGTACCGCCGTTTGGTATTTTGTCGGTGGCTCTGAACGAATATCCGGTCCGTGTCGTAGCTGCTGAAAAATCACCGGACAGCGTGATATCCCCGGCAGCCTGTCCACTCACACCAACGGTGACAAGATTACCTAAAGAAATAGGATTCCCGTTGCGGTCCTGAACAGTATATGCTATGTCGACAAACGCTCCGTCGAACACACGGATCGTGTCGGGCGCCCCAATGAGCGAGATAATCGGTACGCCTGACACAACGATAGACGTAGAATCCAGCACCTGGCTTCCCCCTTGACCAACCGTACGTGCGCTCACCCATATTCTCCCAGATGCGGGAATTGGGTTTCCGATTTGGAGTTTCTGCACCACATTCCCATTTGCGTCTGTGTATCCCTGAGCGCCGATAACTCCCCCTGTTGAAGAGAAGTATATAGCAGTTCCCAGGTTCACAGGATTGCTGTACTTGTCGCCGGCAATGACATCTATAAATACACCTTGCGGCGGAGGAGTGACAAACGATACGTTCGTCGGAGAATTAAGATCCACTTTGACAGTGAAATGAGCCTGATCGGCGAAACCGGCGTGTATCACGATAGGAACAGGCGAGGATTGGATTGTGGCTCCTGCATTTTGGGCGATGACCTGCAAGACTGTCGCTTTCGTCCCGGAGGTCAGCGTCGTCGTCACCCTGCCGGTAAATGGATCAGTGGTACGAGATGTCGGAGAGACAATTTCGCCGGAACCGGGACCTCCTAGAATCGTGAAAAATATTTGAGTCTGATTTGCTACGTCAATCGGGTTGCCCAATGCATCCCGAGGCTCGAAGGTGATGAGTGCGTTTTCCGTTCCTCCCACTCCCTTGACAGACAATTCCTTGTTGTCGATTGAAATCAAAGCGATCGAGGCCATGGGGCCGGTCTTCACGTACACCGGCACGTCGGCAGAGGAGATTGTCGCCGATCCGACAAGAACCTTCGCGGCAACCTTCATCAATCCGGAACGCACGCCGCTATTGACGACAGTTCTCGCTATACCGTTAGAGTCAGTCAGCACGTAAGCCGGAGTTATGTATTCACTCGCGTTCAATCCGACCGAGAACAGGAATTGCACTGCGACATTCTTTACCGGCAGCTTGTTGTTGTCACGAACGATAAATGAAAGAGTATCCGTCGATACGCCCCCCGCGCCCGCGACGGCGATTGTATCGTTCGTCGATCCGATGAAAGAGACACTGCTCACCTTATTCGTGTCCGACACCCCGGAACCGAGAAGACGTCCCAGAAATGAATATGATGAATTAAAATTGGCGCTCGTCACGTCAATTTTCAGTATCAACGCTTCCGTTTGGCTCAAGTCGCCCGTTCGCTTGTCGCGAATGGAAACTTTGAAGTGGGTATACGCGCTGCTCACCACATCAGCCAATGTGTTATCCACATCACCCGATACTTCAACATCCTGGGATCCCGGGCCGGAAGCGGATACTTTTATTATCGAGCCGCCCGAAAGCGGGTTTCCTTTGGCGTCTCCGACAAAATAACGTACATCCTGCGAGGCTCCAGCCACTATGGAGAAATTAGTATCCGGCGAAGAAATGGTCGTGAATCCCGAAAACAATACCAACGTCGACCGAGTGAAGCTTGGCGCCCCACTTAAACCATCAAGGGTCCCTCCAACAGCCTGGGTCGTCTTACCAAGTCTTCCCTTCCGCAAAGACGAGGGCATGCCGGCCGGAGAAGCACCTACTTGCGCCGTGATCACAGCAAAGCCGTTCGGTGGAATCGGATTACCCGAGGTAAGGGTAGCGCTGGCAGTCCCATCCGCATTCGTCGGAGTGGACGACTGCATGACACCGCCGGTTGAGCTGAAGTAGATAACACTTCCCGTCTGAGCCGGGTTGCCATATTTGTCCCCTACGACAAGGCTAATATTGTCGGTTACTCCATATACAGCCGCCCCGGGAATATTCAGTTTCTGCGGCCCTATGGAGAAATGGAGACTGTCGGGATATCCGCCAGAGATCGTGAACTGAACCGGAGTCGATTGAACAGAGTCATTCCTCGCGGATGCAGTCACATATCCCAAACCAGATTTGATCCCCGTAGTAAAACTCGTCGTCACTCTCCCGGTTACCGGGTCGGACTTGGACACCAAGGGAGAAACCCTGGATGTCGTATCCCCTTGCAAGGTGAATTTGATCGGCGTTGAGTTCGATGCATCAATCGGATTACCCAAAGAATCACGCCCCTCGAAAACGATCGTCGCTGTACTGTTGCCCCCCACTCCCTGGACGGAAAGATTTGTGGAAGAGACATTAATGATGGCGATCGACGAGATAATGCCAGTTCTTATATAGACCGCTTTAGCGTTTGATACAACTCCAGAGGTGTCCTGCTTTGCCTTTGCGACTATCTGAACCATTCCGGATCGAATGCCGGCAAAAAGTGTTGTCTGAACTTTGCCGGTTGCGTCTGAGGTCCCAACTGTCGGGTTGAAGTACTCACCCCCTCCGACAGCCTGGGTAATCGCAAACTGCACCGGAACATTCTGAATTGGGTTGCCATTAACATTCAAAACCTGGAACTGTACAATTTCGGAGGAAATTCCACCCCCGCCGGTAACAGTCAACGAGTCGGTGGAAGCACCAATGAGCACCAGCTTCCCGACGTTTGTGGTGTCGGAGACTCCGCTGGGGAAAACTGTCCCGTTCAATGTTCGCCCTACATTTCCGTTGGGGCTCGTCACGAGTATAGTGAGACTGAAGTTCTGGCTCTGTAAAAGTCCGGCGGAACTTGTATCTTTCGCGTATACGGTGAAACTGGTGAATGCCTTGTCCTTTGTGTCCGGAAGTATCCGGTCTATATCGCCTGTCAACGTAACTTGTGACGCTCCTGAACCCGAGGCGGTTACTTTTATCTCGCTGCCGCCGGAAAGCGGGTTTCCATATTTATCGGCGACCGTGAAACTGACCTGCTTCTGTCCCTTGGTATAGATATTGAGCGTTGTGTCGGCAACGGCGATCAACGGATTCCCCGAGAAAATAACATCAATGGAACTGGAGAATACTCCGGCGTCTGAAGTTGAAGAAGCAACAGCCCCGTCATTGGCGCTCATTCGAGTTGTGGAGAGTTTGCGATTATTCTTTGAAGAATTCAATGCGACGGCTTCTGCGTCCGATGCCCCAGAGTGATTCTGCACAACCTTGCGAACAGTCTTCTTCATATCCTCAACGAATTTTACGACCGTCCTCTTGTTCTTGAATGCCTGTTCGGCTTTGGAGGGCCGGTTCGTCTTCTTGGAGATCGATGAAGGCTTGACGCTCGTCGATGGCCCATCATCGGTGCTCTTGACTGCTCCGGCCATCTTTGCTGATGTCGCTGCCTGTACCGCTGAAGATCCTGCCGTCGTCAA
>CAYLMV010000247.1:0-3576 GCA_964384415.1 uncultured Chitinophagaceae bacterium | reverse complement strand
GACTTCATTCGGGATCTAAAAACTGCGATCGAATCATACACCCCTTTTGCAGCTGGGCGGATCGGAATCTCAGAACAATTCTGGATGTATTACCCGGTTTTCTTAAACGAACATCCCTCTGCTGTCAAGTCAAAAGTCTTTGAACGGCATTTGCGTTTACACGGATTCACGCAAGCCGGAATTTTCCCGGCGGATCCTCTCTTCTACCTGGATTACAACAAGATGTATGTCGAAAGCGCACGAACTCTGGATTACGTCGGACTTATTCTGGACAGAGTTATTGATCCTCAGATCATTCGGTTCTATGGCCTCACGAATAAATTTGTGTACTATAGAGACCTCGTTCCGGATAAATCCATTCCGCCCGATTCGAACAGATGCTACCTCCAATATCTTCGCGGCAAGAGGATTCTCATTGTTTGTCCGTTCGCGGAGTTGCTAAAGGAAAGGGCGACAAAAGAGATTTTTGAGCGCGTCTGGTCGAAAACGGGGAAACAGTGGTTCTATCCCGAAAGTGTCGATGCGGTCGAATTCCCGTATGGATTTTCGAGCGATGCCTACGACAAGTATCCCAATGCCTTGAAGCTGTTTGAATCCATCGCATCGAACATCAGGAGCAAAGAGTTCGACGTTGCATTAATCGCGGCGGCGGGTTTGACGGTTCCGATCGCTTCGTACGTCAAGAGCATCGGCAAGATCAGCATATCCCCCGGAGGAGACCTGCAATTGCTTTTCGGAGTTATCGGCGCCCGTTGGCGCGACCAGGAGCGATGGAAGAGGGACTACTTCAATGAAGCCTGGATAGACATGCCGTCAAAATACAAACCGAAGGAAATCGGTGTATGCGATTCGGGTGCCTATTGGTGAGTATTCTTCAATACTTCAGAAGGTCTATCTCGAGATGACAACGAACCAGCCGAATGTCAGCGTTATTATTCCGGCGTTTAATTGCGAGCAATTCGTCGGCCAAGCAATTGACAGCGTGCTGGCGCAAACATCCCCTCCCTCCCAATTGATCGTCGTTGACGACGGCTCTACCGATGGAACGTCGGGCGTCGTCAGATCATTCGGCGCGAAGATCGATTATCTTTATCAGCAAAATGCCGGTATCGGCGCCGCCGTAAATTTTGGACTGGCCCGGGCGCAGGGCGATGTACTCGCTTTTCTCGATGCAGACGACCTTTGGATGCCGGAAAAGTTGATGCGGCAGCTCACCGAAATGTTACAACATCCTGATCTTGACATGATCTTTGCGCACATGGAACAGTTTCACAACGGATTGAATGCCGAGCAAGTATCTGATCACGAATCTCGGAAGATTATTCCGGGATATTGTAAGGGGACGATGGTGATCAAGAAGTCTTCATTCCTGAGTGTCGGATCGTTTGAATCGAAACGGGTGCTGGGAGACTTCATCGACTGGTATGCCCGCGCTTCGGAAATCGGTCTAAAAAGCATGCTTTTGCCAGACGTCCTCTTGCGGCGGAGGATTCACGGAGGAAATACGGTGATCCGGGAACACAACTCTAGTGCGGACTACGTCCGTATTCTAAAGGAATCGCTCGATCGTCGCAGAAAGAAAACGGTGCAATGAGTATTCGAGGACGTATAATGGCCGCCCTGCGAGCCTTCCTGGAGCCAAAGCCTCGGCCGTTGATGCGTCCCAGGCCGCTCGGCTCATCCACCGGTCAAGAAGGATCACTCCTCGCAGGAAGGAATGTGCTCGTCACAGGGGCGGGCCAAAACATTGGCCGAAGCATTGCACTGGAGATGGCCAAGCAAGGAGCGCATATTTACTTCACCGACATCGATGCAGGCAAAATTTCCCTGCTGCAGAAAGAGCTCAGCTCATTCAGCTCGGGCCCAAGAGGTTTTCTTTCCGACATCACAACAAAAGAAGATACAGATTTACTCTGTCGCTCACTTAAGGAAGAAGAGATTATTATCGACATTCTCGTGAATAATGTCGGGGTTCGGTTAGGTCCCCCAAAAGTGAAGGACGTTGATATTGAAATCCTTCGGAAAACGCTCGAGACAAACATCACCGGCCCTTTATATCTGACGAAGCAAATTGTTGGGACGATCATCGAGCAAAAGATTCAGGCTTCCGTAATTTTCGTTTCTTCTATCCACGAATGGCTGGTAATCAGGGACATTTCCTACAGCACCAGCAAAGCCGCCGTGGGCATGATGATCAAAGAGCTTGCAGTCGACCTGGCGCCTTACGGGATCAGGGTAAACGGAATTGCCCCCGGTGCGGTCGCTGAAGACAAGAATCCGGTGCAGACATACAACCAATACATTCCACTCTATAGTGCGCCGATCGATCCCGTCTACATTGGCCGGGCTGCGGTATTTCTAGCCTCGGAATTCTATTCGGCCCGTACCACAGGTTCCGTGCTTACCGTTGACTCTGGGCTTTCACTATTCAATCATTCCGTCGATCAACGACCGCCGGGAATATGAACGGAGACGATTGACAACCTTTTAGGGGGAATGAAACCTTCGCAAGGTTTTCCGGTGGAAACACGCTTAGGTTGCAGAGATCGCCAAACCTTGCGAAGGTTGTTCGGATAAAATCATGAAAAATAAAGACCAAACTAGTTGGCGTCAGTTCCACTCTTTGTTCAAGGGGCACTACCGTATCCTCGGTGCCAGCCTCCTGGGATCGATCGCCCAGGTAATGCTCGTGTATCCGGTGATCTACCTGGTCAGGAGAATCTTCGACGATGCGATTCCGCATCGGGACGCGCGCGAACTGATATTATTGGGATGTCTTCTCATCATTCTCAACATCCTGCAGGGGGGCGTGAACCTCTGGTCAAAATACACGGTTTTGAAGGTCAACAAGAGTGCGATCCAGCGGTTCCGGCTGGCGCTGCTCAAGAAACTTTTTGAACTCTCGCATCCGTTCTATACGAACGCTGACCGGGGGAAACTTCAATCTGTCATTCTCAAAGACACCGATAACATTGACCAGATGATCAACGCGATTGCGTCTGTTCTCTTGCCGACCTTCGTAACAGGTTTTTTATTGACAGTTGTACTTCTTTATGTCAATTGGCTCCTGGCTCTTTGCGTAATCGCGGCATTCCCCATACTATGGTGGTCGAGCGCTGTTGCAGCCAAGAATTTTAAGAAGCATTCTATCATCTCTCAGGAAGCTTTCGGGCAGTTCAATAAGGGGATCCTCTTCCTTCTTCGAATGATTACATTGACAAGAATCCAATCGGCAGAGGATATAGAGTTGGAGAGACAGGAAAAGAACCTGCGCGATCTCAACGAAATTGGAAAGCGTGTTGCATGGTCAAATACCCTCTTCCGTGTGATCCACGAAACGTCCGTGTCGTTTCTGGCGATTGTCATCCTTGTCGTCGGGGGTTGGATGGTTCTTTACGGAACACTCAGCGTCGGCCAATTGATGGCGTTTTATTTTGTCCTAGCGACATTAAGGGGAAGCCTTAGCGGCATTTCCTTCACGATCCCGCAGATCGCCGCAGGTACGGTATCTCTTAATGAAATATCGAAAGTATTGAATAGCCACGAACCGCAGGTCTATAGCGGTACAGCACGACC
>CAYLMV010000246.1:0-3612 GCA_964384415.1 uncultured Chitinophagaceae bacterium | reverse complement strand
TGTTAAGACTGTTCCATCCGGTGAGACCGACAAGTCCCATGAGGAGCATCATTATTGAGAAGGTTGATACGAGTTTTGTTGTGATCTTCAGATCGTTGAACCACTTCATATTGTTCTCCTTTAGTTTATTTGTGTTTGGTGAAAAGTTTTGCGCAGATCCCTCGGCGATCACGAACGTGACCATCGGGGTTCCATCGGCCAGTTTCGGGCTCTCATATGCAATAAGTGTACTACCCGCTTCTGGTCGCCTGCCCGTGCCGCCTCGATGGCGGCGTTAAGAGTCAAAAGGTTTGTTTGATCCGCGATATCGTTCATGGCCTCAATGATTTCTCCAATTTGGTCGCTCGTTGTACCCAAAGCGCAGAACGTTGCAGCTGGTTCATTGACAACCTCTGGAATCTTATTCATTCCTTCGCCGGTCTGTCCAACATCGGAAAAGCCTGCTCCGGCCCCCTGATTCAACGGATGGGCTGTCTCAGCTACGACTATCCTCTCCTTGGCATCTTGAGTAATAGTTTTCGCCATCTCTTCTGCTGCTCTCGTCACTTCGCCCGTGTAACTCGTGTGCTGTTGCGCGGTTAGCGCCAGCGCTTCTGTCCTGCGGATAAACAGACTGCTAGCGCCGGCAATCGCCGTTGAAGCTTCGTCAAATCTTTCCACCGCATCGTGAAGATCTAGCTCGACTTGTCGCAGAAACTCTTCTAGTCGGCTTACGTCATCCCTGGAATTAGATATCATCTCCGAGCGAATGTCGCCCGCGGCCGTCTTCTCTGACTGCGCCATTAGAATTGAGAAGGGACGTCCGATCTTGCGGACCACTAGAATGCCGACTGCCAACACGAGGGCCATGCCAAAACCAATCGTTCCCATCATCATTTTGATAGATGCATCTGCTTTTGCGGTATTATCGTCCGATGTGTGCCTGGCCAGATCTAGCTTTGACTGAACCATCTCGTGAATAACTCTCATCTCAGTGTCATATGTTTGCTGGAGACTCCCTCTCTTCATAAGATCTAGTGCATCCTTGTCTTTTTTCGCGAGGGCCAACGAGTCGATGGTTTGAAGATCCGTAAGAAACTGCACACAGTTTTCTTTGAATCGAAGATATTGTTCTCTCTCTTTCTCCGTGAAGATTGCTTTCTCATACTCGCAAGCGCTTTTCGCGATCTCCTCTGAGTACTGCTCCCTTCGCACAATCAGGCTTCGGATCCTCGCACTCTCTTGTTCATTCGCCATGTCCCGATAAGCGCTCCTGATCAACTGAAAGTCTGTGGATATTGCATCGAGCTCGACAAGAGGAACAGTGCATTGTTCATAGATGTTTCTACCGGCCGCATCGAGCTCACGGATTTTGGAGATCCCAACATATCCAATGACGCCCGACATCAACGCAATCGTAGAAAAGCTTAAGAGAAGCTTCGTTCGGATCGGAGAGTCGTTGAACCTTTTCATAAAGTGTCGCCTTTACTCACTTCTTGTTGTGCGTTTGACTTCCTATATCGCGCCGCGGTGATTTCATGTTTCTTCATCAATCGTTGAAAATTCTGTCTTGTCATCCGCGAGGCCTTCGCGGCTGCAGTCACATTTCCCCCGCGCTCCTTGAGCCGCAGGATGACATACTCTGTTTCAAATTTTGTGACGAGAGCGTTCCGCGCTTCGCTAAAAGGGATGGTGGCGATGGGCGTTTCTTCGTTGTTCATAGGTTTCAAGCCTTTCTTGTATGTTATTAGTTGCTTGTCAACCTTTGATACAAACGGGATGCCATTGGATAAATCCAGAAGAACGGCGATTATGGTGAATTTGGAGGGGTTTTAGTATGCGAGAAGGACGCAGAGTGCCATGTGCTATTTGTCACAGCCAATTCAGAATTGGCGCGGGAGAGATGATGAAATGGGAAATACCTACAACGAAGTTTATGAGGGGCGAAATTCGGTCGAAGCGACGTTATGTTTTTTCATAAGACGTTGAAAATTCTGTCTCGTCATCTTGGAATCCTTTGCAGCCCGCGTAACGTTGCCCTTCACTCTGTTTAGTTCGGATACGACAAATTGTTTCTCAAAGAGATTCAGGACATGATCCCGCGATTCGCTGAAATCGTGACTGACGATTGGGAGACTCGGCGATGCTGACGGGACAACCGAAGGAAGTTCTCCGAAAATATCTACGTCGATGAGATTCCCTTTTGTCATCATCACCGCGCGCTCAATCATGTTTCCGATCTGGCGAACATTGCCAGGAAACGAATACGTCTGAAAGAACTGCAGGGCATCTTCAGAAAATCCCCGGATCGACTTTGCCAGCCGGTCATTGGACCTTCTCAAACAATACCCGGCGAGCAGGAGAATATCCTCGCCTCGCTCACGAAGAGGAGGAAGTTCTACGTTCGCGACATTCAACCGGTAGAACAAGTCTTCCCTAAACCGTTCCTGCTTAACCTCTTCAGTCAGATTCTTGTTTGTAGCGGCAATAAAGCGAGCTTCCACCCTCAGACCCTCGTTCCCCCCAACTCTCTCATATTGCCTCTCCTGCAGCACCCGAAGCAGCTTCCTTTGCATTTCGGGAGCGACATCCCCGATTTCGTCGAGAAAGATCGTGCCCTTGCGAGCCAGTTCAAATTTCCCGACCTTCCGATCTGTTGCTCCCGTGAAGGACCCTTTTTCGTGTCCGAACAATTCAGACTCAAGCAATTGTTCCGCGAGTGCGGTGCAATTAATCGCAACAAATGGTTCCCGATTGTTCCCGCTGTTCGCATGGATGGCGCGGGCGACGAGCTCTTTTCCCGTACCGCTTTCCCCCGTAATCAGGACGGACGTCTGGTTTGGGGTTGATGCTATGGAGCCGATAAGCTTGTAGACAACCTGCATAGGGATGCTGTTGCCGATGATCTCGTAAGGACTATCCTCGCGCTTCCCTTGGCGCTTCTGATCCATTGCGCTTGACGAGAATTCCCTCGTGCTGGCGATCGCATGACGCGCAATACCGCGAATGGTCTTTCCGTCAATCGGTTTCGTCAAGTATTCAAATGCGCCGAATTTCATCGCCGTGACAGCAGTGGCCATCGTTCCGTTTCCGGTTATAATAATGACGGGGACCGAAGTATTTTCTTGTTTTATTCTCTTGAGTGTTTCGAGCCCGTCAAGGTTTTCCATGTTGATATCCATAAACACAAGCTGCGGTGTTTTGTCTGCAAATATTGCGAGAGCCTCCTCTCCGCTGTGCGCAACGACCGGCTTATATCCATCCAGCTCCAGGAGCTCAACAAATGCTCCGAGAATCGATTCGTCATCGTCGACGATGAGAACCGTTGCCGGTAAATCGAACTCCAGTATTTTTGCAGTGTTCCCGTTCATTGCATTTCGGGTTATTAGTTTGTCCGGTGAACGACCTTCAGCGGCACCTCATCGCCGGATGCCTTGCTTCTCCCGAGGACTATGGAAAGCATTTTTAGAAGATCTCTGGTCGTGTAGGGCTTCCGCATAAATCCTTCGATCTTCAGGTTTCTATTCTGGATGATCCTCTCATTATCCGCCAGGCCGCTGGCAGCGATTATTTTCACGCCGGGATCTATTCGCTGGAGCGCCCTGATCGTCGAGACACCGTCCATGAAGGGCA
>CAYLMV010000245.1:0-3651 GCA_964384415.1 uncultured Chitinophagaceae bacterium | reverse complement strand
ACCCAGCATGTTCCGGACAGTCTCCAGATCGATACCTACGGAATGGACAATACGAACTGGGATTGGACCGAGAACAGCAATGCATTCCAGAACAAGCTGAACGTCCACTACGCAAAAGACATCCCGAAGAGCGTCTGGTATCCACTCACGTTCAGGATGGCGGAGCTCGCTGTGGTTGACAAAAACTTTGCGTACAACGCACCCGGTGTAGGCAAAGGATTCATGACCGGACTCCAATTGACGCCGCATAACACACCGTGGGACGGCGTAATCTACGTCGACAACATAACACTTCTTGATACCGTTACGGCAGCGCCGCCTCCGGTTTGGAATGCGGCCGACTTTGAGAGCGGAAAGACCCAGAGCTTCTTCGTTCCGAGTTTTGGAGCGACAGGCGTTCTAACGGTTGTTCCCGATCTCTCGACCAGCAATGGAACAGAAGTGTTGCAGGCGGCTATCAACCTCGCCAACGCGCCGAGAAAATTCGCAGTGGCGCGCGATTCCGTTCCAGTGCAAAGCGTGAACCATGACAGTTCTGCTACCGCAGTAGCGTTGGACGTGTACCTGCCGAACAAAATGCCGAACGGATTGATTGTGACCTTCTATCTGTCCGCCGGATCCACCGACAGCGTCGCCGTCGTCGATACAGTCGGCAAGCAGGTGAAGGCCAACTCCTGGAACACCATCTCGACCCCGAAGTTGGATTCGCTGAAAACCGCCGGAAAGTTCGATCCATCGAAGAAGATGAGAGTGGGCGTTGTCATCGCTTCTCCGCAGGATACTTCGACGTGGAAGGGAAATGTCTGGTTCGACAACCTCGAGATCACCGGCATTAATTATCCGGCTCAATTGCCGACCGGTGTGAGACAGTTGAGCAGTGTTGTTCGATCGTACGCGCTCTACAACAACTATCCAAACCCGTTCAACCCGACCACGATGATCAGGTACGACCTGGCACAGGATTCAAAAGTGCTCGTCCAGGTGTTCGACATCATCGGGAGAGAAGTTGCAACACTGGTGAACGAGAGACAGCAGGCAGGGTCGTACGCAGTACCGTTCAACGCCACGAGATTGGCAAGCGGAGTTTACTTCTATCGTCTCTCCGCCGGCAGTTTTGTGAAAACACAGAAAATGATGCTCCTCAAATAATTACCCATGCGATCGGCGGGGCCGGATCCGGTCCCGCCGGTTGCTGATTTCTATCGGAGGAGCGGCCTCCGGGGTGCAATCGTTTGCAGGACGCAATGCAAACTGCTGGTTGCTGTCTATCCCCGATGTTTTGTTGTACATGTTTTTACCGCTCCCCCATCTTCATTTGATCCCGCGACCCTGAGGGCTTTTGCTTGACCTGCCTTCGTGATAATGCTGCAAAAGTGTTCACACTATGAGCTGCCCACAACGCTTCGATCGATTATCGAAATCAGTTCCGCTTCATCAACAATCGGACACCGACATCCTCCGCGGGGAATTGTCGATGCGTATGAGTTGGAATGAACGCCGCTCATATCCTGGAGCCGGGTGATACTTTCCGTATCCCTTCTAACGCAAGGAGAAGTCTATGCAATTATCCTGGTATCAAATTCGACGCAGTAGTTTCTTTGTCCTGATGGGGCTTTTGTCTTTCTCCATATCGGCGTTTGCAGCTCAGTCGGGCACGGTGAAGGGCAGAGTCGTTGACAAAGACTCAAAAGACATTCTTCCGGGAGCCAATGTTGTCGTGAAGAATACGAATCTTGGGGCGTCGACGGACGTCAACGGCGGCTACGTTATCCACAACGTTCCGTCCGGAGATCAGACCCTCGTCGTCTCGTACCTGGGATACGTCAAAGTCAGCATCCCGGTCAAGGTTGCCGAAGGCGAGGAGACCCAGATCGATGTTGCGCTGGTGCCGCAGGCCATTACGGGACAGACCGTCGTCGTGACCGCCCAGGCGCAAGGCCAGATGCAGGCCATCAATCAGCAATTGGCATCCAACACGATTGTGAACGTGGTGTCCGAGGCAAAAATTCAAGAGCTGCCGGATTTCAACGCTGCCGAAGCCATCGGCCGTCTCCCCGGCATTTCAACACTCAGAAGTTCCGGCGAGGCCGACAAGATTGTCGTCAGGGGGATGGCCCCGCAGTATAACGTGGTATCGATTGACAATATCACGCTCTCCTCAACCGGAAAGGACGACAGAAGCGTCGACCTGACAATGATCAGCCCGTACATGCTTCAGTCGATCGACGTGTATAAAGCTTTGACTCCGGACATGGATGCAAACGCGATAGGCGGAAGCGTCAACATGCAGTTGCGCGAAGCTCCGTCCGGTCTCCATTCCGATCTCATGTGGCAGTCCGGGTACACAGCCAAGAACAACGTCTACAAGAATTACAAGGCTCTCGCCTCGGTCAGCGACCGGTTTTTCGACGACCATCTCGGTGTCTACGTGCTGCTGAATGCTGAACAATACGACCGGGGTGCGGACAATTTCAACGCTTCATATAAGCTCGACCACGACACACGCACCCCCGGCCTCGGATATGCCCCGGTCTCCGTTTCGAGCATGACGCTCGACCGGCACATCGAAACGAGAAGCCGCTACGGCGGGAATCTTGTCCTTGATTACCGATTGCCGGCCGGTTCGATCTCGCTGATCAACATGGCCAGCCGCCTTCACTCCGACTATCAGGATTTTCAGACGAACTGGGACTACGTCGGCCATAACCTCAATTTCAATTTCGGAGCTGGCAAGGCGAACACCGATGTTGCCGTCGATGCATTGCAGGGAAAATACGATTTCGGGTTCGTAGCGGCCGATATCAGCGTCGCGAACAACTATTCCCGGAATTTCAACCCCACCATCGATAATTTTCAATTCTCCCAGGGTTCGGGAATCTACTCTACGCCGGTTCCGTCCAACGTGCCACCGCAGAGCCTTATCAGTTACGAGCGATTCAATGACACCCTGAATCACCTTCAGCAAGTGGGGTACAATTCGGCCGACTTCAAGGAGAACGACCAGACCTATTCCGCAAATTTCAAGGTCCCGTTCAACTTCCCGAATGTCACGTCGGGATTCTTCAAGGTCGGGGGTACACACAGACACTATGTGAGAAACAACGATGAGAGCGCACCGTACGCGGGGCTTCGCTACAGCACAAACGCGATCGAGCAAGCGCTCATCGCAAACCCGAAGTTCTCTTCGTTTCTCGTTTATGATCCGTCTGCCTTTGGGTTCTATGCTCACGGTTTCACGAGCAACGATCAATCACTCTACAAGAGCTTTCTCAACAACAAATACGGCAATCTTATCTGGGCTCCGCAGATTGCCCCTCTTCGTGAAATAACAGACTTCATTGTCGACGGCTATAGTAACAGCTACTACTACTATAACGGAGCCTACAACAACGCGATCAACGACTATCAGTACACCGAGGATTACAACGCGGCGTACGCGATGACGGAACTAAACTTCGGAACAGATCTCATGGTTGTCGGCGGGGCACGGTACGAGAACGATAAGTCGGATATCATCGCGTATCATGTCAAGGGGGAAAACAATTGGACCCTTGAAAAGGCCACACCCGACACGGCGTATCCGAGCAACCACTTCTGGCTGCCGATGGCGCAGGCAAAGTTCTCTCCTGTGGAATGGGGAGACGTCCGCTA
>CAYLMV010000244.1:0-3689 GCA_964384415.1 uncultured Chitinophagaceae bacterium | reverse complement strand
TTCCCGCCAAACTCCAACCGCGAAAAATATATCCCGCTTGCCAAGTGCGAGGCATCGAAAGTTACTTGATGATATTCTCCAGCCGTCGCAACTCCATCAAAGGGCGTCGCGACTTCCTGTGCGAGTGCGTTATAGATTTTCACCGTAGCTCTTCCATCACTCGGGACAGTGAACTGAATATTCGTAGCCGGGTTAAAGGGGTTCGGAAAGTTCTGCGACAACTCAAAGACCTTTGGCGCGGCGCCAACGACAACATCGATTTCAACAGAATATTTGAATGTACCGGCACGGTCAATCTGTTTGAGTCTGTAAGAGTATTTGCCCGCAGGGATATTGCTGTCGGTGAATGAATATTTCTTCGATGAGTTTGACGTTCCGCTTCCTTGAACGAATCCCGCTTTTGCCCACGTATGTGCGGATGACTTGTTACCGACCGGCGAACGCTGGACTTCAAATCCGTAATTGTCGACTTCCGTCGCTGTCGTCCACGTCAATTCTGCATCCAGTCTTTCTGAACTCCCCGTGAACGAGACGAGTTCGACAGGGAGCGGTGTGCCGGAGCCAATTGTGAATTGACCGAGCGATGAAACGGTATCAAAGACCACCGAATCGGCGGTCACGCTCGATGCGCCGCTTACTGCGAGAGTCCAGCTTCCGTCGCTCGTTGAATTACGTCTGTAGAGATTGTATGAGCTGGGACTTGCCGCACCACTATTGGTGAAAGTAGGCGGAACAACAAATGCGAGAGTGGAGCTGAATGTGCCGGTTGTGCCGAATGCGTCAACCACCCAATAACGATCGGTGAGTTCCGTCGACGATAATCCGGGAAGTGAGTCGGGAGCAGTGGTGATTTGTGTTGCAGTAAGATCAACGGCATTGTCGAATGCATCGGTTGTTGTTAACGATACGGTTCCCAGTGCAGTTGTGCCGCTGGTGAAACTTGAAACGCTGTTGCTTGTTCCGCCGCCGACGGGGATTGTGGATGTAGTCCACGCAGGAGCATTAACAAGAGTTCCATGGTTTTCACCGATAGAATCTGCAGTTACTGCTCCTGAACCCTCATTGAACTGACAGTATGCGATCAGTCCGGTTTCCGAGCCGGTCAATGTCTTGTGCATTCTCTCACGGATCTGCTGTGCAGTTCGCACGACATTCCACATTCGCACTTCATCTATTTTTCCCTGGAAGAAATTGCAGTCGCAATTCCCCGGTGCCTGCTTGCCAATGGCAAATTCTCCTGTGTTTGTCATAAGTGATCCGGGCGCCGTATGCTGGCTCAAGAGCGCACCATTGAGATAGAACTTGACGCCGTTTGTCCCAGTTTGGAATACTAGTGCCACGTGAGACCATGTATTCGTCGGCACGGCTCCCGCGCTATAGATCCACCCCCAAGAGGCGTTGTAGAGTCCTAACCCCGGGTTTCCGTTCGGAAAGATCTGGAACAAGTAATTATAGTTTCCTTTGTAGATAATCGCCAAATTGGCGGAACCAGTCGGATACACCCAGGCTTCGAGAGTGAGATTGTCCGTGAGCTCCAGGGACGAATCGTCGGGGACTGAAACATACTGGTTGGTGCCATTGAAGGAGAGGCTCGAACCAGGAACAGTCGATAACGTTGGAGGGCTGCTTGTGGTAAAATTCAGTTCGCTCCCTTGCGAAGATCCGTACGTGCTCGAAGCAATCACGCGATAAAAATAGGTTTGATGCGACGACAGGCTTGTGATGGTCGCCGACACCGCAACAGCACCCCATCCGCTGAGCGGGCTTGGAGAGGCAGCGATTGTATCCGGATAATTCCCGGAGACAGTTCCATAAATGAATTTCACGGTGGTGGTCCCCTTGAATGCGCTTACCGATCCGTTCAGACTGGCAGCGGAGCGCGTGACGCCCGTACTCGTGTTTGTTGAGGCTGATGGGGCGGCAGGCACATATTCGGACTGCCAGAGCAATCCGGGATAACCGCTATTGATCGCTGTATCGATTGCCCACGTGCTCGCGAAATTCCATCCCGCACCCGTAAACGTGGATGGTGTCTTCATCGCCGCCGTGCTTTCACCGGTTCCGCCGGCGCTACTTGTTTGTCCGGAACTCTGAATGTCCCAGAAAGAGTTGTTGATTGTCCCGGAGGTATTAGAGCCGACAAGTCCGCCGGCATCAGTGCCGCCAACGACATTTCCAGAGCTATAGCAATCACTTATAGTCGACGTATAATTCCATCCTACCAGTCCACCGACGATGTTGTTGCTGCCGGCGGCGCTGACGCTTCCGGTGCTGTAGCAATCGATTGATTGGCTGACAAAATTAACGCCCACAAGTCCTCCAACATAGGCAGAGCTTGAGTCGTCACTGACAGCCCCGGTGCTGAAGCAATTGCTCAGAGTGATGGTACCCTGGATGGTTCCACTGCTTCCAACCAGGCCACCAACAGCATCATCACGTGCTCCGGTGACAGTTGCGGTACTGTGGCTGTTGCTCACTGTTGAATTCATATTAATATAGTTGGCAGGAAAAGTGGGGAAATCGCCGACAAGCCCACCTACAGAGCCGCCGACGCCCTGGCTTTCAACGGGGCCGAGAGTCACGCTTCCGGTAGTGTAACAATTGTCTATAGTCGATTGGTAACCCGCGCCGACAAGACCACCAGTATTGCCGACGTTGCGTGTCTGAGTCACACGTTCATTCAAAAGACCGATATTCTTTACCGTCGCGCCAAAGATATCACCAAATAGCCCTAAATCGAAACCCGTACTCTGAGAGATATACAAACCGGAGATCGTATGTCCGTTTCCGTCATACACACCCCAGAATGTGGAATTGTAACTAGTCCCGATTGGAGTAAAGCCGGCTCCCGAATTCCAGCTGCTGTCAGCGGATGCATCGATATCCGCAGTCTGTTGGAAGTATGATCCCCAGGAGCTGGAATTCTGGGTCACCCAGTACAAATTATTCAGCGTCGCAATGAGATACGGATCGCCGGAGGTGCCGCTGCCCGAGGGCATCGTTGCTGTCTGCGCGTATGCGGTAATAGGCAAGAGAAATGCCACTAACGCTAGAACGGTGAGATGTCTCATTCATCCTCCTTGTCAGTCTTTTCATAATGTCCTTACGCTCTTAAATCCTGGTTCACGGTCGCGCAAAAGGCTTCTGACCGCTAGGCACTTTCGGAGCAGAGTCCGAAGGTGGCAGAGCTCGTTCATTCAGATTCGGGCACACCAACACGAATCCTGCATTAACGCTCTTGAGGAGTATCGAATTCGATGATCGGAGAAGGAATCCCCGATGGCAATGGTAAAAGTAGTATCTTCGCCTGAATTTGTCAAGTTAATAAAAAGACCGTCGTCGATCTTAAGTGTTTTGCAGACCCTCAACCTTGAGACCCCCTATGGAACGATCCATCGAGTTGCTTCTACATGAGAGATGACCGGGATCCATCGATTCGAACAAGGGTGTAGGATTTCTGGAGCGGATCAGTCTTGCTAACACTAACGGATTATTACTTAGGATTTCCCCTCAGCTTGAGCGAGTGGTTAGGCGGCAAGTTATTTAAGAGTGAATTGATAATGTTCGATTGCTTCATCTTTTTTTCATTTGAGTAGCATAATCGAGCAATTCAACCTTTCCCTTTTCAATACCAATCGGTCATGATTTTTTTAAGGGAAATACGTCGGGATATAATAAATTTGCACAAT
>CAYLMV010000243.1:0-3690 GCA_964384415.1 uncultured Chitinophagaceae bacterium | reverse complement strand
TTAACTCAGGCGAAAGATCGCTTCCAGAAATAGCAAGAGTGCGGCCCCCCGCTGGCCATAGGGCAAATGTTTTGCATCAATACATACTATCCCGGCGTCAATCGTTGGGTGTTCATCGTCGAGTGCTGTTTGTGATGTTGAGCATTTGACAATGCCGCGTCTATATCCTACCTTACGCATGTTGATCTTCCCTTCCTTTGAAATTGCCATTCCATAGTTGAGTTCAAATAGTTCGTGCACGCAGTGAAGCTGTCAGCCGATCAGTTCTAGTCATCGAGACACCCTGACTATTCTAAGAGACGGCAGGCATTGGTGTGCCTTATTATCCGAGCATCATCCAGGTCTATCGCCCCGTGCGCGTGACAATGAGAAAGTAGAAATTCGTTCACTTTCAACGAGTCGTCCAGGATCAGGATAACAAGGAAGAAGAAAGTGCTGCACCGAAAGAAATCCACTACATCCTAAAGGAGTGTACGGTATGAAATCTCTACTATTCGCAGTTGGAGTGTTGGTTGTCTTCGCAGGCGGGCTTCTTGCTCAAAGCACAATTATCAAACTCCCTACAACTAATAATAGCAGCAGCCTTGTTGTGACAGACAACCTCGACGTAGTGCTATTGAAAATATTTGGCAGCGGCGGATTCTACATACCAGGAAATTATCCGCCCTCTGCTCTTCCGGTGACAGGCACGGGCGCGCGTCTTACGTGGGATCCTTCTTTCGCTGCATTCAGGGCCGGCGTTGTCGATGCCTCACAATGGGATGCGGCAAATACTGGGACGGGTTCAATCGCCATAGGTCATAACACAACAGCGAGTGGGGCTTATTCAATGGCGATGGGCGATAACACCACAGCAAGCGGGAGTCGTACGACGGCGATGGGTAGCGGCACAACAGCAAGCGCAGGATATTCAACGGCGATCGGCTATAATGCATCAGCAAACGGGCCTTATTCAATATCGATGGGATCTAACACAACAACAAACGGGGATGCTGCCACGGCGATGGGATATAGTACAACGGCGGGCGGGCTTGCTTCGATAGCCATGGGCTATCACACAACAGCAAACGGGTTTTATACGACAGCTATAGGATCTTATGTATCAACAAATGGATACAACGGGTCATGTGTTATCGGCGATGCCTCAACCAACAGCACTGTGACAAACTCATCCGCGTATAATGAAATGACCATGAGGTTTGATGGCGGATATAGACTGTTCTCAGATTCCGGATTGACAACCGGCGTACATATGGATGCCGGAGTAAGCGGCTGGACTAATATCTGCGACCGGAATAAAAAACAAAGTTTCCGGCCAATTGATGGTGAAGAACTCCTCAAGAAGATTAGAACAATCCCGATAACTGAGTGGAGTTATAAGGGATCGGATTTGTCCATCAGATACATTGGCCCAATGGCGCAGGATTTCTATTCGGCATTTCATTTAGGGGGAAAGGACAGCCTCGGGATTAACAGCATCTCAATCGATGGCGTTAATATGGCTGGTATTCAGGCCCTGGAAAAAAGAACTGCGGAGTTGCAACTGGCAACAGCAGAACTGGAAAAACGAACGAACGAATTGCAGAAAACACATGAAAGAATCTCTGCACTGGAGACTTCACTCAATAAACTTTCCGCCATTGTTCAAACGCTGGTTGACGAGAAGAAGAATGTCTCGATGAATGTGGTCGAGAGAAAAGAACAATGATTCCCAAAATGTTTTGAACCACATTTTAATACAAAGAAGCATTGTAAAAGAATCCCATCACATACTAAAGGAGTCGCGGTATGAAATCTCTACTATTCACGATTGGAATGCTCGTTGTTTTCACAAACGCGCTTTTTGCGCAAAGCACAACCATTAAACTCCCCACAGCTGATACCACCAGCAGTTTTGTTGTGACAGACAACAACAATAATGTGATCATGAAAATGTTTGGGTGGGATGCATTCAGGGTCGGCTCTGTAATCAGTGCACCAATTGGACAGTATTCAATTGCACTGGGCTTCAACCCAATAGCAAGCGGGAATTATTCGACAGCAATGGGAGATGGCGCAATAGCAAGCGGGAATTCTTCGACGGCTGTGGGCAGTAACACAGAGGCAAGCGGGATTGTTTCAACCGCCATAGGACTAGCCACAACAGCAAGCGGCAACTATTCGACAGCGATGGGCTGGGGCACAACAGCAAGCGGAATTGCTTCGACAGCAATGGGAGATGGCGCAATAGCAAGCGGCGATTATTCGACCGCAATAGGATATGATGTTTCAACAAATGGTGCGACTGGCGCTGGATGCTGTATTATAGGTGATAAATCAACCCGCTCAAGGCTATTCTCCTCAAATCCGAATCAAATGATGGCGATATTTGACGGAGGGTATCAGTTTTTCACGAAGGCCGACTATACGACGAGCGTATATTTGATTAATGGAAGCAACGCTTGGAGTACAACTTCCGATTCAACAAAGAAAGAGCACTTTGCGAAGGCAGATGGAGAATATTTTCTGCAAAGCATTTCGCAAATCCGCCTTGGGTCATGGAACTACAAGAAACAGGATGCGCAACACTTCCGTCACTACGGGCCGATGGCGCAGGATGTTTACCATTACTTTGGAAAAGATACGTATGGCACGATTGGCAACGATACTTCGCTCGCCACTGCGGATATGGACGGCATCGAAATGATCTGTTTGCAGGCGCTGGAGAGACGTACGAGTGAATTGCAGAAAGCGACAGCAAAGATCGCAGAATTGGAGAAACGAACAAGCGAATTACAGGCAGCCCAGGAAAAGATCTCTGCACTTGAGACATCACTCAATAAACTTTCTACTGTCGTCCAAACGCTCGTCGACGAGAAAAAGAATGTCTCTATGAATGTCGTTGAAAGAAAAGATCAATGACGATAAAATATCTCCAACCATCTTTTCAAGCAAAAAGTGTCGTAATGGTAAACTACCATATACTAAAGGAGTGCGCGATATGAAATTTCTACTCTTCACCGTTGTCATGCTGGTTGTTTTTACTAGCCCCCTTTTTCCTCAAAGCACAACCATTAGACTCCCCTCGAACGGTAACAACAGCAGTTTTGTCGTCACAGACAACGCCGGCAATGTCCTGATGAAAATGGTGGCCTACGGCGAATTCTATATGCTTGGTAATTATACCGGCGCTGCACTTCCTTCATTAGGCACAGGGCCGCGTCTAATGTGGGATCCCTTTAATGCAGCATTCAGGGCCGGAATGGTAAACGGTGCACAATGGGATTCGACAAATACTGGACTTTTTTCATTTGCTACCGGCAACAACACAATAGCAAGCGGAGGTAGTTCGACAGCGATGGGAGGCAGCACAACAGCAAGCGGTTTTGGTTCAACAGCGATGGGCGCAAGCACGACAGCGAGCGGAACGGATGCAACAGCCATGGGCTATCAAACAACAGCAAGCGGAAATTACTCAACAGCGATGGGCTTCAACGCAACAGCAAGCGGGGGTAATACGATAGCAATGGGAGATAATGTTTCAACGAATAATCAACCCGGGTCATGTATTATTGCTGATGCTTCAACCGCCACTATAACAAACTCATTGGCAAATAATCAAATGACCATGCGGTTTGCAGGGGGATATAGACTATTTACAGATGCTGCTGTTTCTCTTCTACTAGGGTATCGAACAGCATGGCTTCCATC
>CAYLMV010000242.1:0-3693 GCA_964384415.1 uncultured Chitinophagaceae bacterium | reverse complement strand
GCAGCAATTTTCAGAGGCATAAAAGATGATACAGAATTTCTGCCTGAGAAAAAAGAAGACTTGGGAAGGCGTGGTGACGCAATTTCAAAAACAGGTCATTGCGAGGACGCCGACGTCCTTTGTCGGGGGACGAAGCAATCCCCTATTAATCAGGGGGACGGCCCCGCCGCAAAAGATCCATTCGGGACTTCTCCCCCCTCGAAGAGGATGATCCCAGTGAACTGTTTTTCAATATGCTCCATCGCTACTGGTACCTTTGCCTTCGAGGTAGTGCTCACATTATGATTCCCGATAAAGACGCTCGGGGAATGACATATTATTCTAATCGTCATGCCCGCATATTTTAGACGGGCGTCCAAAACGTACCGTTGTCCGGAAATGCTGAGAGAATTCTATGTAAAGATGGCATTACGAAAGTTCATTTTCTGCTTTGATGCAGCACGGTCATTAAGACTGAGCGGGGTTTATTTCCACTAAGATCAATGGAGCAATAAAAAAGCCCCTGTGTTTACAGGGGCTTTTACATTTGCGGCAAGAGCGGGCAACTAAAATTTGCTTATGTTTCGTGAGAATTTGTGTTCACAGGACCGTCGCCTTCGCCGAACTACTTCACCACAACCAGTTTTTTCGTCTCCACAAAACTGCCTGCCTGCAACCGGTACAGATACACACCCGATGCAAGTCCGCTGGCATCAAATCTGACATCGTAGACACCCGCCTCCTCTTCACTGTTTATGAGTTCAGCGACCTTCTGGCCCAAACTGTTGAACACCATGAGCGTAACATGTGATCGAAGAGGTAATTCATAGCGGATGGTCGTTGTCGGATTGAATGGATCTGGATAGTTCTGACTCAGCGAGAAGCTCCGAGGCACACCTCCCGTTTTCACCGGAATTATACCAGCCGCAGTTGCAATGCCCCTTCTGACAAGATGAACCGTACCATAAGGAGAATGGTCTTTTGGGCCGTCTAAGAAAAGTACGCCATTCAACGAATCGTTGCCATAAGAACCAACAATTGTAAATTCATCCCAGCTGCTCCCCAAGCTATCCACCGTATACATGAAGGCATCTCCCGTTTTTACATGGCCCATGAATATTCCCGAGTCCGCATAAACTCTTCCAGAAACGGGAGTGGTCAATCCCGTTGAAGAAATAATTTGGCCCTGATTATTTAGCAGAAGCATGATATTTCTTTGGCCGGCAATTGGAGAATTTACCACGCCAACCAACGAATCGGTAAGAGCGCCAACGTTGAGTATTCTTGATAGTCCCGCACCCGGGCCCATCGTTGCGTAGTTTTGGGAAGTCAGTTGCGCCGAGAACCGAATTGTGTCTTCTGTTGGCCCGTTGACGCTGCCTATGATGAGTGTCACTGAAATGAATCCGCTTGCAGTTACAACATCGGTGCCACCGACCGGACCAAAGTTTTCCCAATCGATGATATTGCCATTGCCATCAAAACCTATGTAAAATAAACTTGTGTCGGCCTCTGCGTTGGCGGCACTTATGGGACCGCCATGCAAAAGCCACTGTCCATTCAGCGTTGCGTTAGAATACTGTGAAAAAAGAGTGTTTGCATACAAGAAGGCAATGGATGCCCAGATTATTTTCTTTGTCATTGATCTTTTCAAGGTGGATCTCCATAATTATTGAGAGATTAGTTGCAGCGATCAGACCTCAGAGCGCGGATAATTTCCGGAACAATCATTATCGTCTCTTCATGGCTTTGTTGGATTTCAATTATAGCTCCATAGCGGACCGGAGCCCGAAGCGGTAACATAGAAAAGTATATCGAAGCCAACACTGAGGGGGAATAGCCCGAAAGGATGAAAGAAGAGTTAATCCTGATGGGAATGAAATGCGCCTCATCCCTAATCTATGAAACATTAAGTTAAAAAGGAGTCATTGTTGTGTCGCGGAAGCAGGGAATGATGGCACCAGGGACTTTATCCCTGCATCGGAAAAGGTTTTGAGCCTCAATCGCGAGACTCACAATGAAGCGCTCCGCCGGCGATGTTTCTACCTCGGAGGCACGGGAATCCAACAATGCATGTGGTGAAGAATAATTTTGGATATTGTTGTTGCCGATTTCGAAGGGGGGTCTCAATGAGATTCGCCGGGGCGGGATGATGCAGTTGAATCATTGATGCTATTTCAGCAGTACAAATTTCTTCGTGTCAACGTAACTGCCTGCCTGCATCCGATAGAAATAAACTCCGCTCGACAAATTGTTCGCATTGAATGTCACCGAGTGGACGCCCGCAGCTTGACGATCATTAACTAGAGTTTTCACCTCTCTGCCTAACACGTCATAGACTTTCAGGGTAACAAAACTGTTTACTGCTAACTGATAACTGATGACTGTGGCCGGATTAAACGGGTTCGGGTAATTTTGCCCGAGCTCAAAGCCACTCGGTTCGCCGCGCGCGGCTGACGCCAGGGTGATTCCCTGCACTGTTCCTGATTGGAGCAGATGGTACAGGTACAAATGGCCCAGGTTCACATACCACACATTTGTTCGGCCGCTGATGAAGTCCAAATGATTGACGAGGTAACTCTTATTGACATCCGTATACAGGACCTGCGGATGCCACATCATATGGTACACATCGCCTTTGGCCAGAATCGCGTCGAACAGTCCGTTCAACGAACTTACGCTTGTGTCGCCGCCGCCCCACGACGGCGCTCCAAGCTCCACAGTAGGGAGAAACGGCGCAAAGTGATTGTGAACAGCATTCCATGTCTGCAAGGTCGAATCGCCATACACATATTCGCGGGGCGATGTTGTATCGAGATTCGCGTACAGCCGGGCATCGAGATAACCATAGACGCCTAATAATGAATCGACCACAGAGTCGTAATCTCCATAGGGGGCAATCCACGTATAAATGTATTTGCTCCCGTTTAAAGTGAACAGCGGAGGGAAATTGAGCGCTTTCTTTATATCCTCCGCAGAACCTCCGATTTCGCTCACTGCACTGTATGGCACGCGTGCAATGTTCGTATCATAGGGCGTTGCGATATGGTTGCGGCTGTGCGATGCAACCTCTACAAATCCTGAATCGAGCTCGGCTTGAATTCTCGCCCACGTCGTGTCGGACGTAAACGATGTAATGACCCCTCCTGTCAGATAGAGTCCCCGCGATCGAAACAAACGAATAATGGAAAGGCCTTCGATCGACATCCAATCTCCCCAGTCGTCGAACGTAGCCGTGACTGCAGCCTTCCGATTGTCATAATATTTGCTGATCCCGCCAAACGTTATGGAGACTGGAGTGTTTGATGCATCGACAATTTTGAGAATGAGAGAATCGCTCGCGCCGGTAAATGCCGCCGATACATACGCCCGGTTGTTCGCATAGTCAAATCGCACGGCCTCGATGGCATTAAAAGCATCCGCCGAAGTCTTTTCTGCCAATTGTACCCACGCCGAGTTTGATAGTTGATGCTGCTCGAAAGCTCTCAGACTTCCGGATCCCGGAGGAATCTCAATCTGATACGTTAACGGATACAAACAGCCAAACTGCATATGCAGAGCATGATCGATCACGACAATGAATTCATTATTGGAAGAGATGGATGTCGCGAGTTGAACTCCATTATGGGCAAAGGTGGAAGAAACGAGACAGAAGTAAAAGAACAAGAAACCGAAATATCGACAAGTCATGAAATCTCCGATGGAAGAAATATA
>CAYLMV010000241.1:0-3705 GCA_964384415.1 uncultured Chitinophagaceae bacterium | reverse complement strand
GGTCAAGCCAGTTGTACCAATATCTCCTTTAGCACCGGCCAATCCTGTTGCACCAATGTCTCCTTTGACTCCGGCATCTCCTTTCAATCCCTGGACTCCCTGCAACCCCGGATCTCCTTTCTCGCCAATCAATCCTTGCGGCCCGATGGTTCCAATATCTCCTTTCACTCCTTGCACGCCTGGATCACCTTTGGCGCCGGTCAAGCCAGTTGTTCCAATGTCTCCTTTAGTAGCGGTCATGCCTGGTGCACCAATGTCTCCTTTGACCCCAGCATCCCCTTTCAACCCCTGGACTCCCTGTAATCCCGGATCGCCTTTGGCACCTGTCAAGCCAGTTATTCCAATGTCTCCTTTCACTCCTTGGGGTCCGGCAGCTCCGATATCTCCTTTGACGCCTTGCGCACCAGGATCGCCTTTTGTACCGGCCAATCCTGTTGCACCAATGTCCCCTTTGACTCCGGCATCTCCTTTCAATCCCTGAACTCCCTGCAACCCCGGATCACCTTTCTCGCCAATCAATCCTTGTGGCCCGATAGTTCCAATGTCTCCTTTCACTCCTTGTGGTCCGGCAGCTCCAAGATCTCCTTTGACGCCTTGCGCACCAGGATCGCCTTTTGTACCGGCCAATCCTGTTGCACCAATGTCCCCTTTGACTCCGGCATCTCCTTTCAATCCCTGAACTCCCTGCAACCCCGGATCACCTTTCTCGCCAATCAATCCTTGTGGCCCGATAGTTCCAATGTCTCCTTTCACTCCTTGTGGTCCGGCAGCTCCAAGATCTCCTTTGACGCCTTGCGCACCAGGATCGCCTTTGGCTCCGGTCAAGCCCGTTGTTCCGATATCTCCTTTAGCACCGGCCAATCCTGTTGCACCATTGTCTCCTTTGACTCCTTGTGGCCCGACTGCCCCAAGATCTCCTCTGACTCCGGCGTCGCCCTTGGCACCGGCCAAGCCAGTTGTTCCAATGTCTCCTTTGACACCTGCATCACCTTTGAACCCTTGCACGCCCTGTATTCCTTGATCCCCTTTGGAGCCAGGTACTCCGGAGATGCCTACGTCACCCTTCAATCCCTGAGGTCCGATTGATCCAATATCGCCTTTGACTCCTTGTGGTCCGACAGTTCCGATATCTCCTTTGATGCCTTGCGCACCCAGATCGCCTTTTGTACCAGTCAATCCTGTTGCACCATTGTCTCCTTTGACTCCTTGTGGCCCGACTGCTCCAAGATCTCCTTTGACTCCGGCGTCGCCTTTGGTACCGGTCAAGCCCGTTGTACCAATGTCTCCTTTGACTCCTGCATCGCCTTTTAACCCTTGCACGCCCTGCAAGCCTTGATCGCCTTTGGAGCCTGTCGCTCCGGGAGATCCTACGTCGCCTTTCAATCCCTGAGGTCCGACAGATCCAATATCACCTTTGACTCCTTGTACTCCGGGATCACCTTTGGTGCCGTTTAATCCAGCCGGTCCAACAGTCCCCATATCTCCTTTGATTCCTCCATCGCCTTTTAACCCTTGCACTCCCTGCAAGCCTTGATCGCCTTTGGAGCCTGTCGCTCCGGGAGTTCCTACGTCGCCTTTCAATCCCTGAGGTCCGACAGATCCAAGATCACCTTTGGCCCCGTTTGCTCCGGCGGGTCCGATAATTCCTGCATCTCCTTTTACTCCGACGTCTCCTTTCGATCCTTGGACTCCCTGTACTCCTGGATCGCCTTTCAAACCGTTCGATCCCGCTGGTCCAACAGTTCCCACATCTCCTTTGACCCCCGGATCTCCTTTCAGACCTTGCAACCCCTGATCGCCTTTAGCACCGCTTACTCCCGCTGTGCCTATATCTCCTTTCAATCCTTGCGGTCCAACCGGACCCAAGTCTCCCTTGATTCCTTGTTGTCCTTGATCACCTTTGTCGCCGCTCAATCCCTTAGCCCCAACATCTCCTTGAACGCCTCTCAAACCTTGTTGTCCAACGGTTCCTGAATCCCCCCTCTCGCCCTTCGGCCCCTGCGGTCCAAGGTCGCCTTTCGGTCCCGGAGTCTTCGAAGAATCTGCAAAAGCTGCATGGAGAGAATATAGGCTGTACAACACCGAGGTAAATCCAATCCTCGGTGATAATTCCGCTCCGTCAAAGGTAACACCCAGAGAGTCGATTGCAATGTATTGCATCGAATCGGCAAACGGTCCGAGTACAGCGCTAAAGAGACCACCAGCAACGTGGATTGTCCTTGACTGGCTGTTCCATACAGCGGCGGCACGTTTATAAAGTGTGAAGGTGAAGACACCATCGCCGGTAAAAGCAGCGCCATCTTTTTGAATAATTCCCTGGTACGTGAGAGTGCGAGGTACCTGCGAATACGATTCTGGATGATACGCAATGAAAAGGATGACGACGGCAAAAGTGATCGCTATCTTCATTACAGCCTCCAATGGTCTTGATGCTAGTTCTGATAAGTCTTTCGGAGCAATCGAGATGGTCTGAACGAGGGATCTGACGGAGCGGAAAATGGAGTCGCGCAACACGAGAAGTGAACGGCTATAGGTTGCCACCACACTGGTCGTTCAGTGATTTGACGAGAAGGTCTAGTCCCTTTTTTCTTCGTTGCGTATACTGTCCCTCTACCCCATCCCTGTTCATCCTGCGATCTCGCTTTCTTCAATATTTTGTCCAGAAAGTTCTCTTCAGCAATGAGAATGAAAAGCCCTCCTCAGGCGGTAAACAAGTATACTGCTGTTAATTCATTCGCGCTATAGTTCGAAAGGATGAAAATGTAGCTAATCCTTGTGATGATGGATGCTTCATCCTGCAGATGGACAATCAGATATCGAACATCGTTTTGCATCTCGGGGAAGCGAATATCTCCCTGCCGGCTTCCCTCCATCTACTCAGATAACTCCTTCACCGCCGATGCTGGCAAATGAGAATCCGTCGCGGCTGCTTCATCGGCGACATTTTCACAACGTAGACCAATCTGTGTTGAGGGCTCGCTATCGAAGTTGGCTCGATTCTATAGAAGTATTCTCCCGTCGAGACGGTCGCATTCCATTTTATCCGATGAATTCCGGCGCCGTGTTCTCCGTTATTGAGGGTCGCGATACTGCGCCCCAGAATATCGAATGCTGACAACCGCACCATCGAGGCGGGCGGCAAACCATATTCTATCGTTGTCGACGACTAAGAGGGTTTTTCGGATCTCCATGACTGCCCAGCGCTCCTTGTCGAGCTCAGTAGTTTTACTCGTCCTTCTACCCTTCCCAAAGAAGTGCGTTCGGGAAAAAATATTCTTCCAATCCCCAAATCCGCAATGTCTATACGGCAGCGTTGTCTTCTTGTTCCAGATCTTTCAATTGCTTGATATGATCGCTTATTGAGCCCTACATATATATAGATGTTTTTTGCGGGACAGAAGCGTCAGACAGGTCGCGAAGGAGAGATCCGCGCACAATTATTTTGTTACGTATTCTATGCGGGAAAGTTCACGAGTAATCTTATGATTCTTGAGAGGAGAACAAACCTAGGCTTATTGGATTTTAGAACTTCACTTCCATAACTGTTTCCATGGCGCCGCATTCAGATTGGATCATCTCACCGAGGAGGGGCTAAGCTTAGAAAAAGTGTGCAAAAGACTTGCGTATTTTTTTTGGGATCACTATCATTCGCGAGAAAGTTCACGAGTAAGTTCGTGTTTTTTCACTCACGTGCCATTATCTGAC
>CAYLMV010000240.1:0-3710 GCA_964384415.1 uncultured Chitinophagaceae bacterium | reverse complement strand
AAGGGAACACGATTAATCATGATCCGATTAATCAGCACCCGATTTGACGGCGCCGAAAATGACGCATACTACGACGCACTCTCCCTTGTCGCACTGAGTGCATCACTGGGTGTTGAATCAGAAGCAAATCAGTCCCCGAAGGGATTCAGCCTGGCTCAGAACTACCCGAACCCGTTTAATCCGACGACCAATTTTCAATTTACAATTGGCGATTTACGATTTGTGGAACTAAGGGTGTTTGACCTCCTCGGAAGAGAAGTGGCTACATTGGTAAATGAGGAACGGCGTGCGGGAAGCTATTCAGTGACGTGGGATGCGGCCAATGTTCCGAGCGGAACATATTTCTGCCGATTAAAGGCGGGGAGTTTTGAGGAGACGAAGAAAATCATATTGATGAAGTAGGCGCGGCGGGGCTGCAGGATTTAGGATTGCAAGATTCCAAGATTCCAAGATTACATGATTGCAAGATTCCAAGAATGCAGAATTATAAGATTAAGGGATCCTGCGCCGAAGCCACATGCGCCTCCGGCGGACACCATTCCATCCTTCCATCTTTCCACCATTCCATTACTCCACCATTCCACTATTCCATTATTCCAGATTTCCGTATATTCCTTCACCCCATTTTCTAACAATACTGACGCCATGCCGAGATCGTACGAAGAAAAACCTCTGCAGATAAAATGTCCAAACTGCAGCCAGACCGTCGAAGCGGATTTCAATGAAACCACCCGCCGCTACGTCTGTCCGATCTGTGCTTCGCCGGTCGATGCACAGGTGATCATCGAAAAGAAAAAAAGGGGAATAAAGTAACCGGAAGCTTGTTTTCCGGCGCGTACATTTCAAGACGAGACTGATCCCCGGCTCGAATCTCGTCTGAAAAGGTGCATACTAAGGGCCGGATCACAACGCACAGGACACTTCCTTCCATATCATAGAAATTTCCGGGCGAAGAGCGCTTTCTCGTTCGAGTAAGATAATCCAACCTGTCGGTCTTCCCCGCGCAGATTTTTAACCTATTGCGAATTCAGGCGTATCATTGTCAGCGGAAAGGGATTTCGCTGATGTCATTCGCACCGATGGAGCGAGCAACGAGCCTCCAAACTCAAAATGCAGCTGAAAATCTCGAGCGTTGTTGCAGAGGCGACCTATCGGCCTTTCGTTCGCTCGTTGAAGAATTTCAAGGATATGCTTTTACCCTTGCCTTCCGGGTACTGTGCGATGAAGAGGAAGCGAAAGATGTCGTTCAGGAATCGTTCATTCGTGTCTGGAGCAACATCTCCCGCTACGATCCCGCCGTTAAGTTTACCACATGGATGTATTCGATCGTCATTCACCTGTGCTATGACAGTCTTCGGTCGAAGAAAAGAAGAGGAGCGGCGGGGCTCGGCGATCTTGATCCTTCGCTGCTCAGCAGTCTTTCGGCCGGAGATAATCCGGAGCGGCTCTACAGCAACAAGGAGCTTGCGGCAGTGATCGCAGCGTTAACCGAAAAGCTTCCCCCAAAACAGAAAATCGTATTCGTGCTCAGGGACCTGCAGGAGCTCAGCGTGCACGAGGTAAGCGATATCCTCCATATCTCCCAAGGTTCGGTCAAAGCAAATCTTGTCTACGCGAGGAAATTCCTCCGTGAACAGCTTACACCATTTATAGCAGATTGAGACACCGATGAACTGTGCAGCATTCAGAAGGGAAATGTACTTGCGCGAAGAGGAATTCGAGCCGGCCCGGTGGAAGGAGTTTCAACGCCACCGTTCGAGCTGTGCCGAGTGTTCGCTGGAGTATCGGAATTTGGAAAAAGCAACGGAGATCTTGGCGCGCATGAGTAAGGCCATTCCCCTTCCCCCTGATCCAGCGAAGATGGCAACTGCGGTTATTATCGAGTTGGAAAAAAGTATGCCGGCCGCTGGATCAACAAAGGTCTTTGAAGCTTTTGATGCATTTGTCGGATGGCTCGGACTTTCGGGGGTGAAGGTTGGCATCGTCTCTCTGCTCGTCTTTATCTGCGCATCTTTTGCTGTTGAATACACGTCCGGCTATTTCGACATCGAAGGCCTCGAGAATTCAATGACAACCTATTCTGCGGTCCGGACGACGGGACCGGCTCAAATTCTCGCGGGAACTGATGCAACGGACGCGGTCACGGCGCTTTCGAAGATCGTCGCCGGCGAGAAGTCGTTTTTCGAAGTATCGGGCGATTGGGTCATGATCAACAAGAATTCGCTCGAGAAATTCATCCTCTTATACAACGATCTCCAATCCATCGCGCCGAATTTCCCCCCCGAGTTTCGTGCAGCGCATCCCGAGTTGTGGAAGCTGCTGACGCAGAAGAAAGCGCCGAAGGATCTCGATACGATTATCAGGGAACGGAAGTCCTTGATTCGGGAATTGAATGAGCTTATCCCACAGGAAAGGAAAACACGATGAAACGGCCATTGAACCTCCTTGCCATCCTGATCATGGTTATGACCAGCGGCTGCAACGACTATACAATAAAGACGACCATTAATCCGGATGGGTCATTCGAGCGGACGATCGTCTGCAATGGCACTTCCGACGATTTCAGCAATTTTCATCTTCCCTATGTTATCGACAGCACGTGGAATGTTGTTGCAGTTCCGGAACAAGGCGGGGAGAAGAGACAAGAGACCACGGCTAAGAAGACGTACGCAAACAGCGAACAACTGATGGAGGAATTTGCCAGGGGAAAAGACACCTCCAAACTTCAGGTTGCCTGCCGTGTAGAGAAGAAATTTCGATGGTTCTTTACTTATTACTTCTATGCAGAGACTCTCCCGTCATTCGCCCTGTACAGACATGAACCGGTGGACAGCTTCTTTACTCCGGCCGAAATCAGGCTTATGAAGGAAGGAAGGGACAGCCTTCTCGACAGGCGGGCCGAAGAGCTCTGGTCCAGGAATATCGTGGACGAGTTTATCGAACGTCTCCAAGTCAAAGCACAAGAGCTCAACGATCCTAAACTTCCGGCGTCGGCAATTTCCGAATGCAAAGGAGCCCTCACGGAACAGATCCTCAAAGGAAAGGATGATAACTCAGAGGATCTTGAGCGCGTTGTAGAAACAATTCTTTGGCCCCGTCCCGCGAGAAAATTGCGGGGTGCGATGGATACGATATTTACGAGGATGACAGATGAACTTAAACGCGAAGCCGAATTGGAAGTGTCTTATAAGAACGAAGTGACGATGCCCGGCATTCTCGTGACATCCAACTCGAGAAAGATCGAGGGGAACAAAGTGATGTGGGATTGCCGATCGAACAAGTACGTTGATTTTGTCATGAGTGCGGAATCGAGGAGGGTCAACCTTTGGGCTGTGATCGCCACGTCGGTTGTCTGCGCAGGACTTGTTGTTGCGCTGCTGCTTCCCGTTTTCTACAGGTCAAAAAGATGATGCGGCAGTATTTTGGACGCTTCAATCGTTCCCGCGTTCGCCTCTCTAAGCTTCAAATATAAGACGAGGGCGGAAAATCTAATCCGGGGCTTCTACTTTGCGTATCCAATCGTTTGGGCGAGAATGATCTTTTGATCGGGCCGGAGTTTGAACGCATGGCCACGATGGGCCGGGTGACGCCGGATCTCTGGATGATCCAGGCCACCGGCCAGCCGGTGGGTCCGGAGGCGTTGCTCGCGGAGACGCAGCAGGCGCTGGCCGCGGTCGGCGCCACGCAATGAAGTGGGCGGGCTTCCTGCG
>CAYLMV010000239.1:1752-3757 GCA_964384415.1 uncultured Chitinophagaceae bacterium | reverse complement strand
CGGGGTTTTAGGGGCGAATCTATTCACTTTTCTGCTTTTCAATTTAATCGGGAAATAGGAATGAATGCGGAATGGCATAACGCGCACCCGATGCCGCCGAGGGCAACTATCAAACAGCATATTGAGTGGCATAGAGCCCATGCAAAATATTGTGGCTGCCGGCCGTTCCTTCCAATCTCAGACAAAAAATAGAAGCAAAAGGCAAAGAGTCAGGACGCTAAACCTCCTTTTGCGACAAACCCGGTCAAACAGACTTCAGATCGGGAGAAGGGCGTGCTTATGGGAAAACGTCTCCGCAAAAAAGAACTTTTGAGCGAAATCCGGCGTGAACGGGCCGCGCTGGATGATACGCTGATGCTCCTCTCTGCCCGCCAAATGACGAAGCCGGGCGTCACTCGCGGAGGCTGGTCCGTTAAGGACATCCTCGCTCACCTTGTCGAATGGCAGCAGATGAACCTTCACTGGTATGCTGCGGGAGTGGCCGGAGAGAAGCCGGCAATGCCCGCACCCGGATTCACCCTGAGGGATCTTCCCCGGCTCAACCAGATGATCTATCGCAAGCACCATCGTAGATCGCTGCAGTCAGTCATGCGCGACTACCATTCTTACCACGAACGCGTCATCGACCTTATCGAAACTCTTCCGGATTCCGATTTGATCACGTTGCAGCGGTTTTCCTGGACTGGTCCTTCGTGGACGTTGAGCGATTACCTCAGGGCAAGCACGGCAGCCCATTATCTCTGGGCGCGCAAGCGCATCAGGCGGTGGCTCCACTCGGAAAAGAAACAGAGGACCGCAGAATGAATGGATAGCCGCCATCCTTCGCCAGCGCGCTCATTCAGCCCCAGCCCCTATCCATGAGGCGGCCATCTCGGATGATTCGAATTCAACTTTACTAACGACACGAATGAACGATGATGATGAAAACTTACATTCTCCCCTGTGCTTTTTTAATCTCCCTTTCAGTTCTATTGCCCCCGCTTGTGCGTGCTCAGGATTCGCTCTCCGGAAAAGAAGCTCGTACATATACGACAATTGGTTTCCAGGCAAGTTTTGTTTCAGGACTCGGAATATCAGTCGGATATAACGAGGAAGATAAATATCGATTCCGTGTCACGGGCGGCTTCGTCACTTCAGACAATGTCTCCTACTATTCTTTCGGCGTCGAATATGAAATTGAGTTGACAAAACACAGACCTTACCGGGTCTTCATTGGCCCGGGGTTCGGCTTCCGCGGCGAGTCCGACGGCGACACGCACTCGACGTTTGGGCTCGGTACCGGATTTGAAACATCCCTGACAGGCGGTTCAATATTCGAAAATGTATCTGGCGGCGTGGAAGTCTACTATCCTACGTATTATTTTCTTACAAACACGATCTGGTTCGGGGGCGGACTTTTTATTTCCTACAATTTCTGATGAACAATAACTTCATCAAGTGGTGGCTCCACGCTGAGTAGAGTGTGAGAAGCAGATCGTTCACCGTTGCGAAAGGGTCATGTGTATGGCAGAAAACAAAACCAAGCCGACAAAAAGCAGTGTGACTGCATTCTTGAACAAGATCAAAGACCGGCAGTTGCGAGACGACTGCTTTGCTATTCTCTCAATGATGGCAGATGCGACAAAGTGTGAACCAGTCATGTGGGGAAGCGCCATTATCGGTTTTGGAACATATCATTACGTCTATGAAAGCGGACGGGAAGGAGATACGGTTGTCATCGGCTTTTCGCCGAGGAAGCAGAACATCAGCATTTATCTGATGGGCGGGTTGAAAAATGTCGAAACGGAGCTTCCCAAACTCGGGAAGTACAAAACCGGGAAAGGATGCCTCTATATCAAAACGCTCGGCGATGTAGATCCGGATGTTCTAAAGAAGATCTTTTCCAAAGCATTTAAGAAAGCGCCTCCCCAGACCAAACGCGCGAGCTGACACATTTTTCCCAGCCGGCGAAGCGCATAGGGATAATCCGGCAAAACCGGCAGCCTGCATAGATGCGACGGCGGGA
>CAYLMV010000239.1:0-1652 GCA_964384415.1 uncultured Chitinophagaceae bacterium | reverse complement strand
TCTCATCATTGGCTGGTCACTTTTTCCAATGGCGATACGCTTGCAAACATTGCCCTCGTAGAAGTGCGCGGTGATTCACTTGCTATCAGTCGAAACGACTGCGTTCAACTAATCTATATTGAGCCTATTGTTGAGCTCCGCCTCATTAATGAAGCCAGATTCGGAACATTCGTGCGAAATGGTTCGATCCTTGGTGCAGTTATCGGTTTGATATTTGTGCCGACAGTTGTGGTTCCGGAGATGTTCGATAACCCGCTCGCATTTTTCAAAGCTGTGTTCGATGAACTACTCTTCGCTGGCGGCGGGGGTTTTATAGGCGTTATCTCAGGCGCTGTTGCCAGCAATGATGAGGTGCACGATTTTTCCCGGATGAGACTTCGTGTCAAGACCACTCTCGTAAAGGAACTTCTGCTTACGCAGTAACTGTTCAGGAGCGAATCCAAACACAGCAGTACGTTCACTTTTGGAGAAAGATTGATTCGCCTGCGGCACGATCTGCGTTCTTCCCTTTAATGGATGAGAATCTAGCCATGACATCGCGAATACCACCATTCATTATCCTTGCATTGTCGGTTTGCACTTTCTCCTGCTCGCTCTTTAGTCCGAAAGAACCGGTAAGGCTGCCGGTCTCGCAATACCCCGGCTTGCTCGATTCCTCCCAGGCGGAGGTTGTCTACAGCTATGCACGGCATTTTCCGAACGAGACTCAGCTTTCCATCTGCATTATAAGGGACGATTCAGAGAAGTATGCTGGCATTGAGCGGCGCAATGACTCATTAGTGTATGTTGACAACCGGGATAGTGTTTTTGAAATCGGATCCATCACAAAGACATTTACCGGCACCATGCTCGCAAAACTCGTCTACGAAGGCAAGACAGATCAGAACACGCCGATCAAGAATCTTCTGCCGATACAATTGCATCAAAGCTCCCTCAACGGGCAAGAGATCACTCTTGCTCACCTGGCACTTCATACATCGGGCCTCCCATTCGAACCGACCAATGTCAGAGACAACAAGGACCATCCGTTCGATCCATACAGCCCTTACCGATATTATGACGTCCGCAGGCTCTACGATTATCTCGAAAAACAAGTGACGCTCGGATCGACGCCGGGCGAAAAAAGAACATACTCAAACCTCGGCGGAGGGCTCCTGGGCCACGTGCTGACACTGATTTCAGCAAAATCGTATGAAGAGCTTCTCTCGGAATCCATCTGCGTCCCGCTGGGGATGGGAAATACATTTGTTTCGCTCAACGACGAACGGAAGAGATCGATGGTCCGGGGGAGAGATCCCAAAGGCGAGGTGATTTCGTACGATGATGGAGACTGCGGCGTGCTGGCGGGTGCGGGCGGCATAAAATCTTCAGCCAGAGACCTGGCGAAATATTTAGAAGCGAACATGCATGATACGACCTTTTTCCTTCTGGCTCAGAAGACGACGAAAGTGTTCGATGAGCATTTTACGGGAAGCCTTGGATGGACAACATACAGCGAGTTTGGGAAAAACCATGTTGGCGCATTTGGCGCGACCGGCGGATACACATGCGGGGTTATTTTTGAACGAAACGAACGTGTGGGTGTTGTTGTCCTGACAAATGTCTCCGCGTTCCTGGCATCACAGGGCAATTACACAGAACGACTTTGCCGC
>CAYLMV010000238.1:0-3792 GCA_964384415.1 uncultured Chitinophagaceae bacterium | reverse complement strand
TATTTTTTGCCCAGGTCTGTTTGCGACAAGCCGATAAGCCAAACCTGGCGCTGCTGAACGGTGTCGGTTTCCGGATTTGGCGGCCATCGGTGCCAATGATGTGTATTGCCCGAGCCATCGACGTTGACGTCGGTAGCAGCCGCGTCAATCATCGCCTGGGTCACGACAGGACTTCCCGTTTCACCGTTGTTGTTGTCGTCCAGTCCGTTCGCATATGTTGTCCCGACTTGAGTGCCGAACGGAACATCGGTTTCGTTCTCGTCGATGAGTCCGTTGCCATTGTCGTCAATTCCATTATCTGGAATTTCGCCGAGAAGCATGTCTTCGGTGATCTTGGGTCCGTTTGCCTCGCCGTCTCCGTCGTTGTCAATTCTGTCGACGGAGTTGCCGGGGGTCTCCAAAAAAGTCAACGCAACGGCGCCGACGGGATCTGTCCCGAATGTTGACGCTCTGTTATCGGCGTCTCGAGACCATAGAAATCTATTGAGGATGTCGAAATCAGCAATGTCATCTCCGGAATCTCCGTTCCCCCCGACAAAATCCGCAAACCAGACGGTGACTCCGAGTTTCGGGATATCTCTGGTCCCGTCATTCCGCAGTGTGTAGAGCAGAAAGATGTCGTCCTGAATCAGAATTTGCGACCACGCCAGCGCTCTTTCATCGATGACAATGCCCAATCCTTTTCTCGTAAGGTCGGTGGTATCCGGAAAATAGTCCGCGTACCTGTCGTACCGATCATCGGATGCTTTGGCAAAAATCTCCTGATCTGCATTAAAAATATTCTTGCCAAAATACCCGTTCCATTTTCCCTTCCAGCCGGGATCGATCTTGTCCTCCAGTTTGTCCGGCCATACAGATGGCCACGTGGTAGGGTCGAGGCTGTTCGCCAGACTCTTTATGGCTGGATTTGAATAACCAGGAATAGGTTCTAAATTCCAGGTAAGCCCGGTGGGAGAACTACGATAATCGGGCACTTCGATGATATGTTGCAATTTTCCCGCGTTGTCTGTTACCTCGCCGCCAAGTATCAGCCCCGTTAGGGCAAGATAAACCTGGCCGGTATTCTTGGGCCATTCGTACGGCGTCTGCACGTTAATCGGAAAATTTCCATTTTCCCTTCCCGTGAGCGTATTGTTGAAAATGGAAGCCCTGACTCTATTCCCTTCCAGCTGCGTAAAGGTGCGAACTTTCGGGTCGCCTCTCTCTTTGCTGGGAACGTGTCCCGGAACCGGGGCTCCAAATTGTGAAAAAAGTTGGCCGTGACACAACAAGAATGCGACGGCAAATTGAATTAGGATATTCTTGGTTCGAGTCATTACATTTTCCTCCGAAGCAGAGAACTCAGAATGAAAGCTCAATTCCTGTTTGAACTAATCGTGGTGCCGCATAGTACCATGGGTATCGAATGTATTCTGCCACGGTGTTGGGACGCGCTGGATCTACTCCCACTCCCGCTACAGAAGTAGTAAAATCCGGCTCCCCGGTATCTCCAAAAACGTTCACAATATTCCGCGCATCGAACAGATTGAATACTTTGACGTACGCTGTGAAGTCGGTGCCGAAAATAGTGAAGGTCTTATTAGCATTGAGATCCACGTCAAACTGAGGAGGAAGGTTTCGTGAGTTGGACTCAAACCCCGAACTAAGTCCTCGGTCTGAAGTCGCCTGGGTGATCGATGGAGTGTACGGTAATCCTGTGCCGTATTTTGCGAGCAAACTTACATTCCATCCTTTATCGCCGACCATGAAGTTAAGATTTAGATTATGCCGTTGATCCCAGCCCAGTGGCGACAAGAATATGACCGGTGCCTGATTATTTAGAGCGGCATTAAACGCGTCGTCGGGGTTGGAGTTGCTTCCTTCTGCGACTTGATAGGTATAGTTCAAATCGATCGAGTAGTGATTGGAGAACCTTTTCGCGAAGTTGAGGGTTACGCCCCGGACATTTGAGTAGTCTTTGTTTATATAGACCGCATACGTTACGCCGTTATACGTCGGTACCGGAATCCCCGAGGTGATCCAATCCCTAATGTCCCGATAAAAGCCGGTTGCATCGATGACAAACTCATCCATGAACTGCTGTCGGAACCCGATTTCATACATAATTGTCCTTTGGGGCTGCAGGTCCGGATTACCGAACGGGCTGCCTGTACTCCCCGTTTCGGGTACTTTATACGCTCCACCATTATAGAGGTATTGAAACGTCGGGATCTGCAGGAAATGGCCATACGAGAAGTGAACGACCCCATCCGTGCTTATCGGGTACGATACCCCGAACCGCGGACTCAACTGCGATTTGGGCGATGCATTCTTGTAGAAATACGGCTCGCGTTGCGCAAGAGTGAGCGAATCCAAGCCCTGTCGCAATGGAACGTTGATGTTCGGATCCTTCGGGTCGACGAGAACCTGACCTTTGGAATTAAAATAATCAAACCTCACACCGACGTTGATGATGACGTCTTTGAATTCAATTTTATCCTGCAGGTAACTGGAGAATTCCACCGGTTTGGCATCATAGAGATTTCTGTTGATGGAGGTGGGATCCGGAATCGAAGGGACAAATGGCACGACGGGGACCCCGTTGGATGTAAACGGCTGCAGGTTGTAGTCGTCAAATTGAAGGTGATGTGTCTTCCCTTCTGCGCCAAACTGCAACAAATGGCTCTCGCCCACCTGGCTGGAAAAATCTAACTTCGCCGTATATGATTGTGTCTCTCTGAAGAACCGGTGCAGGTCGGTCCCTCTATTATGAAAAGCGTACGAGACTGTGATGAGCGAATCAGGAGACAGATATCTGGGATCGTAAGGGCTTGGGAAAAGGTATTGATTGAACGTCTTATAGAAGTAGTTGGTTCTGAACGTGTAGAAAGTTCCGGAGGATAAGATGTGGTTGATGGTCACCGTCCCATCGTAACTCTGTGCATACTTGAACGGGTTTCCTCCCGGATCGAGTTTGAACGCGTACGTGTCCCCGTTGAAATCCTGGTAATTATCTTTTGAGTAGAGCAACTCTGTATTGATCTTCAGATTCTTAACAAACTGGTAGGCCACGTTCACCTGCGCAAGCCACCGCTTACTCCAGTTCATCGCAACAGCATGTCCATCCCCCGGCGTACCGTCGATGTTAAACTTGTCGGAACCGTACAGATATCCGTCGTCGTATACGTATCTTCCGTTTGCAAAAAATGTAATCATATTATCAGCAAACGGGATCGGGCCACTCAAACTTCCCTGATAATTGTAGTTTGCCGCCGGGTTGTAATGGTCGACGTTCGGAAAATACGAGGTGAAGTTACTGACGTAATCGCTTCCGTAAATATTGAGAGATCCATGGTAGTCTCTTCCACCTTCTTTTGTCACTGTGTTGACGATGCCGGACATGGCGTTCCCATATTCGGCATTGAACGTCCCACTGATTACCTGTAGTTCCTGGATACTGCTGTTGTCGAGGTCGATGCCGCGGCTGTTGTCATAAGGATCCGTAATTGAAATTCCGTTGACCCAGTAGGCGATCTCGCTCGTTCGCCCACCACGGATATGGAAACCTCCGCTGGCGTCTTTGGAAACGCCGGCTTGAAGCCCTAACACGTCATCGAATTCGGCAGCGGGCAGAGATTTGATCTGATCCGCAGAGACGAGTGATTGCGATGAGGTAACATCTCTTTTCACTGCATCCTGCTTACCCTCGATGACGACCGCCTGGAGTTCTACAGAGCTCTCAGTGAGAGAAAAGTCGAGGTTGGTCGTAAGGTCGATCGAGACGGAGACATTTTCCGCTGTTACGGTATGGTA
>CAYLMV010000237.1:0-3795 GCA_964384415.1 uncultured Chitinophagaceae bacterium | reverse complement strand
GTGCAGATCGCGAAGCAGTACGAAAGCAAGATTGCCATCGTCGATCGCACAACCAACAGCCGAATCACCTACGGCAAGGCGCTTATCGCGTCGCTGATGCTCTCCGAGAAATTCAAGAAATACGACGAAGGATTCATCGGCATCATGATACCGACTTCCGCCGGCTGTGCTCTTTCTGTGCTGGGGGCATTGATGAGCGGACGCATCCCGGTGATGATCAATTATTCGACCGGCGCCGCCGCAAATGCAGAATATGCCCAGAAGAAATGCGCATTCAAGACCATCATTACTTCGCGGGCGCTGCTGGATAAAATCAATTGCCGGGTCGTGCACGGCATGGTCTTCATCGAAGACATCATGGCCAGCGTCACCATCGTCGATAAGATCAAGGCGGCCCTGAAATCGAAGCTCTCCGCGCAGAATATCATCAAAAAAATTCATGGCGGAGATGAAGACGACACCCTCTTCATCCTCTTTACGAGCGGAAGCGAGAAAGATCCCAAAGCGGTCCAATTGACGCACCGCAACATCGTCTCCAACATTCAGGCGCTGGAGAAAGTGTACGACCTGGCCACCAAAGATATTTTTCTGGCAAACCTGCCGTACTTCCACATCTTCGGCCAGACCGCCAACTTGTGGGCGCCTCTCTATTTCGGAATGACGATGGTGACATACGCAAACCCGTTGGACTTCAAAGGGATTTGTGTCGCCGCCAGAGAAGAGAAAGTAACGCTGATGGTCGGAACACCGACCTTCTTCTGGGGATACCTTCACAAATCCGAACGCGGAGATTTTGAATCCATCCGAATCATGATCACCGGAGCGGACAAATGCCCCGAGGCGCTGCGCCAGGGTATCTGGGATAAACACGGCAAGGTGTTGTATGAAGCGTACGGCGCGACTGAAACTAGCCCCGCCATCACGGTAAACACTCCTTCCAATAACAGGCCCGGAAGCGTCGGCAAGGTTATTCCAAACGTCCAGGTGAGGATGGAGAACTACGAGACCGGCGAGGAATGCAAGGTGAATGAGATTGGAAAAATTCTCGTCAAAGGGGATAACGTGATGAAGGGATACTTTGACGATTTTGAACAAACCTCTTTGAGCATCCGCCACGGCTGGTACGATACCGGAGACATGGGATACATGGACCAGGACGGATACCTCTGGCATGTCGGCAGATTAAAGCGATTTATGAAGATCGGCGGCGAGATGGTGTCTCTCATCCGGGTGGAAGACGTTCTTGAGAGATTTCTCCCAGCCGAGATTCAATGCTGCGTCGTTGAAGTCCCCGATCCTGTTCGCGGCGCAAAAATTGTTGCCGTCGTTACTCAATCGATTGACGAGAAAACGACGCTGAAGAAGATGTCGGAGCATCTCCCGAACATCGCCCTCCCAAAGCAATTCGTCGTCCTCGATGACCTTCCCAAAATGGGAAGCGGGAAGATCGACTTCAGAAAAATCACCGACATTGTCCGGGATATGGTGCAAGCCGGATAAGTGCTGTGCATCACCGCGAATCGCGGCTTGAAAGCGTATTTTTCCGCCTCGTAAGGGGTTTCACTTACCATCGGGGATGAACTTCATGAAAAAGACTCTTCTCTTCCTTCTCATCATTGCATCGTCTTCCGCATTGTATTCCCAGCACAGCTCCGGCACCTTCACGATCTTGCTCGGAGGAAATGCAGGGATTTTCAACGTGGATGCGGGGGGCAATTTCAACCAGTACTATAGCGATCGAAAACTTGCCTACACCGGACTCTTTGGACTCGGGAACGGAGCCACCTTTGTCATCGCGAAATATCGCACGTATACGGCGAGCGGAAGCTCGAAACTGACGAACGTCGACGCGACCGGCACAGCTCAATGGAAGCAGCATATTCTCTCGGCAGGATTTCGGATTGGCGGCGAGGGATCCGCATTTTACCTCGATGCAACGTACCTCTTTAATCACGCCGAAGAAAGTATCGCGACAATAAACCCTGCGGTCGACGTCCTTTCAAAAACTCAGAAAATTGACAACAACGGAATCGCCCTTGCATTGGGTCTTGCGCCAAAAATCGCAGGCCCGCTCGCCCTCGATTTCAACGTCGAATACTCCGTCATGCTCCGAAACCCGGTGAACGATGCCGGCCGTCAGACTCCCAACATCGGGGGTCTTTACTACGGCGGCGGGTTAATTTTCTATTTCAACAATTGAGCTCGATATGAAAACTTTCCTTATCTCTGCAATGCTCTTCGCGGGCGCTCTCTGGTGGGGATGCCAGCCTGCCGAGGAAAAAAAGACAACGGTGGATTTGGCCTCGCTGGAAATCGTTCCAAACCCCGACACGCTGAACTTGCAGGTGAACAGTTCGCAGACGTTCGGCCTTCGCGGAACGAAGGTCGCCTCCTCCGAACAGACAATTACGAACAACGGGATTATCGCAGATGCCAATTACACCGTGACGACAACCGATACGTCGACCGTGGTTGTTAGTGTGGGGGATGCAGTCTGGTCTTCATCAAATACTTCAGCGGCATCGGTTTCGAAAGGAGTTGTCACAGCGCTGGGCCCCGGACTCGCAAGCATTACTGCTTCGGTTGGATCTGTCACATCACCCCCCCTGCTTGTCAGCGTCCAGGCCGTCAACACGGCTCCTGGCCTAAGCCTTAATCCGCCCCAATTCTCGGTAATCTTCAGAGACACGATAGCCGTCTCCGGAAACGTGCAGCAGCAGGCAATCCTGATTGTCACCGAAAAGTCTTCGGGGCACAATGATTCAGCCGTTGCGTACAACAAATCAACAGGGAGTTTCACGGAACTTATTACCGGTCTCGCATCGGGGTTTAGAACAATCGTCGCAACGGCGCAGAATCCTAATCAACGGAACCTTGCTACGACACGATACAAGTACGTCACCTACTACCCGCCCTGGTCAATTGGCGCTGACAGCATTGTCGGTGATTGGCTGGGAACGACACTTGGAGAGAATTTCCAATTCAACATTTCTAAGAGCGTGATCCCCCTCAGGTACGATATCAACGGTCATATCGACATTCAGTTTGCGGGACTCGGACTCGTCAGGGACATCACTCTTACCGGCTTCGTCAATAGCGACGGAACTTTGAATGTCTCATTGAAGCAGACATACCAGGGTTTCACAATCTCGGGAAGTTTAACGGGGTATTTTAAGACGACAGGGACGGGGGAAGGAAGTTATGCAGCCTCGGCGAAAAAAACCGGCTGGCCTTCTTTGAGCGGTTCTGCCGACTGGACGGCCGTGAAACAATAATGATGCGGCTTCTAGGTCTTGCTGATAACGAAGCCGTAGTCCTTCGCAAACTGCACGAGGTTCACGATATCCGTGATATCGAGTTTCTTCTTGAGAGCGGTGAATTGTTTTTCGACCGACGATGCGCTCATCGAAAGACGTTCTCCGATTTGATCGGGTTTAAGTCCTTGTGTCAGGTAGGAGAGGATTTCCATTTCGAGGTCCGTTAAAGGCTCGCGAATATGGGAGAGAGTGGCGAGCTCGGCAGAATGTTTCTTCAGGAGACCTTCGACCATGATCCTTGAAACACTTGGACTGAAGAATCGTTTTCCCTCTGCCACCGTACGAATTGCATCCGCAAGTTCTTCCTTTCCGACATTCTTCACCACATAGCCTCCCGAACCCGACCGCAGAATCTCTGTGACGTACTTCTCGTTCTCGAAGCCGCTCAGGATAAGAATCTTTGTCTTCGGGTATTTCAGCTTGATGATCTTCGCCGCCTCGACCCCGGACATTTTCGGCATTTCGAGGTCAAGGATGA
>CAYLMV010000236.1:1548-3818 GCA_964384415.1 uncultured Chitinophagaceae bacterium | reverse complement strand
TCGGGGACGATCGTTATTAAGAGCGGCGATTCCGTCTATATCGACGTCCCCGTGACGATCACCGGCACTTTACGATCGTTCAGCGGAAAAATAGGCGTGTTCGATTCCTCGAAGGTTGTTTTCGGCAACGGCGCAGTGTATGAACACGACGTCGACGCCGGGATACTTCCGAAAGCGGTATGGAGCACAGGCTCGCTTTGCCTTATCGACAGCATTGTCACCAAATCCCCCGCGAACGGCAATCAGAATTTTTACAACCTGACCTGGAATTGTCCCCGCCAATCGGCAGGGTTAAACCTCGGCATGAACGGGAACACCATCGGCGGATCCGTAAGGGTTATTACCTCAAACTATTCCTCGGGAGCGAAATATGCATTTCGTCTGACGGCGCCCAGTACGTCGTTTGTGAGAAAACCGATTACGATCAAGGGCGATATCGTCATCGATGACACGACTGCCATGCTTACCGCGAACGGTTCGAGCACTACCGATACCCTGTCCGTCTATCTTGGCGGAAGCATTATTTCCCACGGGATTTTCCAGCTCGCAAATGGAAGTGCGGCCACTTGCAATTGGTTTGTGGCGGGCAACATACAGGCACTTGGCGGCACATTCACGACACAATCAGATTCGTCGAAACCCGACTCTCTGATCTTCAATGGGACGACCAAGCAGTCGTTTGTCAAGTCAGGCTCGGTCGGCTCCATGTCGAACATCTATTTCGATGTACGGCCTGGCGCGATCCTCGATATGGATACCAGCTCGTTCGGCGCAAGCGCGTATACGCGATTTACGCTCGAAGCAGGCGGAACGCTGATCACCGGCAGCAAGAAAGGCTTTGAAGGGAATCTCAATAACGGAGGGGCGAAGAACTTAAGCACTGCTGCTAACTACGTTTTCGACGGTGATTCGGCCCAGGTGACTGGGCTTCTCATGCCGGCCACGGTCAACAACCTGACGATTAATAACGCCAGCGGCGTCACTCTCTCGCAAACGACCACGATCAATGGAGTTTTAACTTTGACGGCGGGACAGTTTGACAATACGATACCTTTCACGCTTGGCCCGAACGGGACGATTTCATATGGTGGAGGGACGCTGAAGATCCCCGTGACACTCGTTCCAATCCAGCAGACCGGGCTGCCCCGGAAATTCTATGTCAACCAGAATTATCCGAACCCATTTAACCCGTCGACAACGATTTCGTACGGCATACCGAAAAGCGCATTTGTTTCCGTGAAGATCTTTAATATCCTTGGTCAGAACGTGAGGACGTTGTTCTCCGGGAATCAAAATGCCGGGGTGTATTCGTTGTCGTTCGATGGATCTTACTTAAGTTCGGGTATCTATCTTTGCAGAATTCAAGCAGGCAGCTCGGTGGAAATTAAACGAATGGTTTTGATGAAGTAGTTTGTGAGGGACGAAGGGCGCAGTTGTTGACGCCAATGCTTCGTCATCGAAGGGAAGAATTCCATGGTTCGACGTCATATGATGAGAACACTGCTTTTGCCCGCGGCGCTGCTGTTGTCTGCATCTTCGCCGATCATTGCGCAGCAACGTGCGTTTCCAGGGGCGGAGGGGGGCGGAATGTACACACAGGGAGGACGCGGAGGAAAAGTGCTGGAGGTAACTACGCTCCTCGATACATCCTCCACGAACATTGCGGGGACTTTGCGGTGGGCGGTCAACCAGAGCGGAGCGAGGACCGTGGTGTTCCGCGTTTCAGGTACCATCGCGCTCGTCTCGCCGTTGAAGATTACAAAAGATTCCATTACGATCGCCGGACAGACTGCCCCCGGAGACGGGATATGCTTAAAGAATTTCACCTTTAACATCAGCGCGAATCAGGTTATCATTCGGTATATGCGATCGAGATTCGGTGATCAGGGGGCCGGGAAACCTGTGGACGACGCGATCAACGGCTACAGTCAGGTCTCGCACAGCAAGAAAAATATTATTATTGACCATTGCTCGGCGAGCTGGAGCCTCGATGAGTCCCTTTCATTCTATGGGTATGATAATCTCACGATCCAGTGGTGCCTTATCAGCGAAAGTCTCTATAATAGCTACGATCCCAAGGGAACTCACGGCTATGGAGGTATCTGGGGCGGCTTCAATTCGACATACCACCACAATCTCCTCGCTCATCATTCGAGCAGGAACCCGAGATTCTCCGGACCGACTCCGGCAGGATCAGGCACAGACTCTTCACGGAATCTCGATTTTCGCAACAACGTCATTTACAATTGGGGATTCAACAGTTCGTACGG
>CAYLMV010000236.1:0-1448 GCA_964384415.1 uncultured Chitinophagaceae bacterium | reverse complement strand
TTGCCGAAACGTGACACGATCGACAGCCGAATCGTCTATGAGGTGGCTCATAGAACGGCGACCTTCAGCGGACATACGCATTTGTACGAACGGAGCAATAGTCTGGACACGACTATCGCTCACGGGATAATCGATTCGCAGGGAGACGTTGGAGGATGGCCAACGCTCAGTTCTCTTCCAGCGCCCTCGGACTCGGATCATGACGGTATGCCGGATGCATGGGAGATTGCACATGGCTTGAACCCGTTCGATGCATCAGACCGCAATCTCGTCGATTCGACCGGCTACACGAAGCTTGAGGAGTACCTCAACGGATTACCGGAGACTCCGACATCAGTGAAGTTTGAACGAGCGGCAGTTCCCGGTACTTTTGAGTTGTTCCAAAATTATCCGAATCCTTTCAATCCTGCGACGACAGTGCGCTATCGGCTCTCCTCGAAGATGCACGCGATGCTTGAAGTTTTTGACGTGGCAGGGAAGAAGATCGCAGCATTCGACCAGGGCGTCCGGGGGCCGGGCGAATACAACGTCGTGATCCCGGCAAGCCGATGGGCCAGCGGGATGTACTTGTGCAGGTTGAGCGCCGGCGGCCGTCAAGAAACAATCAAGCTGCTTCTCGTTCGATAGTCCGGATCAATGAAATTAATGAGAACCATACTCTGCGCGATACTTCTTGTCATGACGGGCGCCGGTCTCGCGTCCGGCGGCGATAGGAACGGCGTTGCATCGTGGCCGGTCCGGATTGCGGATACTTTCATCCAAAGACACCCCGGAGGAGTGACATTTGATTCCGCATCACCCAATCAAAGATGGAACTACGAACAAGGGTTGATGCTTGTGGCTTTCCATCAAATGTGGCTGTTGACTCATGAGCGGAAGTATCTGGAATTTGTGAAGCAGAATATGGATCGATACATCGGCGATGATGGGAGCATTCGAACGTACGAATACAGCGATTACACCCTCGACAATATCGCTCCGGGCAGAGCCTTGCTCGCTCTCTATGATGAGACCGGCTTGCAGAAATACAAGCGGGCGGCCGATACGCTCCGGAGCCAATTGCGAAATCAGCCCCGGACGAAAGAGGGGGGATTCTGGCATAAGAAAATTTATCCCTTCCAGATGTGGCTGGACGGCTTGTATATGGCCGAACCCTTCTACGCATGGTATGCAAAAGAAACAAAGACAGAAGACAGTTTCAGCGACATCATCGATCAATTTGTATTTATTGCCAGGCACACTTCTGATGCACGTACCGGGTTGATGTATCACGCATGGGATGAGAGCCGGCAGCAGCAATGGGCTAATCCGGAAACCGGATGTTCGCCGAATTTCTGGGGGAGAGCGATGGGGTGGTATTGTATGGCGCTTGTCGATATCCTGGATTTAATTCCGGAAGGATATCCCAGGAGAGACACGCTGGTCACGATACTTCAGAATCTTTCATC
>CAYLMV010000235.1:0-3833 GCA_964384415.1 uncultured Chitinophagaceae bacterium | reverse complement strand
GCGAAAGTCATTATCGTCACCGATTACGGAGACAAATCATTTCTAAGAGCGGCAACTGAGGCGGGTGCCCATAGTTTCGTGCTCAAAGAAAATCTCTCGGCGCTTGAATCTATCATCAGGAAATGAACATGGAAAACTTGAGACGGCTGTGCATTGGATGGATTCTACTACATTGCATCGGCAACGGCTTGTTTGGCCAGACCATCAGCCAGGTCAGTCCGCTTTCGGCCAGCGTAGGGAGCTCGATTACGATCACCGGCACCGGATTCAGTTCCACGCCGGCAAATAATGTTGTCTGGTTCGGAATTGGAAAGGGGACAGTGCTTACGGCAAACGCGACATCCATGTCTGTCCAGGTCCCTTCGACGGCAACATACGGTTTCGTGCGCGTCACTGTTCCTGGGTCGGGAACAACAGCAACGTCTCCTTTGCCCTTCGATCCTCAATTCGCATCGGGCGATATTGATTCATCCCTGATGTCGCTCAACCAGACGTTCTCGCTGGGAGGGAGCCCCGTCCAGCCGGTGTTAGTCGATATGAACGGCGATGGGAAGCTTGACCTTCTCGTATCGCGATCCATTACAAATCCACAGACGCCGACAATCGCTTACTATCAAAACACGACCGTGTCCGGAGCAATCTCGTTTGCTCCGAAAGCTGAAATTCCAGCCGGCGGTAAAGAAGCGTTCAAGATTGTGACCGGCGACTTCGACGGGGACGGCAAACAGGACTTTGTGTTCGTGTCACAGAACAGCGTTCGGATTTTCCGTGACATCGGAGCGCCAGGGAGTCCCAATTTCCAGCTCTGGAAGGAATTTTCAAATCCCGACATGACCGGAGGATCGTGGCAGGTTCAAAGCGGTCAGATAAAGATCGGGCAGGGAGTCGGTTTGTTCATCGCCGTTTTCGCGAGAACGTCTCCTCCGACTTCATTCCCCGACAACAGCGTTGTGTGGGTTCCCAATTATATCACGAACATGTTCGCGCGAGATGCGGTCATCGCCGATTTCAACGGAGACGGAAAACCGGATATCGCCATCGTGTATGAAGGGACACCGTCGCTTGATATTCATGGACGGGTAAGAGTATTTCTGAATACCGGGAGTGATTTTAACCTTTCGTACGACGCCGAGATCCACCAGCCTGTTTTCGATAACGAGCTTGATGTCTACAGCGTCGCTGCCGGCGATTTTAACGGCGATGGGAAAACCGACCTTGTTGTCGCGGGCAATTTCGATGCATTCCCATCATCGGGCATGGTAACGATGCTGTTGAACATCGATGGAAGCACCTTCTATCCCGTGCAAAACTGGTATCAAAATGCGCGGACGCAGCGTGTGGTCGTTGGCGATTTCGACGGCGATTCAAAGCTCGACATCGCGTATCAGTCCATCGACGATAACTCCATACGCGTTCAACGGAACGAATCCGGCGCCGATTCCCTTGCATTCTCAAATCCGCTCGTCATTACCCCGACAACCTCAGAGCAATCGCTGCAAATCGCCGATTACGACGGAGACGGAAAGCCCGATCTTGTTTGGTCCAACGAAGCCGGAGGCAACTATATCCGGGTCGCTCGGAATACAAGCACAAATGGTTCCATATCGTTTGCATCAGCCGTACCGTACGCGATTTCCGGTTTTGATTTTCCGGGAGCGATTGCTGTCGGCGACCTCGACGGGGATGGAAAGCCGGATATCGTTGCCGTGAAGCAGGTGAGCGACCAGATGGCAATCCTCAAAAATACTATTCCGTCCTATTCGCTGTCACATTCATCCATAACTCTTTCTTCATCATCGATCGCAAAAAACGGAACCTCGAACGCTACGCTCCATATCAAAGACGCGAACGGCAATACATTATCGACAACCGGACTTCCCGTCGTCTTCTCGTTGACAGGCGGTGGAACGAGCTCGGGAACATTCGGGTCCACCATCGACCACGGCGACGGGACGTATGCGGCGACATTCACAGGAACCGCAGTCGGAAGCGCAAAGAGCGTGACGGCAGCCATCAGCAACAGAGCGATTTCGTCGACACTTCCGGCGGTAACGGTCTCTGCCGGAGCGTTCTCGCTGGCTCATTCAACTATCGTTCTCTCGCGAAATCTGGTCGCCTCGGGAGCGACGGCAACTGTCTACCTTCAGGCGAGGGATATCAACGGCGACTCGTTGACGACGGGGGGACTTACCGGTCTTACATTTTATTTGACAGGAGCGGGAACGAGCTCTGGGACATTCGGGTCCATAGTGGATAGTTCCAACGGAAAATACTACGTGAAGTTCACCGGCACCACTTCCGGCACGGCGAAGACAATCAGCGCCAGAACTTCCGCAGATACAGTCAAGACAACTCTCCCGACCATCACCGTCAATGCAGGAACATTCTCAACCAGCACCTCAGTGCTAACAATCGCCTCGAACAGCCTCTTAACGCACGACACAACCACGATAACATTGCAAGTGAAGGACGGCTCCGGAAATAACGTCACCACCGGCGGCTTGAACGTAGAGATTCAGATTTTCGGCAGCGTCAATCCGATCAATAACGGGAAAGGATACCTTACGGACGTTGTCGACAATCAGAATGGCACATACACATCGAAGTTTATCAGCCTTACCAGCGGCTCGGGCACAGCGATCATTTCGTATATCTACAATTCCGGAACATCATCGTATCAACAGGTGAATTCCTTTCCTTCGCCTATCACTATCAATCCACGCCCCTTTTCTTTGTCCAACTCGTATGTGTCTCTGACAGAGTCGACGACTGTCGTGAACGGGTTCACGACATTTCAGCTTATCGCAAACGACGACAAGAATAATCCATACACGCAAAGCGGCCTCAGCATTAATTTTGTGCTTTCAAACGACGGCACTGCATCGGCGACGCAATTTTCAACCATCCAAAACAACGGGAGCAATCTCTATTATACCACGTGGGAAGGAGCGGGCGTCGGAACTGCGCGTAGCGTCGTCGGCTCGATCAACGGGAGCAACCTGACATCAGTGGCTCCTAAGCTTACCATCGTGCCGTACGGTCCTGCACTGTCATATCCGGGATATTCGGCCACCGCGGTCCCGACGGATACCATCTTGAGTTGGGTCCTTTCGTCGGGAGCAACGTCGTACAGGGTTCAGGTCGTGGCGGATTCTTCGAACGGGTCGATCATCGTCGACACAAGCGGTGTTACAAGTACGCAATTATCCGTCTCGGGCCTCTGGAATTACAGGACGTATATTTGGCGGGTGGGCAGTTATCTCAATGCAACTCCGGGAAGTTACTCTTCCGACCATTCCTTTCGTACGATACTCGCCCCGCCGGTGTTGACACTGCCGGCGACGAGAGGGACCGACGTCTCAACACCGGCTGCATTTGGATGGAACCCGAGCAACGGCGCGGCATCGTATCATTTTCAATTAGCGACGGACTCTCTTTTCTCAAGCGTTATTGTCGACAGCGCCTCGCTAACGCATGCCGTCGATACGGTCCAGTCCCTTGTCGCTGGGACTCGATATTTCTGGCGGATTACCGCCGCTGGCGATGGAGGGACCAGCTCATCTTCGGAGATACGCAGCTTCACGACAACCGCCCCGCTCCCTGTGGAGATGGCGGCATTCTCTGGAAGCTCTCAATATTTGAACGCGGAACTGCACTGGTCGACCGCGACGGAAGTCAATTCGCATGGATTTGAAATCGAGCGATCCCCTGCCGGAAATCCATCGGCCGGTGATCAGCGGGATACCACCGCGAAAGCACATTGGATTGCGGTCGCATTCATCAAAGGGGCCGGGCAAAGTTCGTCGCCGAGGCAATACTCCTTCGTGGATAGC
>CAYLMV010000234.1:0-3877 GCA_964384415.1 uncultured Chitinophagaceae bacterium | reverse complement strand
TGTAGACGGAATTGTTGACAGCGGTGGTCAACGATCTCCGTATCTTCCAACCGTGCCTCTCTTTACAAACGTCTAAACCAGATTTATATTTCGGCTGCTGCCAGAACGGCGGGCGCAAATGGAAGTCTGCGGGCTCAATCGCCAACGTGACACTCTCAAGACACTAACCTAGTGCAAAGGGTATGACCTTCCCCCAGTGTGTGGGCCAATGTTAAGTTTGTTAATTTCTTTAGGCATTGGTATGTTGAGGTGAATGCAGCTTCGCCGGCGCCAGTGGTTTGCAGCATCACGAACCATGCCGACTGAATCTATTGTAGGTATTCGTCCATAGCCCCCTCACGACCTTTGCTTCCTTCTGCCCCAGGTATTCACTATCTGGGGCTTTCTTATTCGTCTCAGCCGATGCGTGATACCGGCAAGATTTTTGCAGCCGCACCTAATCTTATTTTCCGCGCAGAGGATACGCGTACACTGCAGGGTTGAGTCTCCTTGTCACACACGCATAGTATAGAAAGATCCGGCGATGGTTCTATTTTGCTGAATCGGTTCATTGCTTAAGGACAAATCGCAATTCATTGCTTAAGGACAAATCGCAATTCATCGCTTCAAAAGGAACTAACTCCTTATTCATCCCTTCGGGCTATTACACCATTACTCAATTATCGATATCATTGTTCATAGCTGGGGGAGGGTCTCCTCCACTCAGCAACCAATGTATGCCATATCTGAAATCTGAAGTCAATATTACACAAGGAGTCTCCTCGTGAACAAAGACATGATTGACGATTCGCTCCGCAAAATCAAAGCCGCAGTTCAAACGGCGCCCTCGATAACAAAAGGGAAAAAGACTGAACTGCTCCGCTTGCTCTCCGGACTAGAATCGGAATTCGTTGAGCTCCGGGAGAGCGAGCCTGAACATGCTCAGAGCATTATCGGGTTGATCGAACGCTCTGTTGACGAAGCGGTTCGTCGGAACATGGACATGGAACAATTAAGACTTTCGCTTGAAGGTATCTCTGGTTCGGTCAAGAAGTTCGAGGTGTCGCATCCACGACTCGTGGCCGAAATTAATAGTATTTGCACCATGTTGGCAAACATGGGAATATAGAGATGTTTGTTGAGAAGAAATCAGGAGTAAGATCCAACACTAACTCGAAATGAAGGTGAATGATGAAGAAACAACTGATTCCGCTCGCAGGGTTTATTAATGAGATCGAGGCGCAAGTCGCCGCCGGCCACCTTGAATCGGAGGGGGTCAGTACATCGCTGGTCAAAGACGACGCTGGCGGAATGCTTCCCTCATTACAGGAGACTGAGAGCGTGACCTTATTAATCAAGCCAAGCGATCTGAAAAGGGGGAAGGCGATACTTGCCGAGAGAAGCGGGGCGAAGAGGTCAAAGAGAGCAGTAAAACGCAATCGCTAGAACAACAACCGCATTTCACGGAAAGGAAAACTGACAGTGACAAAAGAACAAAGATTCATGGTGGATGTTGGAATAAAGAACATACCATTCCCTTTGAAAGTAGCCTCAAGAGAGAATGAAGGGGGCATTCTTACGGTCGGCAGGATTTCTGTCAATGCCCACATTATGCAGGAATTTGAGGCAACCTGGATCGACATCTTCATTCAGAACCTTCACCAGCACCGGCAGATCATAGGCACAAAGACACTCAAGAACAACATCGGGGTCTACTGCCGGGAATTTGGCAATGCTCCGGTGCGAATTGATTTCCAATATCCCCTCTTTATCGAAAAAACTACCCCCGTTACGCATGAAAAATGTCTTGTGCAATACTCGTGCAGCTACTCGGTGAAGGCGACGCCTGGGCAGGAGTCGAAGATCCTCTTCAAGATAGATGTTCCGGTCATTACGACGTTTCCGAAGACATCGCTTTTCACCATGGACAGGTTATTCGGCCAGTTGAGCGTCGTAACGGTCGAGGTAAAATCCGAGGCAGACGTGTATCCTGAAGATCTTGTTGACATCGTGGATAAACATGCCTTGGTGCCGGTGTATTCTTACCTCACTCCCGAAGATCAGGATTACGTGATTCACAAGATCCACAAGGCAAACAAGACAAGTGTGGTTATGGTTGAAGAAATAAAGGAAGAGCTTGCCCACAGCAAAAATATAGAATGGTATTCGGTTCACTGCGCGAATTTCGGCATGCTGCACTCATATAGCACATACATTGGAACCGAGAAGAGCAACTGGGCGCCTTTCGGTGAGTATAGTGCAGAACTTGATCGCGAGAGCGGATTGTAGCAATCGCCTGCTCCCCTTTCGGTCAACGTTTCTACTCTGCACGCCAGGTTCGAGCTGCAGTAGATGGCAAGCAGGACGGGTTTTGGGGGACCAAAGTGTTATGGCACGTCAACGTGGTCTGACAGAGACCATATTAAACTAATCCCTACTCAAAGGAGATATAGCATGAAACTCGCAGTAAGTGTATTCACAATGTTACTGGCAACGACCCTCGTTGTATTGACGGGATGTACGGGTAAGGAAGGAGACTCCGAAACTCAGGCAAAGATGAAGGCAGTCGCAGATGGCCAACTGACGTTGGAGAAAAACCTCCAGACATTTGACACGCTGGACTACACCGTGTTCAGCAACCAAGAGTGGCTGCGATTGCATGAAAGCCATTCAAAGGACATCAAGGTTAACTGGCCTGACGGTCACTTTACAACCGGAATTGAAAGACATATTGCCGACCTCAGTGCGATGTTTGTCTATGCACCCGACACCCGCATCAAACAGCACCCAATCCGCTTTGGAGATAGCAAAGGTGAATGGACATGCGTTACCGGTGTATTCGAAGGAACATTTACTAAACCCATGCCCATTGGAAACGGTAAGTTTATCAAACCAACAGGCAAGGCGTTTAAGATGCCAATGTGTACGGTCGGCCATTGGAAAGACGGTGTGATGATTGAGGAATCGTTGTTCTGGGATAACCAGACCTACATGAATCAGATAGGGCTGGGAAAGTAAGTACGCAGAAACCACAACAGCCCGGATAACGTAACGTTGCCCCGGGCTGTCGGGGTTTTGTGTGACATCATTGTTCGCAGCCTCAGAGGTTACGGCGGATGGGGTGGATTGAATCGGGGTTCTCATTCCTTTTTTTGCGGGGGAGCATTGCAGACGGCGGATTTCTCCACCGTCATCACACAATTTGTAATGCAGACAAGCCCACTTATTTCGGCTGTGTTGGAACAACACTTCAAGACTTCCTTGTTCAGTCAAATGATATATACATCACTCGGATATGGTGTCCTGCCAAAGAATTGTTAGAAGAGTGGAAATGGTGCAACGATTTCAGCATTATGTCTCCCTCTCTTCCGGCGTGCGGGTCTTCGTCCCATCTCAAGCCTCATCCGACAAGAGGACTTAACCCTCTTTCATCCATTCGGCCTATTACGCAATGCGTGTTACTTGGGTAGCATATGTAAAGGAAATTCTTAGGCAAGGGATCTGATCCATACAGAAGCGCAGCATCGCGACTATTCCGTCGTTGCATCGTTTTCCAATTCTTTTTTGCGCCGGGGAGTCCTTCGACAAAGAGCTTTCATCCATATTGAGCGAAAGTGAACTATTATGTGTTTTTCAGCGGAAGCAAGTTTTGCGGGCGGTGTTGTCATTTCGGCAATTGGTGTCGCGACTGTCCGGGAGGTTCGTAAACCTTCCCAGATGGTCTTTGCAAGTATCCCTCTGTTTTTTGGAGTGCAGCAGTTTACCGAGGGATTATTATGGTTCACATTACGACATCCGCATTTTGCCCAACTGGAAACATTTTGTACACATATGTTTCTCGTCATGGCCGAGGTTCTTTGGCCAACGATGATTCCTCTTTCAGTTCTCCTCATGGAAA
>CAYLMV010000233.1:1391-3901 GCA_964384415.1 uncultured Chitinophagaceae bacterium | reverse complement strand
AAGAACCCGCCCCTATCACGAACCGCGAGAATCCGTTCGAGTCGATGATGGAGCGATTCGATGTCGCAGCCGAGCTCCTCGGGCTGGAGAAGGGCGTCTACGAATATCTCAAGACCCCGGTCAAGCAGATCATCGTCTCCATTCCCATCCAAATGGACAGCGGCGAGATCGAAGTGTTCGAAGGTTACCGCGTGATTCACAACGACATCCTCGGTCCATCCAAGGGAGGATTGCGATTTGCTCCCGATGTGAATATCGATGAAGTAAAGGCGCTCGCAGCATGGATGACATGGAAGTGCTCCGTCGTCAACATCCCGTTTGGAGGAGCCAAGGGAGGCGTTCGTTGCGATCCGTCGAAGCTTACCCCTGTTGAGTTGGAGAAAGTGACCCGCCGCTATACGGCAAACATGCTCGACATCTTCGGCGAGGATAAAGACATCCCCGCTCCGGACATGGGAACAAACGAGCAAGTGATGGCATGGATCATGGATACATACAGCATGCACATGAAAAGGACTTCGACCGGCGTGGTGACGGGCAAACCCCTCATCATCGGCGGATCGTTGGGCCGGAGGGAGGCGACAGGCCGCGGTGTCATGATGGTGACGATAGGGGCGATGGAGAAAATCAAATTGAAACCGAAAGAGACTTCTATTGTCGTGCAGGGATTCGGCAACGTCGGCTCAGTCTCGGCCCAGCTTTTGCAGCAGCAGGGGTGCAAGATTGTCGGCCTCGGCGACGTCACCGGGGGCTACTACAATAAAAAGGGGATCGACGTCGAGAAAGCCATCGAGTGGATGAAGACGCATAAAGTTCTCAATGGATTTCCCGCAGCCGAAAAGATTACTCAGTCCGAATTGCTGGAAATGGAATGCGACGTGCTTGTCCCCGCTGCGAAAGAAGATCAGATTACAGCGCGCAATGCATCCAAGATCAAGGCAAAAATTATTTCCGAAGGAGCCAACGGACCAACAACCGCGAAGGCCGATCCGATTTTGCGCGATAAAGGAATTATCGTCATCCCCGATATCCTGGCAAATGCCGGTGGGGTCACTGTCTCATATTTTGAGTGGGTTCAGGACCGTGTTGGCTACTTCTGGTCGCTCGACCGGGTGAATCGCCGGCTGGAGCGCATGATGACCTCCGCATTCAACGCGGTGTATGAAACCGCGGAACAGTACAAAGTATCTCTCCGCATCGGGGCCTATATCATGGCCATCGATAAAGTCGCCAAAACATTAAAGGTTCGCGGTATTTACGCTTGAGCGCAGCGTCCAAAGTCGCATCGTTCCTTCTTGCCGCGTGGCTCGCGTTTGGAACTCTCTGTGAACTGCGCGCGGACGAGGGTTCAACGAAGTCGAACGCAGAAGTAATGTCCGAAGTCTGCGGACGTGCGATGGAAAAGTTCTGCGCTGAATCAAAGATTCCAGATACCGCTTCAGTGTCGGTAAACATCGGCACAGGCGAAGCCAATGGTTTTTTTGCCCCAGTTTTCGTGCAGGTACTGCGGCAGCATTTCAGCACGCTTTACAGCCGGCATTCGAACGCTGCAACAGAGATCTCCGTTTCCATTGGGGGTGTGAGCGTTCAGTACGGCGAAGCGTTTTCGGAGGGAATGTTCTCCGGACAACTCTGCAAACGCACGATTGAGGTTTCCGTTCGGCTGTCGGTTACCAGAAATGAGGATGGAAAGTTATTGTGGGCGGATACCGAGACTGCTTCGCAGTCCGATACAGTCTATGTCTCGGCAATCCGGGAGCTTCAGAGGACCAGCCTCAGTGTATCGAGCGGCGTCGAACCGGCTCCATCTCTCTTGGAACGGTTTCTTGAACCCGTCATTATCGGCGGCGCAGCGGGGGTTGTAGTCTACTTGTTCTTCACCATAAGGAGCTAAGAGCTTCCAGGGATGAAAGAGTTCTTCAGAAATGCTCTCTTGTGGACCGGAGTTTCTGTCTCTTGCGTTCTTTCGTTTGCCATCGTGACCCGATATCTCAAAGGAACCGCGGGGGCTGATGGAAGAGATTCAAGGGAACGGGGATCTGTCCGGAGCTCCGTGACGCTCCTGGCTTTCGGCGATGTCAACCTCGGCCGATTGGTCGGGCAGCATATTCTCGGCGATGAAATCCGGTATCCTTTTGAAAAAATCTCTTTGACGCACGGTTCGTATGATATCGTGTTCGCAAACCTCGAGAGCCAGCTCTCGGACCAAAATGGAGAAACTCAGGACCCTGCTCACAATATGATCTTTACCGGCCCCCCGGGCGGCGCACTGAGCCTGACAAGCTTCGGAATTACACTTGTCTCGACGGCGAACAATCACGCGTACGATTACGGAAAGTCTGCTCTTTTGGAGACTCTGGATCATCTTGACGCAGAGAACATCGCCCATGTGGGAACGGCGCGGTCTCAAGACGCGCTCTATGAGCCGATGATGCTGGAGAAAAATGGCATCCGCTTCGCATTTTTCGCTGCAACGGATCTGATGAATTTCGAGGGGGGATGGCACCAGA
>CAYLMV010000233.1:0-1291 GCA_964384415.1 uncultured Chitinophagaceae bacterium | reverse complement strand
ACCGGGTGCAGTCGGTTTCCAATATTCCAATAACGTTGACGACGAAGGGTTACCTTAATTGATAAAGAACGTATTCTTGATGATTGCCTCAGCTCTTGCGCTCGCGTGCATGGCAGCAGGCTGCAGTTCGAGCAAGGAAGTTGAATCTCTCCCTGCGGAAGTCCGATACGCCCAAGCGATGGCGAAGTTCGACAAAGAGGATTATCTCGAGGCGGCCGAGGATTTCAAACTGGTGACGGTTCAGTACCCGGGAAGCTCGCTCGCGGACAGCGCACAGTTCCATATTGCGCAGTGCCGGTACCGGCGCGAAGAGTTCATTCTCGCGGCCTCCGAATGCGATATTCTGGTGAAGACCATGCCCTCCAGCGGACTTGTTCCGAAAGCCCGCTACATGAAGGCGATGGCGGAATATCAGCTCTCCCCAAAATCCTCGCTTGACCAAAAATACACGCGCCTGGCGATCGATGATTTCCAGACGTTCATCGAATATTTTCCGACTGATTCGCTCTCGAAAGATGCGGCTGCGAAGATCAACGAACTAAACGACAAGCTGGCAAAGAAAGAGATTGACAACGCAAACCTGTACTACCGGCTCGAGTACTACAAGGCGGCAATTGCCTACTTCGACATTGTGCTGGACCGGTATCATGATTCGCAATATGCCGACGACGCGCTCTTCGGCAAGGCGCGTGCGTGCCGTCAGCGGCACGATGACGCTTCGGCATTAGACGCGATCAACCTGTTTTATCAAAAGTATCCGTCCAGCAGCCTCAAACCCGACGTCGATGCTCTGAAAGCCGATATTCTATCGTCGCCGTCGAAAATTCCAGTTCAGCGAGAACACCAGGTCGGAATTTCAACGATCAGTCCCTGATGAGCGAAGAGCCCTTTACCGTTACCCACTCCCAGGTCGAGATGACGCAGTTGGTCCTTCCGAACGACACCAACCGGCTCGGGAACTTGCTCGGCGGTCAGTTGATGCACTGGATCGACCTTGCTGCAGCGATTGCCGCGTCCCGACACTCGAAGAGAATTTGCGTCACGGCTTCGGTGGACGACCTGAACTTCATCCATCCTATCAAAGCGGGGGATGTGGTGATTCTTCGTGCGTCGGTGAACAGGGTCTTTAAAACCTCGATGGAAGTGGGGGTCAAAGTGCTCTCGGAAAATCTCCTGACCGGCAAGGTCCAGCACGCGAACAGCGCATACCTCACGTTCGTGTCGATCGATAACGACGGCAGCCCCATAGAATCGCCCCGGCTGCGTCCCGAGAGTGCGGACGAACAGCGGC
>CAYLMV010000232.1:0-3911 GCA_964384415.1 uncultured Chitinophagaceae bacterium | reverse complement strand
ACTAATTCCTTCGGCTTGGGATCAGCTCCAAAACAAACCTTCACAAGGTTGAGGGGAAGGGGAAACCTTGTGAAGGTTTCCAGGTTGCCCGGACTAATTCCCTCGGCTTGGGATCAGGTCCAAAACAAACCTTCACAAGGTTGCGGGAAAGCGTGAACCATCTCCTTGAAATCGAGGCAAAAATCAGTTATCCTTTGGCACAGTTCGACCATTACGCAGGCCTCTCCAAGCCGGGATTGATCTCCATTCCCGCCGTATGCCATGAGGGAAAGTCAATAATGGTATCACTTCGCCGCGATCATAATCAGAACCCTGAACCTCCATCCAAGAAGGGACAATCATGCAAGCAATAGGACTCTCGTTCATCGATTGGGTTATTATCGTCATTTACTTCGGGTTTGTGCTCGGAATCGGGCTGTATCTCCGCCGGTACACGCTCAATCAGAATGACTTCTTTCTGGCAGGAAGAAAAAATTCTTCGTGGGTCGCTGGTCTTGCTTTTCTTTCCGCAAACCTTGGCGCTCTGGAATTGCTCGGGATGACTGGAAATACCTTCAAGTACGGAATGTATGTTGCACATTTTTACTGGATCGGCGCTATCCCCGCAATGCTCTTCCTCGGCATCTACATGATGCCCTTTTATTACAGCAGCAAGATCAATTCCGTTCCTGGATACCTCAAGGTTCGGTTTGACGAAAAGACCCGCGTGCTTAACGGCATTGCCTTTGCCATCATGACCCTCCTCGTCTCAGGAATCAACCTCTATGCGATGGCGCTCGTCTTGCACACATTCCTCGGATGGAACTGGGATTTCAGCATGTGGGCGTCGGCCATCACGGTTGCCGTTTACGTCTCCATGAGCGGATTGATGTCCGCGATCTTCACAGAAATTGTCCAGTTCTTCCTGATCTGGTTCGGTCTCTTTCTCGTCTCGATCCTCGGCGTCATCGAATTCGGGAGCCTCGGCGCAATCATGGCACGGATCAATGAATTCAGCACACAAGTTTCTTTCACGACTCTCTGGTCGACATCGTCCGACCCGATGAAGAACGGCATGTTCATTCACTGGGGCGGCATTGTTCTTGGGCTGGGGTTTGTCCTCTCCTTCGGCTACTGGACGACAGACTTTCTCGTCGTTCAGCGCGCTTTCTCGGCGAAAGACCTTCGCGCCGCCAGGATGACTCCGATCCTTGCATCTTTTTTCAAAATGGCGCTTCCGTTCCTCGTGATCCTCGCCGGACTTATCGCCATCGCCCTCTCGACCGAACCGAACAGCGGATTCAAACTTTTGCAGGACGGCGGCCACACGAACTATGATTCCGCGCTGCCGCTCCTGATCGCCCGCTACTATCCTGCGGGCCTCGTCGGGTTGGGAGTGACAGCGCTCCTGGCCGGCTTCATGGCCGGGCAAGCGGGGAATGTCAGCGCTTTCAACACCGTCTGGACGTACGACATCTACAAGTCGGTCCTCAACAGGAACGCGTCGGACGCACATCTGTTATGGATGGGACGTGTTTCCACGATCGTCGGAGTTTGTTTTTCTCTCGTTACCGCCTACTGGGCAAAAAGTTTTCCGAGCATCATGGATTACATGCAGGCGATATTTTCCTGGGTCAACGCCCCCCTCTTCGCCACAATGCTTCTCGGGATGTTCTTCTGGTGGATTACTCCCACCGGAGCTTTCTGGGGATTGGTGAGCGGCATGCTCTCGTCGTTCTTCCTTTACATGGCGGTTAAATTTCATTGGTTCTCGGAGAGCATCATCACCATGTCGAGCGTTCAAAGCGACATGGCCGCCAATTTCTGGCGCGCGTGGTGGGCCTGGCTGATTTGCGCAGGAGTTACCGTCATCATCAGTCTCTTCACGAAGAAACGCCCGAAACAAGAACTCGTCGGCCTGGTGAAAGGGCTGAGTGAAGAAAATTATGATCAGCACCTCCCCTTCGTGAAACGGCCGGAGTTCTACGCACTCATCTCCCTCGCGGTGCTCATTATCCTCAACGTCATGTTTTGGTAAAATAGGAGGTTTGGAATGTCGGAACAAGCAATGAAGCCAATCTGGTATTTCGTCGGACTAATTCTGCTGATCATGGGCGTATTGATCCTGTCGACAGGCATCTATCTTCTTTTTAATCCTCCCGCAGTCAAAACGGTCCTCAGCGAAACCCACCCCGATATTTGGTGGGGAGCAGTTATGGCAGTCTTCGGTCTTGGGATGTATCTGAAGACGAGAAAGTCCACCCGTTGAGCGGCCAGGTCAGCCACACAGATTCGGTAGAGCGAAAATTCCGGGAACTTTTCACGGAGCAGCCGTTGCTTGTCCGATCGCCCGGACGGGCCAACCTTATCGGCGAGCATACCGATTACAACCTCGGGTATGTGCTGCCGTGTGCAATCGACAAAGCGGTCTATTTCGCTCTCGCACCGCGGCAGGATTTGAAGTGCGTCTTTCATGCGCTCGACAAAGGAGATATGTTTGAAGGGAGCGTCCAACGGCTCAGGAAGTCGGATAAATCGTGGCCGAATTATTTGCTCGGTGTTGTCGATGAGTTGAAGAAGTGGGGTTGCAAGTTCGGCGGATTCAATTGCGTCTTCGGCGGTGATATTCCGATCGGTGCCGGACTATCGTCGTCGGCGGCGCTCGAAGCGGGGCTTGCCTTCGGGCTCAATCAGCTCTTCGATTTGGGACTGGATAAACTAACCCTCGTGCGGCTGGCGCAAAGGGCGGAGAACGAATTTGTCGGCGTCCAGTGCGGCATCATGGACCAGTTCATCAACATCTTTGGCGAGGCCGGGTCCGTCGTGCGCCTCGACTGCAGATCGCTTGAGTACGAGCGTTTCTCCTTTAATGATGAAGACATTTCCATCGTCCTTTTCAACTCAAACGTTTCTCATTCCCTCGGCTCGACGGAGTATAATCAGCGTAGAAAAGAATGCCAGGAGGGAGTGAACATTATTCGGAAGAAAGTCGAGTCAGTCCAAAGCCTCCGGGATGTCCCGGTAGAATTGTTGAACGAGTTCAAGTCCTTGTTGGATCCGACCGTCTTCCGCCGGTGCAAGTATGTGATCGAGGAAGACGCCAGGGTGCTCAGTGCCTGCGCTGCATTAGAACAAAAAGATCTGAAGGCCTTCGGACAGTTAATGAATCAGACTCATGAGGGACTCAGTCACGATTACGAAGTCAGCTGCCCCGAGCTCGATTATTTGGTGAGCCTGGTGAAGAATGATTCCGCAGTATATGGCGCGAGGATGATGGGAGGCGGTTTTGGAGGATGTACGGTAAACCTAGTCCAGCCGGACCGCGTTGAGGATCTCGCGCGTTCTGTCAAAGAAAAATATTTCCACAAATTCGGGATCAGGCCGGAAGTTTATGTGACCTCGATCGCATCGGGAACAAGCATTATCGATGTCAATGAAAACGCAAGAACTTGACCTGTCAAAGTATCCTCATCGAAGAAAAAACATCCTGACGGACGAATGGGTGTTGGTCTCTCCCCATCGGACACAACGTCCCTGGCAGGGTGAGGTAGCGCCTCCTTCGATTGCGAAGAGACCTGCATACGATCCGGAGTGTTACCTGTGCCCCGGAAACAAGAGGGCAAACGGCGAAACGAACCCGCAATACCGGGACACCTTTGCCTTCACCAATGATTTTTCTTCCCTCCTTCCGGAAACGCCCTCAATAAAAGCGGGCGACGGCAGCCTCCTTGTTGCCAGGTCCGAGAAGGGAATATGCCGCGTGGTTAATTACTCCCCGAGGCACGACCTCACCCTCGCGGAAATGGACCAGCCGGGAATTGAAAAAGTCGTAGAGGTCTGGCAAAAGGAATTCGCAACGCTCGCCGCGGACGATCGGATTAACCACGTGCAGATATTCGAGAACAAGGGCGCCATGATGGGAAACAGCAATC
>CAYLMV010000231.1:0-3951 GCA_964384415.1 uncultured Chitinophagaceae bacterium | reverse complement strand
ACAGGGGAAAAGGAACTGAAGCGATGAAAAGCCTGGACCGGGCCGCTGAATCTGTGAAAGAAGGAGGCTCGATCATACTTTTTGCGGAAGGCACAAGGACGCGTGACGGAAAACTGCAGCCGTTTAAGAGAGGGGCATTTACCCTCGCAGCCAAATCGGGAGTCCCCATCGTTCCAATTTCCATAAACGGCAGTTTCAAAATATTGCCGAAGAATTCGCTCGACATTCACCCAAGCCCGATCGAGCTTGTCATTGAAAAACCGATCGAGACCTCAGGCATTGCTTCGCGGGAAGAGGAAATCGCCATGATGAATAAGGTGCGGGGGATTATCGAGCGGAACTACAGGGAAGACGTTGCGTGAGGGAGGAGAAGGCAATTAGGAAGGATGAATTAAGAATTATGAAACATTGAGACTTTGGCTTAGTCTTACAATTGTTCATTCATCTTATCGAAGGAATTATGAGGGAGGAAAAGGAATTATGAAGGATGAATTAAGAATTATGAAACAGTGAGACTTCGGCCTAGTCTTACAATTGTTCATTCATCTTATCGAAGGAATTATGAAGGAAGAATTAAGAATTATGAAACAGTGAGACTTCGGCCTAGTCTTACAATTGTTCATTCATCTTATCGAAGGAATTATGAAGGAAGAATTAAGAATTATGAAGACTTTTCACATCGGGTACGTTTCATAATTCTTAATTCATACTTCTTACTTAACATTTAGGATAACGGCATGTCAGTCACGATAAAAGACGTCGAGCATATCGCCGAGCTTGCGCGGCTCGAGTTCAATGAGAACGAGAAGCAAAAGCTGACTCATGAATTGAACGAGATTCTGAACTACGTGAAGAAGCTGGATGAGCTGGATACATCCAACGTCGAGCCTCTTTCGCATGTGATCGAGCTGAACAATGTGTTTCGCGACGATGTCGTGCAGCCGTCAATTCCCCCCGAGGAGGCCCTCAAAAATGCTCCCGCTAAAAAAGATACATTTTTCAGAGTGCCGAAGGTGATTGGATGATTTTCATTTTCGATTTACAATTTGCAATTTACAATTTCAAAAGCTCATCGCTCATATCCCCGGGGACGTTGCCGTGTCCAATCGAATAATGCAAATTGAAATTCGGAAACTACCGCTTGAAGATCGAAAATTGCAAATTGAAATTCGACAATTCCAGATTGTAAATTGAAAATCCTCGCCATCATACCGTCCCGCTATGCATCGCAGCGCCTTCCTGCGAAATCGTTGGCAGATATTCACGGAAAGCCGATGGTTCAGCATGTCTATGAGCGCGCAAAGCAATCACAGCTCCTTACCGAGGTCATCGTCGCCACCGACGACGCGCGCATCGAATCTGCAGTGAAAAAGTTCGGAGGACGCGCTGTGATGACTCCCGCGACGCTCCAGAGCGGCAGCGACAGAATCGCTTTTGCGGCCCGCTCGATCGAGGCAGACATTGTCGTGAATGTGCAGGGGGATGAGCCGCTCATCGATCCGAAGGTCATCGATCAGGCGGTGCAGCTGCTGCTCGACGATGAGACGGCCGTCGTGGGAACTGCCGTGAAGAAGATCTCTTCGCTCGACGATTTGCTGACACCGAGCGTCGTTAAAGTGGTGCTGGACAAGAACCACTATGCCCTCTATTTCACCCGTTCGCTCGTCCCGTTCGTCCGCGATTCCGCGGAGGTAACGCAGTGGCTGAAGCATGCCGTTTTCTACAAACATTTTGGGATTTATGCCTACCGGAGCGCCTTTCTCCAGGTGTTTACGTCATTGGCGCCGACTCCGCTCGAGCAGACTGAGAAATTAGAGCAGCTTCGTATTCTCGAAAACGGATATCGGATCAAGGCGGCAATTACCGAACTCGATTCGATTCCGGTCGATACGCAGGAAGATCTTGAAAAAGTGCGAAAGCGGATAAAAATTCAAAAATAAAATTTTAAAAAATTCCAGACACTCCACTGACTTCAATATTTTAACTTTTCACTGAGGCATTCTCTTGGCTACCAATCATGTCAAATACATCTTTGTCACCGGCGGTGTCGTCTCTTCCCTGGGGAAAGGTATCGCCTCTGCGTCGCTTGGCCTTTTGCTGAAATCGAGAGGCTTGCGGGTTACGGTTCAGAAGTTCGACCCGTATATCAATGTTGACCCGGGTACCATGAATCCATTCCAGCATGGCGAGGTCTACGTGACGGACGACGGAGCGGAAACGGATCTCGACCTGGGTCACTACGAACGGTTTCTCGATATCAACACATCGCGGCAGAACAATTCCACCACGGGACAGATCTACTACGAAGTCATTTCCAAAGAAAGGCGCGGAGACTACCTTGGTGCAACGGTGCAGGTGATCCCGCATATTACCGACGAGATCAAACGGCGTATCACTCAGCTCGGCGCCTCTGGGAAATACGACGTGATCATTACGGAAGTCGGTGGAACCGTGGGCGATATCGAAAGCCTCCCGTTTCTCGAAGCAATTCGCCAGCTTACGCTGCATATCGGCAGGCGAAATGCTCTCAACATCCATGTCACTCTCGTTCCGTACATCAAATCTGCGGGGGAGCTGAAAACCAAGCCGACCCAGCACAGCGTAAAGACTCTGCTGGAAATCGGCGTTCAGCCCGATATCCTCATCTGCCGGACGGAGAAGCGGCTTTCAAAGGAGATGAGGGAAAAGATCGCCCTCTTCTGCAACGTCGAAGCTCAGTCCGTGATCGAAGGGAGAGATGTCGACACGATCTATGAGATTCCGCTGATGTTCGAGAAAGAAGGACTCGACAGGATCGTTATCGACAAACTGAACCTGAAGTGCGGCAAGCCCGACCTGCGCCATTGGTCGCGGACGGTCAACCGGATCAAGAACCCGAGCGGCACGGTGACGATCGGCGTGGTGGGAAAATACACCGACCTCAAGGATGCCTACAAGAGCATCAATGAATCGTTCATTCACGCCGGCGCGGATAACGACGTAACGGTGGAACTAAAATGGATCCGCGCGGAAGATCTCGATGCGACGAACCTCGAAGAGTACCTCGGGGAGGTTTCCGGCCTCCTCGTGCCCGGGGGATTCGGCGAGCGGGGCGTTGAGGGGAAAATCAAGGCGATCGGTTACGTCCGCGAACACAAAATTCCTTTCTTCGGAATTTGTCTCGGACTGCAGTGCGCGATCATCGAGTTTGCCCGGAACGTCTGCGGATTAAAGGGAGCCAATAGCACCGAATTCCGGAAAACGAAATACAACGTCATCGATCTCATGTTCGACCAGCGGGGTGTGAAGAACCTCGGCGGAACAATGCGGCTGGGTGCGTATCCATGTATTGTCCAGAAGAAGACGAAGGCCCACCTTGCTTACAAGAAAGAGCTGATTTACGAACGTCATCGCCACCGGTATGAGGTGAACAACAAATTCCGCAAAAAACTTGCGGAGTCCGGCATGGTGTTCAGCGGTTTGTCGCCGGACAGTTCGCTCGTCGAAATCATCGAACTCCCATCGCATCCCTGGTTCGTTGCCGGTCAATTCCACCCGGAACTCAAGTCCCGCCTCCTCAATCCGCATCCACTTTTCAGGGATTTTGTGAAAGCGGCGGTAAAGTACGAGAAGGAAAAGACCGCGTCGAAGTAGGCGCCGTTGCTTGCGCGCATGCTCTGCCGCTCAGTAGTCCCTTGATGTGTACATCCAGCGTAAGCGGGAATCCAGGTGTTGCCTTTTCGCTACGGGTTGGATGCCCGCTTTCGCGGACATGACAATTCTATCTCCATATTAAGCCACTGCCTGTTCTTGAATACCTCTCCTTCTTTTCGTATCATAGCGGACATAAACGAGTTCGTCCTCCCACACTTGGAAATTTCATGATCGTTCAATTCATTGGCGCGACCCGGACGGTGACGGGTTCAACACACCTCCTTCATATCAACGGAAAAAATATTCTTCTCGACTGCG
>CAYLMV010000230.1:0-3967 GCA_964384415.1 uncultured Chitinophagaceae bacterium | reverse complement strand
GCAGGGTTTGCGCAGGAGAAGAGTCCCGCAAAAACAAGCGTGATGATATACGTCAAATACTGTCGATGTTTCATACGATCCCTCTCAGTCTATCATTTCGAACGCTGCACATACTCTGATTTCAGGAACTTCATAGCCAAAGCTTTGACTTTCCATACATTTCCTTATGCGGGGTAGTCCCGCCACACCACTTCAAATCTGGAAAACATAGAACTAACTATGGTTGACGAATCTCACACCTACAAACTTATTCCGGTTTTGGCCTTCTTTTCGCCATATCCTCTTCATACTCTTTGCGCGTCTTTTCGATCAGGTTCTCGTTATTCCTCAACTTGTCCGCAATCCGCTCCTGGACCGTCGGAATAACTTCCGCTTTAAGGAGGATAACGAGTTCATCCTTGGTAGACGTCTTTACTTCGGATCCGAAGATATAGCGTAAGCCAAATATGTACCACGGCAGGTCCTTGAGAAAGGGTATCCCTGCGCGAGTGGTTGTCTGTTGCGTCGAGTAGAGCCCCCCCAAAACAGTTTCCTCTCCGTCGGTAAGAACCAACCACGTATCGATCGAATTCTTGCTGATATTACCGCTCACTTCTTCCGAGCTTTTTTCAACATGCGCTTTGAGGTTAACGATTCTCATGCCACCCTGCTCATACAAAGTCGGCGACACCGAGACAATAATGCCGGTGGCAATTCGCTGCTGGATAACGTTGCCGGAAAAATCTTTGGTGGTAACGAAAATATCCTCTCCGAGTTGTATATTTCCCGTTTGTCCCGACGAGACGATGACCTGCGGACTGGAGATGAGATCGCCCAGTCCATTTCCCTCAAGAAAAGATACAAAGCCGGTAATATTACCAAAATTCAACTTGGGAATTATTCGCGCGATGAAGGCATCCGGCTGTGTCGTCTGGCCGGTACCGGTGCTGGATCCTGAGGAACCGGATGTCGCGGCTGTTTGATCCGGGTTTACGAGGTTGCTCTTAAGTTGGCCGCCATACACAGACGAGTTCGACGTGCTGTCTTTAAAAGTCCAGTTGATGCCGGTATTGAGGGTCTTGGAGACATTGATCTCGAAGAAGACAGTCGATATTTTGATATCCCGCGCAAGGAGCATCGCCTTCGAAACGGAATCCTTCGTGCTGAGGCCCGAGCCTCCGCCTCCCGCTCTTGCGACGCCGCCCTTCGTTGTATCCTGGGGGTTCGTTATCTGGAAGTACTCTTCTTTCTCTTCATACCAGAGGCTGTTTGCGCGCAACACATTCTCGAACGCCTGCAGCCAGTACATGTTTTCGATATCGACCCCGATTTCTTTGTTGGTGTTCGTCGGATCCACGATGATCTTGTTCAGGTACTTCTTGCTGAAGTCGGTAAAGAGTGAGACCGCCTTGTCGAACGGGAGCGTTTTCGACATCGAGACCAGCTCTTCCGGCGCAACATAATCGTTCAACAGCAGTCTACGTTCACGATTGTTTTGCGCGTCGGCGCTCTGCAGCGCGCAACAGAGAAGCGCGGCAACGACCAACAGGCTTTTCGCGGAACATGCCGACGCCGCGCGACGGATAGTGAAAAACTTTAGTGTCATGGGTTAATACCTCGCGATTTTTTTTCAAAAGCAATCTGCTTGCTCACCGTCTCAACAATCCCTCCGTTGTTGAGCGTGAAATCAACAACACCCTCCTGCGGATGGGTGGCGGTCAGTTTCCCGAGATAGACTTCGTCGCCGATCTGAAGGGTAATCAGTTTTCCTTTTGGATCCATCACAAGGGCTTTCCCGGGGGCGACGGCTTTCACGTTGATTGTGGAAACATCCACGAGGTCGCGCACGTTGGGCGGAGACAACTTCTGTATCGACGGGAAGAATGGATTAGACGTAATGGGTTGCGGAATCGAATCGGGCCTCATCACCGGTTTGCTGAGCGCAGTCTCGGAGGTGAAATAAGAATTCAATTCCATGTCGTACTTTACGCTGATCGTGGGAGATTCCTGACCCGCGGCCGCCTCTTCGTCGGCGTGGACGTTCACCGAACCGATTTTGTATAGCCGCCGGCCGTTCTCGAGCAGCCAGATGAATCGGAAGATGTTTGGAAACTCGGCCGAGCCCGAGAGCTTATATATGTTGTAACCGTATTTATTCCCGTTCTTCGTTCCGCTGTACGCCATATTGAGACGCAGCGAGCCGCTCTCGTCGATAATGTCGCTCAGGTAGCCGTACGTCTGCGACGAAACATCCTTCTCACCGATCTCCTTCGTCCTGTTATTCCAGCGATGGACGGTCCCCCGCAAATTCTCCTGCATGGACATAATGGCGCTCGTCTGAATAGTGTTGTCCTTGAGCTGGGCCTCAATCACCTTGGCTTCTTTTCGGTATTTGTTGATCTTTCCGGGCTGGAGAATAAATGAAATATACCCTCCGATCCCTATCACGAGAAGAAGGAGCATACCGAGAGCCACTGAATTTCGAAGCTTATACGACACAACTATCCTTTGTCATTGGTCAATCGGAGTCGAGCTTCTGGATCATCAGAACAAACTTGTAGACGGTCTTCCCGCGAATTTCCTGCAATTCGACCGACTGAAGCGTCGCCTTTTCAAACATGTTCGCGATTCGAGGTATCCTCGGCCGGTAGAGAGCGTACCCGGTCAGTTCAATAGTGCTGTCCGGTTTGGAGGCAATATCGCTGATCCAGATCGAGTTCACATCCTCAACGCTGTGGGTGAGATGATAGAACACTTTGCTCCAGCGGTTATAGTTCGGCACGATAGTGTCGTAGACCGCGAGCGCGCTGACGAACTGTTGATTCTGAACTGTGAGACTGTCGAGGATCTTCTGGAGCCGTTCGTTCTCAGACTGCTGAAGCTGCTTCTGCTGGAGTTCTCTGTTGGCCTGCCTCACCTCTTCGGCCAGATCCGCAACGCGGTTCGTAAAGAAGAGCGTTCCAAGAAATATGAGCACCATGAGCAGGTATCCATGCCACGCCAGCTTGAAGACCTTCTGGCCTTCCCGGAAGCTCTGCGGCAGCAGGTCGATGGAGTAGTAGTCCGGATTCTTCGGGTCGAGCACCCTCATCGCCACCGATAGCGGGACGGCATACTCCGATGTAATTTCCTCGACGCTTTGCTGAAGACCTCCCGTGTCCAGATTCCTCGGCACGAGATACTCGATGGGCGCTTCGGCGAACTGCGGCGAGAGGAACTGCTTCAGCTCGAGCTTGTGCGCTTCGCCCGCCAGGAAGATCCTGTCGAGCCGCATAATACCGGCGCTGTCCTGTTCCAGGAGGATCCTGGAATAGAGCGTGTTCTCGATATTCGGCGAAGTCCTCCCTTCGCTGATGACAGGGGCGAAATGGAGAAAATCTTTTCCCTTCATGAATATAAGCCGGCTGAATTCGTTGCCGACATACATGATGACCGAAATTTCCTCTGAACCGACGTCGAAATTGGCCCTCACCAGGTTCATGAGAGAGATGTCCGACGTCTCGATGAACGGGATGCGCGGAATCCTCTTGCCGATGAAGTCCTTGATGTTCTCGAGAATGTCGATCAGGCTTAAGCCGTCTTCACGGATGACCGAAAGAATCTGCCCTTCGGTCGCCGAGATATACGCTACGGCATCCGGGTTCGGTTTTGTCGCACGAATCTTGGAGAGTTCCTCGACAAGTTTCTTCTTGAGCTTGCCCCCGGACAGGCCGAACGAATCCTCGAACGTCTGATAGTAGACGCTGGGTTCGGATATCGAATAGGAGAATTGGTATTTGTAGGAAGGAAATTCGGTGAGCAGTCCGAGGATGACGCTGTTGTTTGTTTCCGCTCCTTCGGTCTCTTCGACGACCCCTTCCTGAATAACGGGAGCCGCCGATGTAGCATCAAGAATATCGATCCCCTCCAAACCGCTCGCAGCCTCCGATGCCGCCTGCCGCTCTTCCAGTTTCTTGATGAGACTGACTGTCTTGAAATCTTCGAGATG
>CAYLMV010000229.1:0-3978 GCA_964384415.1 uncultured Chitinophagaceae bacterium | reverse complement strand
TTCACGAGTTGCACGAACGAAATTTGATGGCAAAGGGATGGACTTACAGCAAAGCGCACGAAGACTCAAGCAAGCTTGAGTATCATTACAGACACCATCCCAATGAGTTACATGCGGCATTAGCCGAAGAAGGGTGGGAATGAAGAAATTACCTGCCAAGAGAACATCTCTTGATGAGCCTCGGTTATACAACTGAGTTACATGCGGCATTGGCCGAAGAAGGGTGGGAATGAAGAAATTACCTGCCAAGAGAACATCTCTTGATGAGCCCCGGTTATACAACTATTCGCGGCCTCGGTTCAACCGTTGCGAGGTCGCTTCGTAAACAGTCGTAGATCATGAGGTTCGATAAAGTCACAATAGTATGATCCACATCTGGAAAATTGTCAGATATCAATTTCTTCTACTGGTGAGCTTCAATCTCACAGCCTTGGCCTGTGCTGAATGTCGCGCGCGGGTGAAGGATGGGATTTTCGATCAAAATTTCTTCGCTAATCTAGTCGTTGTGTTGCTGCCGATAGTTGTCATCGCAGCTATTGGTATCGGCTTGTATTTCACCAATGAAATTAGAGATAAACTCAGGAAGGGAGCGAACAGATGGCAGACGAACGACGACGTAGTCCGTTAATCGCGGCTGGTGTTTTGATGGGAGCGGGACTCGGCGGATTCGTGGACGGGATTACCTTTCATCAAATCCTGCAATGGCATAATATGCTTTCCGCAAAAATTCCGCCGAATGACCTAGTGAGCGCAAAAATTAACATGTATTGGGACGGACTGTTTCATGCTGCTGTCTGGGTGCTGACGGTTATGGGGCTTTTTGTTTTGTGGCGAGCAGGAAGACGCAGGGATGTGCCCTGGTCGGGTCGGACCTTTCTCGGGGCGCTGGGTATTGGATGGGGCTTATTCAATGTTATTGAGGGGACGTTAGATCATCAATTGTTAGGCATTCATCATGTATTCGAATACACCACCAACAAGCTGCCTTGGGATATTGGTTACCTGGCGTTCGGAGTCGCAATGTTGCTTGTCGGGACCATTTTAATTCGGATCGGGAACGGTGACGTTGAGCCACGTGGTGAAGCGTCCTGACCACCTTAAAAAAAATTAATTCTCTGTGGTTGCACAATGCGGCAACGAGCCATCCGCAGTCAGCCGTCTGTAAATCGTGCATAAATCTGAATTACAGCGCCTCATTACCAATCGATCAATATCTTTAATAACCGGGAACCGGGAACTTTCAATTCCAATCGGCGTGTTGAATATTTCAGCACACTAGTTCACAGATTTATTCTTCATTGATACTAACCATAAGGAATGATCTCTATGAGAACACTTCCAGCAAGGCTGATTGTATCGCTTTTCTTCTTGACAAGCATTTCTCTGCTTGCTCAGGACAAAATGGACAAATCCACATCTCACACGATGAAAGGCTATCTCGTTGACAACGCTTGCGGAAGCGGAATGGCAAAGAAAGCCCCGGATGAGGCGATGGAAGCGGCAGCAAAACATGAGAAAAGCTGCGCACTCAAAGAGAGTTGTCAAGAGAGCGGTTTCGGATTGATGTCAGAAGGAGTGTTTTACAAATTCGACGACAAGGGAGCTCAAACGGCCCTTGCATTAATGAAAAAAACCAAGAAGAAAAATGACATAATGGTAGCTGTAGTCGGTAGTCATGAGGGAGACATCCTCAACGTAACTTCGATAAAAGAGGTGAAATCAATTGGGTCCAAAAAGGAAACGAAAAAGATGTAACTCGAACAAGAAGAGATGAATAAGATCGTCACGCCGTGGGGTTGAAGGTTCAATCTCTTCCCCATGCCGTTCGAATCGTTGAGTTAGTGCATTCTTTAAATCATAAGGCCTCTTTGTCAAAACGACAAGGAGGCCTTTTCACATAACAAAAACTTCCGGTTTCACTAAGAAGAAAGAGCCCTCATCATCAAGAAACACGAACCGCATATCATCCTCAAGCCCCAATTAGTGTATGCTTGAAGAGCTTAAACTTCCGTCGATTCGCGTATCGATCTGCTCCCTACCTCCCTCACCTTCGGTTGTTCGAATACATTTCCCGCATGGATCACTTCATTTTATGAATTCCTCCCACCTGACAATCCCGGCCTCGTCATTACCTCAGGTTTAAGAACCTTCTCTGCTTGTTCTGCAGAAAGATATTTCAACTCTACGACTACTTCTTTTACTGTCTTGTTCTCTTTCAATGCTCTCTTTACAACTTCCACCGATTTGTCATAACCGATAATAGGAGTAAGAACAGTTGCAATGATCGGATTCTTATGAACGCGTTCTGCGATGTGGTCTTCATTGACTTCAAAACCTTCTATCGCTTTTTCTGCCAGAAGACGCGATGCATTGGCAAGGAGAGCGATCGATTGAATAATATTGTGCGCTATCACTGGTAGCATCACGTTTAATTGGAATTCTCCCTGTGCATTGGAAATGGAAATAACGACGTCATTTCCAATAACTTGTGCGGATACCATTCTCACCGCTTCCGGGATGACTGGGTTCACTTTTCCGGGCATGATGGATGATCCGGGCTGCAACTCCGTGAGCCGTATCTCCGCAAGTCCTGCCAGCGGACCGCTGTTCATCCATCGTAAATCATTTGATATTTTCATGAGAGCAGTCGCATAGGTCTTCAGTTGACCCGAAAGTTCAACGACTGCATCCTGTGAAGCCTGTGCTTCAAAATGATTCTGCGCTTCATGGAATTCTATCTTCGTCAATTTGGAAATCATTGCGGCAACGCGTGCGCCGAAGTCCGGCGGTGTATTGACCCCCGTGCCAACCGCCGTTCCGCCAATGGCAAGTTCCGAAAGCCTAGGAAGCGTGCCTTCAATTCTCGCGATCGCATACTCGATTTGTGCCCCCCATCCCGAGATCTCCTGTTTCAGAGTAATTGGCATTGCATCCATCAGATGCGTCCTGCCGGTCTTCACTGTTGTGGCATACTTCAGCTGTTTGTCTTTTATCGATTGTTCAAGTATTCGCATTGCAGGCAGCAACAATTCTTTTACCTGAATGCTTGCCGCAACATGGATGGCGGTCGGTATAACGTCGTTGGATGATTGGCCCATGTTCACATGATCATTTGGATGAGCAGGAGCTTTGCTTGCTTTGTTTCCCGTGATAAGCTCATTGGCTCTCGCAGCGATCACTTCATTCACGTTCATATTCGTGGATGTTCCGGATCCCGTCTGAAAGACATCTACAGGAAACTGGTCGTTGAATTTGTCCTCCCGGATTTCTTCGCTTGCACGAATGATGGCATCTGCAGTACGAGGATCAAGAAGATTGAGTTCCCGATTCACGCTTGCGCATGCGTGCTTGATCAAAGCAAGAGAATGGATAAAGATCGGCGGCAACGTCATTCCACTGACGGGGAAATTCTCGATTGCTCTTTGTGTTTGTGCCCCCCAATATGCGTCCGAGGGAACTTTTATTTCTCCCAAAGAGTCCGTTTCTGTTCGGTAATCAGGCATTTGTGGTGCTTCCAGTTTTTCCATTTCGGCCGGTTCATTTTGATTGCGACCTTTCCTTTTTGCACATCTTCAGTATCGACCCAGAAAATCAATCCCGGAACACATCATCCCGAAACGCTCTTATTCGGGGTCTAAGAGATGTCCGCCAAAGGCGGACATGACGTTGTACGCCGGACCACTTTTCGACCAAGTCTCTAGACTACCTCTCCCAAATGCTTATAATTGGACGAAATAATTTTAAATACCTCATCCATACGGCCGCTTAACATCATTCTCCCCATATACAATGCAAAGCCTTTCATCTGGTCAAATTCCAGTTTGGGAGGCATGGCAAGAGCATTCGGATCAGTTTGGATCGTAACCAACACAGGCCCTTCTTGATGAAGAGCCTGTTCTAGTTCTTTTTTGACTTCAGCTGGATCATTTATGGTAATACCGGGCATTCCCATGGCTTCCGCTATTTTTGCAAAATCCG
>CAYLMV010000228.1:0-3995 GCA_964384415.1 uncultured Chitinophagaceae bacterium | reverse complement strand
GCAGAAGGTCGCCGGCGCGCAGGCGCTGCAGCCAGAGGGGCGTGCGTTTCCCGATTCGGGCTTTTGGCAGCAGCAGGGCGCGTTCGGCATTTTGCCTGAATAACGCTCCAAAAAGAGGAGAACCGACCAGTTCTTCGAGGACTAATTCCTGTGCCCGCGATGGGCTCAGACCGGCGAAGAGATCGAGCGGCAGCCGCTCGACATCCGAACAGCGGAAAAGAATGCCGTCGTCGTTGTAGAGCATCTGGATCTCGATGGAGAGCCGTTCCTTTAGTTGATGCGAAAGGGCAAGTCCGAGCAGACCGTTCACGCCGCGGCCGAAACAGGAGTGGACCACAATTCTCGGGTCGCCGATTTCATCGCGAAATCCTTCCACAACGATCGACCGGTCCGTCGGCAGGACTCTTGTCGCCGTCTTTTGATCCCGGATATATTCAATGATGTTCCTTGACCCGTATGCGTCGACGGGGAATCTTGCGCGCAGCCATTCAGCGTCTCTGGAATTGTCTGCGGCTAATTCATCCATGAACTTTCCGAGTTTCTCGCCGAGCTCGAATGACCTGCCGATTCCTTCTCCACGCCAGAAAGGCATGCGTGCAGGCTGCCCCGGCGCCGGTCCGACGATGACGCGATTGGCATCTATGGAGAGCATTTTCCAGACGTTGGATCCGAGAAAAAAAGTATCGCCGGACCGGCTTTCGTAGATGAACTCTTCATCGACCTCGCCGATCTTCGTTTTCAAATCCTCCAGATAAATGCCGAAGTATCCCCGGTCCGGAATTGTCCCGGCGTTTGTGATGGCCAGGTGCGACGAGCCGGGAAGCGCGGAGAGGGTGTGATGGACCTTGTCCCACGAGATTCGCGGACGCAGTTCCCGGAATGCCTCATTTGTATAACGTCCGGCGATCATCCCCAGGACGCTCTTGAATATTTTTTCCGACAGAGTGTTATAGCAATACGATTGCCGGATGAGGTCGAACAGGTCTTCGGCATGCCATTCTTCCACGCTGACCATCGACACGATCTGCTGGGCGAGAACGTCAAGACAATCGCGCGGGATATGCGTTTCCTCAATTTCATGCTCCTCCATCGCTCTGGCAACGACCGTCGCTTCAAGCAGGTCGTGGCGATGCGTCGCGTAGATTCGTCCTTTGCTCGTCGCGCTCACAAGATGCCCCGATCGTCCGACGCGCTGCAGGCCTCGGGCAATCCCCTTCGGCGATTGGATCTGGATCACGAGATCAATACTCCCGATGTCGATACCAAGCTCGAGGGCTGAGGTGGCAACCAGAACGCGCAGCTTGCCCGCCTTAAGATCGGATTCCATCTGCTCCCGCGCCGTGCGCGACATGCTTCCATGGTACGCCTGAACAACGAGGTCAGTACGGGTGAGCTGGAATTGAATCGGCGCATTGGAGCGCGGGACAGCATAGCTGTTGAACGTATGTTCTTGTCCCTGGAGCAGTTCGTTTAGTTTTGCGGCCGTCTGTTCCGCGAGCCTCCTGTTGTTCACGAAAACGAGCGTTGTTCTATGCGTGAAGATCGCCTCGAGCAGGCGTGGAAAGATGAGTGACCAGATACTGTCGGTGGGAAGGTTTGTGAAATCCGGAGCGACGCAGACGACCTCCAGATCCATCTTCTTCCGGTACCCGGCGTCGACGATGGCGACGTCACGCGGTACGAGTTTTCGGTCCCGCCATTCTTGTCCGCCAAGAAATCGTGCGATTGACTCAAGGGGGCGCTGGGTTGCCGACAAACCGATGCGCACAAAAGACTTTGCGACAGCGCGCTCCAATCGTTCCAACGATAAGGATAAATGAACGCCTCGCTTGTTGCCGCTGATTGAATGGATCTCATCCACGATGACGTAGTGGAGGTCCGAAAAGAGATATCGCGCCCTCGGCGATGAGAGCATGAGATAGAGAGACTCGGGAGTGGTGATGAGGATGTCGGGGGGATTGCGGAGAATCGCCGCACGGTCGGCCTGCGATGTGTCGCCCGTCCGGACCGCGCTTCGGAGAATTGGCAGATGAATTCCCTGAGCTGCCGCTTCTTCATGAATTCCACGCAGAGGCTGCTCGAGGTTCCGGTGGATGTCGTTGTTCAGCGCCTTGAGCGGGGAGATGTAGAGGACGCGCACGCTCTTGTTCCGTTTTTCCCCGGATCGCTTGCGCGGCGCCGCCGGTGGCACCGCCGCGGCCTCGTCCTGCCGCGTGTGCGAACTTTCCTTTATGTTTTCTTCCACCAGGTGATTGATACACCAAAGAAACGCAGCCAGGGTTTTTCCGGATCCGGTCGGAGCGACGATTAGCGTACTTCTGCCTGCGGAGATAGACGGCCATCCGAGCGTCTGGGGCGGACTCGGTTCGCCGAATGCCCGCTCGAACCAGGAACGTACGACCGGATGGAATGCCGAAAGGGCGTCTGAACTTTTCATCCAACTAAATTAAGTATTGAAGACGGGAAGGGCAAGAACGATGTGCTGGAGCGGTAAACCTTCCGAAGGTTTTCTTCAAGATGGCGTTCAATGCTGAGACATTCACAGGTCCGGATAGAAAAACCTTCGGAAGGTTCTTATTCCATGATTAATCCGGCGCAACAGACGGCAGCGCCCGGGGCAAACGGACTGTCACGTTGGTTCCGTGCCCGTAGTCGCTTTGGATACTGAGAGATCCTCCGTGCATTTCAATGAGCCGTTTCGCGACGGTCAGTCCGAGGCCGGACCCCTGCTGCTCGTACACCTTTCTATCGAATTGGACGTACGCGTCGATGCCCTCGATCTGTTCCTTCGTCATTCCGCGTCCCCTGTCGATGATCATCATGAGGAGCGCATCATCTTCCGTGACGGTGCCGAAATAGACAGAGGTGCCCTTTGCCGAGTAGCGGAATGCATTGTCGCCGAGTTCCTCCACAATCTTGGCAAAATATTGCGGAGACATGGCAACTGAGCATGGAGTGATGTGTAAGTCCAGATCTTCCGCCCGTCCGTTTTCCTGGGCTTTCTCCCGGGCAAGCTCTTCGACCGTATTCTGGATTTCGGTACTGCTGTGGCTCAGCATCTCTTTCTGACGTTCGTCCAGATTCGACGATCCGATCTGGGCGAAGGTCAGATAATTCTCGACGAGGCGGAGCAATCGTTTTCCGTTTCGGTAAATACGTTCGGACATTTTTCCGATTTCCTGCGGCTGCAGGTTTTTGTAATCCTTCCGCATGATGTCGGCGAAGCCGAGGATGCCGTTGAGAGGGGTGCGCAGTTCATGAGGAATTGCGGTGCTCATTCTTGCCCTGAGCTCCTGCAATTTGTATTCAGACTTTTCAACTGTCAGCCGATACCGTTTCAATCGGGTATTGACGGTGTTGATCAGCTGCGTGGGCGAGAACGGTTTGGGCAGATAGTCGTCCGCACCGAGTTCCATTCCCTGCCGCATGCCGTGCATCTCGGCATTGCTCGTCATTAAAATGAAAGGAGTCGAAGCAACGACGGTGTCGTTCCTGATCGCTTCGAGCATTTGATACCCGTTCACCAGTTCCATTTTGATGTCGCAAATGATAAGATCGGGAAGGCTCGTTCGCGCGAGTTCAAGCCCCTCGCCGCCGTTCTTAGCGCCCATCGCATCGAATCCGTTTGAACGGAGGATCGCGAGCGTGCTCTCTCTCAGAGAGTCTTCATCATCAATAACAAGGATTTTAGTCATGTTTCTATCGAGAAGAGTCGATCCCCGGGTCAGTGTGGAAGTAAGCAACGTATGGTAGTTCAAATTCTATTCGAAAGCCGGCCGCCTGGAATAATGGTAAGGAAAAAAAACAGAAATTGCATTCACCCAAACAATGGATGAATGGAACTATTCTTCTTTCGGGGACATTTTATCGATTTAGCAGCGGCGGCAGAAGGGCGGTTTTGTGTGAAGACGAAACTCGTAGCGCCAACGGGAATCGAACCCGTATTTAAGCCTTGAGAGGGCTCCGTCCTAAACCGTTAGACGATGGCGCCGGTT
>CAYLMV010000227.1:0-4018 GCA_964384415.1 uncultured Chitinophagaceae bacterium | reverse complement strand
CGACTCATTATTGTGTATCGCTGTGCCGTTTTCAGATAAACATTTCCCGGAGTTGGATATTCTGTTACCTGAGACAATAAAGTGAGTAATGGCACTTTTCATCGCCTCTGCCCAGATCCCCGAGTGCCCGTTGTATTCGAGATCATTGTCCCGTAACTCCACCCTATCAATGGCAGTCGTCGAAGACAAATGAACACCGATCCCCTCATTTTTTTCTATGCTGTAAACTTTCCTGTTAATATACCTTGCTCCGGAATTCAGTATTACGTTATCCGCTATGGAGGTTCCGGAAAAGTCCCCCTCGATTTCGAGAGATCTGTATCCTCCGCCAAAGAGTCTGCAGCTGTCGATAATTGATTTGCCAGTTGATCGGATGCAGTAATTAAGTTGAGAATAGATCGTGCAAGAAACCGCGGTCGAGTTATTCAGATTGAGAACCGCCGAACCATCGAGCTTGCCGCCGATTTCCGCGGGAGCATCAGTGTAGAACTCTCCCCCGTTCAGAGATCCCCCTACAACCGAGATCCTGCCGCTATTTCCCCCGCCATCCGCTGAGAGTATAAACTGACATCCTTCGGCAATGACGTGCTTGTTCGTAAACTTGATTGGTTTGGTAATTCGGTAGGACCTTTTTGCGGGGACATTTACGACAAGCGAGCTGGACGAGGCCAGACCTTCAATAAACTCGTTGTCGTCAGACACAGAACCGCTAGACGGGACCACCGGATGAGATACCGGAACCTGTGCGCAGGAATTCAACGCCAGCAGAAACAATAACAGAAAGATAGTTGTAGTTTTCATCGACGACCCTAAGAGTGAGTTATCAGTGAACAGTCAGCGGTTGAGAGTATTAGGCATCATCTAAAGAAGCTTCTACTAAAACCGCCTATTTGATAATTCGATGAACAGGTCCGTGAGCGTCGAGGCGAGCCCCGTATTCGCAGCACGATATTCACGGGGAATAGATCTTTTTATAACCGGAATGCTTTCGATCTCTTCCACCCGCTCCACGAACCGCATTTTCCCCTGCTGGTTCAGATATTCATCAAGATAGGGGCGCCTGCCGGTGAAGATACTATACGTAGGCGTCCCCAGGAGAGCCGCCTCTCTGTTCATCGTTCCCCCGCCGCTTACGACAATATCCGAACTCCAAATCAGCTGTAGGCCGTCAACAGCCCGCCCAAGGACAGAAATATTCTTCCTCTCGCGAAGTGATTGGGGAATAATGTCAATATCGGCCGCGGACCGGCTAACAACAAGACACTGCACTTCTGAGCGCGAAGAGAAATGGTCGAGACATTTTCCGAAAAGAGTCTCGCTTTTCTCGTCGTGGTAATTTCCTTCGGTGGCGGGAGGGCGAATGACAACCAAAATGTTCTTATCGTCGACATTTAAAGAGCTTCTAAAATTAGGATCTGGACGGAAATCGCTCAGGTAAATCTCCTCCTTGAATCCCTCATAGCGTATTACTTTCTTTAAGTTGAACCCGGCGGCAGCAAGTCTCTCGTCGGGAATCAATTTCGGCATCAGCAAAAGACTTGCGAAAGCATTGAAAATTCTCGCTTCCGTGAATTCATAATCGAGCATGAGTACCGACGGTATCCCCAACCTCCGCGCAGCAACTAGCTGAGTTCTGGAACCATGACTTACCGCCAGAGAGATCTCCTTCTTTTTCGCGAAACGAACTAGCTGTTGAGACCGCACAAAAAGGTTCAATATCTTTAACAATTTGTTCCGGCCGCCATGTTCCCCAATCACCGTCCCATCTATCTTCCACAATGCCAGCAGACTTTTCGTTTGCGCAAAATCTCTTGCGGTGACAAGAGGGGGGGATGACCGTCTCACCAGTTCCTGAATGATCGGACGAAACAACGGGACATGCGGAGAATTGTCGAGATCAAACCAGAACATTGAGCTTCAATTGTAAGTTTGATAGAGCTGCGTACATCCAGGCGTTTGACCAGCGCATGTATGAGATCTTATTCGTTAAAAACCTGTTCTTCCGATAATAAAAAAATCCTCCCGGGTCCTGCATCTGGTCTATTAAATAGAGCGCAACGGACACCGCCGTTTCAAGCTGACCGAACCGCACCAGAGTGAGGATCGCTTGCCCTCCGGCTGTCAGATCGATCGGGAAAACAGAGTTTGAGTAGTATTTTGGGATTCTATTATCGACAAAGAAATTACTGAGATAGTAGGAAACTCCCTTTTCCAAATTCGGAACAAACTCCCTCCGCCCCGTTATTGTAATACACTCGTCTAAACAGTCAAGGAGGTAACCAGTATGAAAATTATCCACCCACGTTCGCGCGTCTCCGAGCGAGTATGCCCATGAGCCGTCGGGTCGTTGATTGTTCACGACAAAGCTCATGGTTTTTTCGGCTTCCTGACAAAGCTTCTTCTCACCCGTTACCGAATAGACTTGCGCCAGCAGGCGGGCTCCCTTCATCGTTGCATTGTAAACCTTCTGCGTATCGAAAGGCGAATACGAGAAGCAGAAGGTCTCCCCTTCCACGGTACGCCGCAGGTCGGACAGGACAAATTTTACGGCACTTTCGCATAGTTCGAACGCGCGTGGATCGCTTGTGCATTTATAGTATTCGAACAATGCATTCGTTACAATGCCCGTCGCCACAACCGTCGGACAGTTTGCCGGTATGGCCGCATACCGGGCTTGCCAAGCGAAATCATATCCCCAGCAATGTCCCGAGAAGCTTTTTGCGGAAGAAAGCAGTTCAATCTCTGAGATAAGCCGGTTTCCTTCATTGCGCAGCGCTTCCTTCTTTTGCGGGTTCACCATCAGAAGCGATGAGATTGCCTGGAGCGAGAGACCAAGGGTAACCGAGTTGTATCCTTTTTGAATTCCTAAAAGAGAGCGGATATTAAAAGGGAGGCGTCTTAATACTTGCTGTGCTGCCAAACGCGCGATTTTGTTGGATCGAAGAATTGGAAGTGCGAATAAGGGGGATTGAAGTGCATCGTACGGGTCAAATCCGCGGTATGATTCGTTGCGGATATAACCTTCAAGTCTTTGGAGAGCTACTTTTATTTGTTCTTGACCAGTCACACATCAACAATACGAATATTCCGAGTCAGATTTACGTACATGATTTTGCGATGGCTTGAACTCAGCTTTATGGTTTTCCAAAAACGAGCGGAACCAAATCTCGTTACTCAAAAGCGTCCAAATAATATGAGCATTGTCTTCTATTCCATCTTTGTCATTTTTTATCAAGCGGTGCACGAATCGAAAATCGTACAATCCACGTCTTTTTATCGATTCCTCGGATAAATAGTCTGTCACCATACCATGAAGCGGGCCGCGAATCCAGGATCGTAGCGGGGAGCCAAACGGCGCCTTTGGTCTGTTGATAATCTCGCCAGTCAAATAGCGTTCTGCAACTTTTTTCAACAAATACTTTTGGATATCCTTCCTAATGCGAAAAGAGGGGGACAACGAGAACATGAATTCGACGATCCGATGATCGATGAGTGGAGGCCTTGTTTCCACACTAGCCGCCATGGAAGCTTTATCAGAATACAATAAGTTGTGTTCAGGAAGCATCACTTTAGTATCATTCCAGCACATCCGGGTCAGATACGAATAGCGAGGGTCGTTCAATCGATCCTTCTGGCTCAAATAATAATATGAGTCAAAATAATTTCTATGATCCTGGAAATAGTCAGCAAACTGACCGGGCGTGAGAGAAAGGTCCGACACCAGGAAGCGTTCCGCTTGGGGAAGCGATGCGAACGAAAGAAACCGTTTCGCCCAGCGGATTCTCCGCAATCCTTGCGACGAGGTCGCCACCGGAAGAGCGTGTGCGAAGGAGGAGATCATCTTTTGAAGTATTGCAGGAACGAGCTTCTGGTAGACGTCTGCCTTCAAACATGCAAGCTGCTTCCGATATCCGCCAAACACTTCATCTCCGCCAACGCCGTTCAGCAATACAATGATACCGAGTTCGCGTGCAGCTTTTGAAATGAGGTACGTGTTGATCGCCGCGGGATCGGAGAT
>CAYLMV010000226.1:0-4037 GCA_964384415.1 uncultured Chitinophagaceae bacterium | reverse complement strand
CCAGTCGCTCAAGCTGACGGAACCAGCCGTCGACGATTTTGCACGCGCGAAACGATCAGCTACAGTCGGACGGGACTTACCACGCGCTGAATGGCTACGTCGCGCTGTGGCTCGTCTCCGCAGTTTAGCTCCGGTCCGTTAGAACGCAAAACAACCATTACGTTGCCACGCAACTTAGGCACCATCCAGCACCATCAAATTATCAACACATATTTCAAGTTCAGAACATGCCAAAATCGCCATCGAAAAAGATATCCAGTAAGCACAAATGTGGGCTATGTGGAAAAACAAAGAATCTAATGCGCACTGATTGTTGTGGGAACTGGATCTGCAACGATGAACGCAATTATGTCATGTTCTCCTTTGCCCGGAACAGTTGTCATCGAAACCATGATCGGTTCACACTATGCGCTTCCCATTTTCATGAGGGCCACTCTGGCGATTGGAAAACATGCAAGGAATGTCGGAAAACCTTTGAAACAGAGATGTACGTCTGGTATAGTACAAATGACTATAATTTTGAGAAGCTGGAAAACCCTCCGGCCTATGAACCAACCCATTGTTCTAAGTGTGGCAAAGTGATCAAACTCGGTATTGACGGGTACACTCTAACTGGTGAAGAATACATGTGCGAATCTTGTGGCAATAAAGAATTGCGTCCTCAAGCGATTCGTCGCAGGAGACACACTTAGTATTGCTTCGAGCATGAACTCCGAGGCAATGCTGCAATCAGACAATCAGCATAGCCTCAAGTCCATTTTCTGCCGTTTGCGTTCTAACAAGTCGCTCAAGCTGACGGAAGTAGCCGTCGACGATTATGCACGCGCGCAATTGGGAGCTACAATCGGACGGGACATGCCACGCGCGGAATGGCTACGTCGCGCTGCGGCTCGTCGCCGCAGCTTAGCTCCGGTGCGTTAGGCAGGCTAAATGCATCCTCACAACTAAATCATATACAATACAAATGAACTTCAGATTAATACATTTCCTACTAGCTCTCTTTCTATCCAGCCAGTGTTTACTCGGGCAAACAAGCGAAACAACCAGTTGGCTCAATGATTCTTCAAGAGCTATTCAGTTTGGCATTGGCAACTACCTTGATGTCGAGGCTTTTAACAGCAAAAGTATATCATTTAAGAAGCATCTTTCAGCCGAAAGCGCGATCCGTGTCGGTATCGTTCTCTCGGCTTCATCTTATAAAGAACAGGCTAATACGAGAGACTATGTCAGCGACACACTCATTTCGAGCAATTCTGTAAGCTACACTCCGACCTATTCGATTTCGGCAGAGATATCAACGCTTTATCTTTGGTATTTTTCAACTCAAAGTGATTTCTATTTGTTTCTGGGATTAGGTCCAGAAATGCGATACGACAGAAGAGATTATCTCACCAGCGACTACTATGACCGAAACAGAACGTGGTCAATTGGGATGGAGGGTTCAGTAGGAGCAGAGTGGTTTGTCTCGCATCGCTTTTCGATTCATGCTGAGTATCTCGCCAGTGCATTATACGCTGGTTCGAAGGAAAATGGTTGGAATACTGACATAAATGGGAATCCTCTGGTCATTCAGGACTTCGAGAATACGTCTACCTCTTGGCGTTTTCAGTCTGGAACTGTAGTGTTCGGTTTGAGCATATATTTCTAAAAGTCACAATGCCTGCCTAACCAGTCGCTCCCCGCAAAGAAACGCGGGGCAGGCAAGCTGACGGAAATTACCGTCGACGATTTTGCTCGCGCGAAATTGGGAGTTACAATCGGACGGGACATACCACGCGCGGAATGGCTACGTTTCGCTGCGGCTCGCCGCCGCAGCTTAGCTCCGGTCCGTTAGGCGGCATTACTTTCGTGGCAATTCAGGCATCTTTTCATTCAACTGTCATGGACACCTCACTCAAACTGCTTGATCAGGTAAGAAATAGATTCAGGCTAAAGCGATATTCACTGAAAACAGAACAACAATACATAAATTGGATTGTGCAGTATATCAAGTTTCATAAACTGCAGCATCCTTCAAAACTCAATGAAAGAGACATCGAGAGATTTCTGACTTTCCTCGCGGTCAAGAGAAGAGTCTCCGCTTCAACTCAGAATATTGCGCTGAATGCAATTCTGTTTTTGTACAAAGAAGTTTTGAAGATCGAGATAAATGGTGATATTAATGCGATAAGAGCTTCTAGGTCAAAAAGATTGCCAATTGTCTTAAGCAAGCTGGAAGTCAATACGTTACTCAAAAGCGAAGACGGGACAAAGAGATTAATAATTGAGATGTTATACGGCACGGGCTTGAGAGTAAATGAACTTGTAAATCTTCGAATTAAGGATATCGATTTTGATCTCAAAAGAATCAATGTCGTTGGAGGAAAAGGAAGCAAGGATAGAATTACACTCTTGCCAGAGCCAATTGTCGGCAAGCTAGAAGCGCATATCTCGAAGGTGATCGAGCTTCATTCTAAGGATCTGACGAATGGCTATGGAAACACTTTTCTACCAGATAGACTGGGGAGAAAATACAGAAATATGGGAAAAGAGCGAATTTGGCAGTTCGTATTTCCCTCAACAACACTATTCAAAGACCCCGTTACTGGCAATAAAGGAAGATGGCATCTAGATACTGCCACAATTTCAAGAATAGTGAGGAGTGCGGCACTGAAATCTAATATCTCGAAGAGAATAACTCCTCATACACTTCGCCACACCTTTGCAACACATCTACTCGAGTCTGGGACCAACCTTCGTATAATACAGGAGCTCTTGGGTCACAGTACTCCTGAAACTACAATGATCTACACTCATGTGATGGAAGCAAATCTAAATGTAAAAAGTCCATTAGAATTGTATGTCGTCTAACGGCTCGTTTTCTTCGCCCCGTGCCTCCTACCCAGCGGTTCAAGCTAACGGAACCAGCCGTCGACGATTTCGCCGCGCGACAGTACGGCGAGAATGATATGATCAGCAGAGACATCCACGCAATGAACTAGATGGAACTCGCCCTTCGCCGCCGCAGGTTAACCGCGGTCCGTTAGGCGGCAAATCTAACTTTTGATAATGTCGTGGCAGTGAACAAAATATCTTACTACCTTCCGTTAGTATTTTTGGTATTACAGTCTTTCGCCCAGATCCATCCTGGGGTGCCACTAATCGTTGGGAATCCACAAAACAGAACTGAGAGGTATAGTTTTTCTGATGCTATTCTGATAGCCCAAAACTTCGACAAGAAGATCGTGGTGGTTTTCCGAGCTAAAAGCAATCCCTCAGATTCATCATTCATGATTCTATTAAGTGCGGATGAAAGGATTCGCAATTACCTAAGACGGAATTTTGTCTTGGTTTATATCGACATGTCTTTTATGGAATATAGAAACCAAATGCCACCCTCAGATTTACTCAAAGCTAAGATTTCGAAATTTGCAGCAGACCCAAAATATGCTTTTTTCGACAAAAACGGGGAGATGATTTGCCGTTACGGCATAGTTACCGATCCTGTTGTGTTATACAATGTTTTTGCTTATGTGGCATTAAACTACTATCAAAAACAATCGATATCAGACTACTTCGATGACTGCAAAAGGAAAATTACGAACACCCCATCGGTGTATTGGTACTCGTACAATGAAGGCGTTGTGATAGCAAAAACCAGTGGCAAAAAGATTCTCCTAAATGCACATGGATACTGGAGCCCATATTGCGTAAAGATGAAGCATCTGACGTATTCCGACCCTTCAATTATTAGTTTTATCGAAGCTAATTTTGTTCCTATTCAAGTTGAGCTTGATATTGGCTACAATGCGTTTATAGAATACCAAAGCCAGAAAATGACCCCTTCTCAGTTGTTGAAAAACGTGTTGGGAGTTAAAGGATATCCTGAAACAGTGTTTTGCGAAAGCGACGGTACTAAAATCAAGAACATTTCAGGCTATCTAAAATCGAGTGTATTTTCATGTGTCCTCAAGTATTTTGCGGAAGGTGACTATAAAACAGTAGACATCAATACCTATTTGAAACAAAAGGGCATCAATGAGGCAATTGAATAATGA
>CAYLMV010000225.1:0-4041 GCA_964384415.1 uncultured Chitinophagaceae bacterium | reverse complement strand
CCCTCATTATCCGTTGATTTTGTAGGCATTATTCCTTACTTTTACCAACTGAATACAATTGTTGCCAATATTTCTTGTTTATATAGGAGAAGGAACTTATGCAATACCGCATTCACGCTGTTTTCCTCTCGATCGGGTTCATTGTCGCCTTGTCTTGTTCGGGCTGCGGTTCGCAAGGGAGCGCTGTCGTTGCGACGATCGGAACAGAGAATCTCACCCTCGATAAGTTTAACGCACTATACGAGAAGAGCAACGGCGGAAAAGATGCAGTCCAAAAAGCGACAGTCGAGGACAAAGAAAAGTTTCTGGACCTGTACACAACGTTCCGATTGAAGGTGTTGGACGCATATGCCCTCGGCTATCAGCATGACCCTGTCCTCCTCGCGGAGTTGCAGCAGTATGAACGGAATCTGGCCGCAACGTATTACATCAGCAAAGAAATAACCGAGCCGGCACTTCGACGCATGTATGACCGTCAAAGCGTGGACTTGCGAGCAAGCCATATCATCCTTCCATTGCCCGCCAACGCAAGTCCCCATGATACTTTGCAAGCGTATCAAAAGGCAGTGAAGATCATCGATTCTTTAAAGAACGGCCGTTCATTCGAAGAGTTGGCGGTGAACAATTCGGGGGATCCGAATGTCAAAACCACTAAAGGCGATCTCTATTATTTTACCGGCGCGGTCATGGTGCCGGAATTCGAGGAAGCAGCGTTCTCGGTTCAACCGGGAGAAATCGTTCCATATCCGGTGAGAACGAGGTTTGGATACCACATCATAAAGCTAACCGGGCGTGAGCCGAATCCCGGAACAATTCGCGTCAGTCATATCATGAAGCGGCTGACGGCAAAGTCGACACCCCAGGACTCTGCAAAAGCGATGAGTGAAATGGAGGGGTTGGTCGACTCCTTGAAGCACGGAGCCAAGTTTGACGATCTCGCACGGAATTATTCGGATGATAACTATACCAAATCACGGGGAGGCGATCTGGGGCCTCTCACGCGAGGGAGGACGGTGAAGGAATTCGATCAAGCGGCGTTCAAGCTTAAGCCTGGGGAATTCTCAGGGATTGTGATATCTCCGTATGGACTTCACCTTATTGAGGTTACAGAGGCGCAGCCCTTTCCCTCGTATGAAGCGATGGAACAGGACTTACGGAAGACTTATCAGACCAGCCGTTTTGATGCGGATTACGCCGCACGGGCGGCGGAACTGAAAAAAGGCTACCTCTTCTACGAATCAAATGAGGCGGCCGCGGCATGGAGATCGTCCCTCGATTCGATCAAGATGCGCAGCGATACAACATGGGACACTTTGTTCACGCCCGAGACGCGCGGAAAGATCTTGTTCAGTTTTGCGGGTCAGCACCTCACCGTTGATTCTGTTATTCGTTTCATCAAAGCAGACCCGGAATTCGCTGCATTGCCGGTCTCAAATCCCGGCTACCTGGACGAATTGCTTCAGAAGGTGTCCAACAAACTGGTCGTCACCTATAAGGCAGAGACCATGGAATCGACGTTCCCGGATTTTGCCGGGACGATCAAAGAGTTTGAAGAAGGAAGCATGCTCTTCAAAGCCGAGCAGAACGCCGTATGGAATAGAATTGTCGTCAACGACTCTACGATGCGGCTCTATTTCAATGCCCACCGTTCCGAGTATACGTGGCCGGACAGAGTAAATCTTCAGGAAATTTTCGTTCCGAAAGACAGCGTGGCAAAGGTTGTAACTTTTCTTTTGAAGAAACAGCGACTGCCGTTCGATTCCGTTGCGTCGCAGTTTAATTCACGGACAACCACCAAGACAAGCAACGGAGTGTGGGGATTGCAGCCTGTATCGACCAATGCATTGTTCGAAAGGGGCTGGAAAATGAACGAAGGGGAGGTTTCCGAATTCTTCCCTTACGAAAATGGATTCTCGATCATCAAGGTCCTGGCAAAAGATCCTGCACGCAATAAGACCTTCGAAGAAGCAGGGTCCGAGCTTTCGAGCGCATTTCAGGAAGCCGAATCGAAACAAAAAGAAAGCGAATGGGAAAATTCCCTCCGCCTGAAATATCCTGTCAAAGAATTCAGAGAAGTGCTTCAGGATTCAAAGAGTTCGCCGTCGAACAAATAAGGTCTATCGTGAACTTTTCCGCGATGTCTCTGGGGTTGATGTCTGCATTTGTCATTTCGTCCTGCTCGCAGCGTGCGGACCAGACGCAGGAGATTGCCCGGGTCGACGACCAGTCTCTGACGTCGGAGAAAATCCACAAGTTCTTTGACACGACGTCGGGCATCTCCGAGATGCAGGTGAGAATGTTCGCGCGACAATGGGTGAACAGCGAGATATTGTACCAGGAGGCGAAACGGCAGGGGCTTGATCATTCCGAAAGCGTACTGCAGAATCTCGAGGATGCGAGGCGCCAGCTCTCGATCAACGCGCTTCTGGAAAAGGAAGTCTTCACGGAAACACCCCAGTCCATCTCGAAGGACGAGACGGCGATCTATTTCAGGAATCATCTCGACGAATTCGCGCTCCGGGAAGATATTGTCCAGATTTCTCTGGCCGTATTTACAGAGCGGGAGCCGGCTGCATCGTTTCGGGAAGAAGCTCTGCGGGGCGGAGGCTGGCAGGCCGCCATTGCCGCCGCCCAGATTCCCAATGACGGCAAAGTGAGCCTGGCAACGAAAACCGATTCTGCATTCTTCACGCAGGCGACGTTGTTCCCGACCAAACTCTGGAAGGTTACCTCAGCTCTGGGCGTCGGGGAAGTTTCTTTTCCGGTGAAAACAAGCGCGGGCTATTTTGTCATCATGCTTCTCGGCAGTTTTCAGCACGGAGCAACCCCGCCGATGGAATACGTGGAAGATGCAATCAAATCCAGGCTCGTGATGCAGCATCGGCAGGAACGGCTGGCCGAGTACCTGGAAACCGCAAGGAAGAAGCATTCAGTGCAAATTAATCTTACCGGCGTCGCTCCCGGCCGCGACACCGCCGCCCAATCCGGAGAATAGTTGTGAGCAGACCTCAATGAAGCAACCAGGGAATCACCGTCTCATCCTTCCGCTTGTCCTGTTGTTCGGACTCTGCACGTACGCGGAAAGCCAAACCGTCATCGATCGTATTGCCGCCGTGGTGGGGAAAGAAATCATCACGCTCTCGGATCTGAATCTCACGATTCAATCGATGGCGATGCAGAACAGGATCGACCCCAACGGTCCGGGACTGCGCGACAAGGTGCTCGACGGCATGATCAACGAAAAGTTAATTCTGGCCCAGGCAATTGAGGACAGCGTCGTCGTGACGAACGACGAAGTAACGGACCGGCTCGACCGGCAGATCAAAATGCTCATTCAACAAGCGGGATCGGAACAGCGGCTGGAAGAAGCCTACAACATGCCGATCACCAGAATGAAGAGAGATTTCCGCGAACTGATCCGGAATCAGCTCATGGTCGAAAAAATCCGGCAGACGAGACAGGCCTCGATTTCGGTGACTCGCCGCGAAGTCGAAGAGTTCTACGACGCCCATAGAGACAGTCTGCCGACAATTCCGAAAGAGTATGAGCTCAGCCACATTTTCATCAAGCCTAAACCGGACACCTCCGTCATCCAGGCGGTGCTCGCCAAGGCAACGCTTGTACGCGACAGCATTCTTGCCGGAGGAGATTTTTCCGCTTTTGCCAAACGCTACTCCACGGACCCCGGTTCAGCTTCGGCAGGGGGCGACCTGGGCTGGTTCCGCCGCGGCGTGTTTGAGAAAGAGTTTGAGGAGGCGGCGTTTTCTCTAAAGGACAGCGAGATCTCGATGCCGATCAGGACCACGTATGGATACCACGTGATCCAACTTGTGGAGAGACGAGGAGAATCTGTTCACACCCGGCACATTCTCTTTTCCATACAACAATCGAAGGCAGACGATGATTCGACGATCGCGCAGCTGGAGCGTCTGCGCGTGCGTGCGCTCGCCGGAGAAAGCTTTACGGCTCTCGCACGCCAGTATTCGGAGGACCAGGAGACGAAAGATGTCGGCGGAGACCTCGGAAAGATCGGCGTCGATC
>CAYLMV010000224.1:0-4044 GCA_964384415.1 uncultured Chitinophagaceae bacterium | reverse complement strand
ACTCATTCAATTCATAACATTCGAAGGATCAATTCATCATGGCCACCAACACCGTCAAGCTCCATCGCGTTCTCCGTGCAAAACCCGAACGAGTCTTTCGGGCATTCATCGACGCCGACGCTATGTGCAAATGGCTTCCGCCCAATGGATTCACCGGAAGGGTTCATCACATTGATGCGAAAGTCGGCGGGACCTTCAAAATGTCCTTCTCGAATTTTACCTCGGGTCATAGCCATTCATTTGGCGGTACGTTCCTTGAACTTGTGACCAACGAGCGAATTCGTCACACAGACGAGTTCGACGATCCGAACATGCCCGGCGTTATGCAAACGACGATACAATTAAGAAAAATACCATTCGGTACCGAACTGAATGTTGTCCAGGAAGGCGTTCCCGACTCCATTCCTCTAGAAGCATGTTATCTCGGATGGCAAGAATCACTTGCGCTGCTCGCTTTGCTTGTTGAGGCGGAGATTCCCGGGTAATGAGGTTTCAACAATCACACCGATGCTGGACTGATGATGCAAACGCGTGAATGTGCGCAATGTGACGGCTGACTGGTCACTTTCTGCGAAGAAGCACGCGATCTGGTAGTGATACAATTTGATTTTTTTTGACTGGGGAACGATGGATTCCCGATAAGAACGTTCGGGAATGACCCCTCCCTTGGATCGTCATGCCCCCGTGCTTCAGGCGGGTTCCCAAATTGCATTACTACCCGCGATCTCGCAAAGAATTCCCGAAAAGTCCCATAGGTCCGATCGACTCCGTCGGAGGATTCCATTCGGACGGGCTGGAACTTGCCTCGACGATTTCGCCGCGCGTTATCGAACAGATTTAGGAGCATCCGAGTGTTACGTCCGCGCAACGAGCTGATGATATTGGCTGTATGTCGCAGCAGCGTAGTCGTCCTTTTGCATCGTTGTCGCTTGCATTCCGGCATACAAAACAGTAATTTTGCTTCAGTATCATCGGGGTTAAATGGGCGGGTCTGCTGACATCTCTGCGTTTTCCAACAAGCTTCAATACACCTGTTTAATTCCAGTCCTCGTTAACCAGCAAAAAGAATATTGAGCAGTGCACGAAATCAATGACTTCCCTCCTTCAGATTATTCCAGCTCGGGCGGCGGTTGCTGCTACTCGTCTTCGCATGGTTGGCGGGATCGCACGAACTGAATTTCATTTATCGATGTCGCCGCGGCTTACTTGTCTCGCTGCTTTTCGACGGGAGCTCCGGTCTCTCCGGCGGCTTGCCTAGAATAAGATTGGGGCATACCATGAGAAAGTCCTTCCGGATCTTTACACTTCTGCTTTTATTACCGATATCTTTTTGCAGCCTGCATGCACAATCTGCCTGGGCCTGGCAAAACCCGTTACCTCAAGGTAATTCTCTCTTGAGTGTCTCCTTCGTTGATGCAATGAGAGGAACAGCCGTGGGATTTGGCGGCACCATTCTCCGTACTACAGATGGCGGGGAAAGCTGGATGGGCCAATCCAGTGGAACGACAAATGATCTCACAGGCGTGACCTTCGTCGATATGAACATCGGAACTGCGGTAGGCATTCACGGTACAATACTTCACACTACCAACGGCGGGAAAAAATGGACCAGCCAGTTGAGCGGGACGGGGAACGATCTCTCTAGTGTCTCCTTTGTCGATGTGGATAACGGAACGGCGGTGGGAATGGGTGGCACGATACTTCGCACCACCAATGGCGGGGCAAGTTGGACAGCCCAACCGAGCGGAACCACAAGTCTGCTCCTTTGCGTCTCCTTTGCAAATGCAGATACGGGAACGGTGGTGGGAATGGACTTGGGAACGATGCTCGGGATAGTCCTTCACACAACAAATGGGGGTGCAACCTGGGTGACTCAGCCATGCGGGTCGACCCTTAGTTACAATGGCGTCTGTTTTAGCGATTCCAAGACCGGAACGGCAGTTGGTTCGCGGGGATCCGTTATTCACACCACGGATGGCGGCGCAAGCTGGGCGAGTGAGACGAGCGGGACGGTCAATGATCTTTACGCCGTCTTCTTCATCGATTCCAAAAATGGAATTGCCGTAGGAAATAGTGGAACGATACTTCGAACTACTGATGGCGGTACAAGCTGGACAGGTCAGTCAGATACAACAACACAATGGTTGGATGGAATCTGCTTTAGCGACTCCAACACAGGAACGGCAGTGGGGTATGGAGGGACAATACTTCGAACTACCGATGGCGGGGCAAGTTGGATACGGCAATCGAAGGGAACTCTGAATGCTCTTAACAGTGTATCATTTACTGATGTTAACACGGGAATAGCAGTGGGAAATAACGGCGCGATTCTCCGAACGATGGACGGCGGGACGAATTGGCTGCAGCTGTCAAGTGGAACGGCGAATGACCTGTTCGGTCTCTGCTTTACCGACGCCGACAGAGGAACATCTGTGGGATCTGGGGGGACAATACTTCGAACAACCGACGGCGGCGCACACTGGATCCAACAAGCAAGCGGGACGACGTATGACCTGCTCGGTCTCTCCTTCACCGATGCCGAAATCGGAACGGCTGTGGGATATCACGGGACAATACTTCGCACAACCGATGGCGGGGGAACATGGACAGGGCAAACAAGCGGATCAGGTTTTCCGCTCTGGGGTGTCTTTTTCGTGGATGCCAACAATGGAACTGCGGTGGGATACGGCGGTATAAACCGAATGTCAGGCTTGAATTATAATATTCTTCACACGACTGATGGGGGATCAAGTTGGACGAACCAATCTAGCACTGCAATGTCCAAGGATATCTATTCCGTCTTTTTCAACGATATCAATAATGGAACAGCGGTAGGAGATATCGGCACAATTCTCCGTACGACAAATGGCGGCGCGAGTTGGGTGAATCAACCAAGTGGAACAACGCATCTGCTCAGAGGCGTCTTCTTCACCGACATGAACACTGGGATGGCCGTGGGAGACAGCGGCACAATTCTTCGTACGACCAACGGCGGCACAAATTGGACGAACCAGTCAGGCGCAACACCGAATGTACTTCGGAGCATCTGTTTACTTGGCGCGAACACGGGCGTTATAGTGGGAGATAATGGCACCATACTTCGTACAAACACCGGTGGAACGGGAGTCAAAGAGTATTTTGCTTCATCCGATCCAACAGGTTTTTGCCTGGCGCAGAATTACCCGAATCCTTTCAATCCGTCAACAATGATATCGTTTTACCTGCCGTGGAGGTCTATAGTTACGTTAAAGATAGTGGATATACTCGGAAGAGAGATAGCCACACTTGTGAATCATGAGGCGCTATCATCGGGCAACTATTCAAAGCAATGGAATGCTTCGGGTTATCCAAGCGGGATCTATTTCTGTCAGCTGCAGGCGGGATCCTCTCAAGCGACAAAGAAGCTCATCTTAGTTCGCTAGTTCATCATAGCTGCCTGACAAGATATCAGCTAGGCAGCAAATGCAAAACTATCAGGAAGATCACTTTGGAGGTGTTGTATCGTTGGATGTTGTTTTCTCTTGAGCGTTCATTAGAATAATCGATGCTGGCTATTCAGTCGCTCCCCCGCCGGAAAGCGCAGGAGCTATATTCCGTTGGCCGTACGAAATGGCTCTGTAATTCACTTTCATCTCGAATATTGTTACTTCCCAACGCTTCCCAATCTTCTCACAAACCACTTTTTGCCGTTCACGACTTCATTGTTATAAGGACAAATCATCAATGAGAAAAGATATTTTCCTCGTCGGCACTCGACTTTTGGGGCTCTGGCAGTTATGCGGAGCGATGGTCTCGTTAGTTTATCTCATCGGCGATTATTCTGGTTACGTTCGACCCCAGGCAGCTTCGCATGAATACAACCTGCTTCGTCTGGGAGTCGAGCTTATCATAGGTTTGTTCCTGATCTCACGTCCGCAGCACGTCTTTAATCTTGCCAGGCAATTATCGATAACTGAAGATGAAGACGAATCAGGCGGAAGCGCCGCGAAAGAAGAAGATGCGGCAACAAAGTAGATTCACGACGAAGAGAGTTCGCGTTAATCT
>CAYLMV010000223.1:1913-4081 GCA_964384415.1 uncultured Chitinophagaceae bacterium | reverse complement strand
TTGGGAAGAGAAGGCGGGGCGAGTTTATAACCTCTATAAAAGAATTATTCATGCGGATACTTCAGGTTCATAATAGATACCTTTATGCGGGCGGCGAGGACGTCATCGCGGAGCGGGAGAAACAACTCCTGATCTCTCATGGGCACGAGGTTGTCCAATTCCAGAAAGACAACAAAGACATTGAAACGTATTCGCTATTTCAAAAGACATCGCTCTTGTGGAAAACGGCGTGGTCCGGGATAATCTATGGTCAGATTCGTGCTAATTTCCGGGAAAGTCGCCCGGACATCTGTCATGTGCACAATTTTTTTCCTCTTGTGAGTCCCTCTATATATTACGCCTGCGATGAATTGAAAATCCCCGTCGTGCAAACACTTCACAATTATCGGCTGCTGTGTGTGAACGCTTATTTGTTCAGAAACGGGCATGTCTGCGAGGAGTGTATTGGCCGGACCACGTATCATTCCCTCAGGTACGGCTGTTACCATGATTCAGTTATTCAATCTTTCGCAGTTGCGAATATGATCCAGACTCACCGCAAGCGGCAGACGTGGAACGAGAAAGTCGATGCTTATATCTGCTTGAGCGAATTTTCAAAGGGAAAGTTTGTCGACGGCGGATTGCCAGAGCAGAAACTTTTCTTAAAGCCAAATTTTCTGGAAGAGGATCCGGGGGTATCAAGAGACGATGGTGGATACGTTCTCTTTGCCGGCCGACTTGAGGAATCGAAAGGTATCCAGGTTCTATTAGAGGCAGCTAAACAACTTCCTAGTTTGATGTTTAAGGTGGCAGGCGATGGACCGCTACAGAAGCGAACGAGTTCGGCCTTGAATGTCGAACTTCTGGGTCGCTTGGCCAAACAAAAACTCATGCAATCTCTGAAAAAAGCTTCCCTGCTAGTGTCTCCGTCGATTCTCTACGAAAATATGCCCCTGATCATTTGTGAAGCATTCGCCAACGGCAAACCGGTCATCGCTAGCAGGCTGGGAGCGATGGCGGAGATGGTAACAGATGGAAAGACAGGCCTTCTTTTTGAAGCAGGAAACGCACAAGACCTTGCCGCGAAGATTTCCTGGGCCGTCTCTCATAAAGACGAAATGCGCGCAATGGGCATGAATGCGCGAAAGGTCTTTGAGCAAAAATACTCGGCTGAAACAAACTACACGAAGCTTATGGCAATCTACTCTCAGGCGGTCGAAAATCGGCGAAACCGGAAGAAGTAATGATCGAATCCTACCTGAAACTCTTCGGTCCACAGTCCGCGGAAGAACCACGCTATGTCGCGATTCCAAACCTCGCCGAGCCGAGACTAATCCTTCCAATCCTCAACAGGAGAGTATTTACCTCGGCCCTGCAGATTCAAAATACCGCAGCTCCGGGCAACAGGCTCAAAAAAACCATCCTCGGAGCAAGCTACCCTCTTCCTACGCTGATTTTCAGATCCAACATGTTCTCCGGGACGCCATTGCTCCGCGACCTTCTCGGCTTTATTTCAGAAAAGGGGGGATGGAAACTTCCGATCGCCCTTTCCGGCTATTGCGGGAGCAAAGGGAACAACAGGAAACTGACTCTCCAGATGATGGAAGAGAATGGAAAAATCCTCGGCTACGTCAAGATTGCCGATAATCCGGAGGCAGCGAGATTTGTTCACGCAGAAGCCAATGCTTGCAGCTCGATCGCCGCGTTGAATCTGAAACTCATCGAGGCGCCCCGGTCAATTTTTCTAGACGAGTGGCGTGGCTGGACTCTTTACGGACAATCAAACATCGGCGATGGGACGGCATCGATGGGGTACGATCTAACCACCGGAGTTGCCGATGCCCTGATCGAAGTCGCGAAAAATTCAGCTGACCGTGATGGCAGGGAGAATTATCTTGCGGCGCTCTCGCAGCGTGTGCACGACCAATCGACTTTGCTCGGTACGAAGATTGTCGATATGGTAAATAAGAGCATTGCCGCTGCCCGGGCTATTGGCTTTCCTTTGGTGTTTGTCCACGGCGATTTTGTTCCGTACAATGTCAAACGGAAAGGTGAAAAGTACGCCGTGTTCGACTGGGAGTTCTTTCTCCCAAAGGGACTTCCATTCTCCGACCTGTTCCATTACCTTTACCAGGGGTATCACCAGATACATGACCTCCCTCCCGGGACTATTATGCGAGAGAAAATCT
>CAYLMV010000223.1:0-1903 GCA_964384415.1 uncultured Chitinophagaceae bacterium | reverse complement strand
GATAAGGAAATACGCCGAATCGCTCCTGATTCCGGATTCGGCAATCCCTCATTTCTTCCGGCTTTATCTTGCAGAGAATTTCCTCTTCTATATCCAACACAATCTGGGGACATCTTCCCGCGAAAATCAATTTCTCAGCGGATTGAACTGGGCAGATCTTTTGTGATAAATGCAGATCAAATACCGACCGTGGACGTTCTTTCTGTCAAAATCAGCTTGCTTGATCTACAAGGGACCGCGGCGGCGTTCTCTCGTTGGATTGACCGGGGTGAAAAGAAAAGAGTTTGTGTGACCCCTGTTAATTGCCTCCTCTGGGCGAGGGAGGACCAGCGGCTGATGGATTTGTATAATTCTTCGGATATGAACACGGCCGACGGCGTCCCGATTGTGCTGGCGTCTAAATTATTGGGTGAGCCGATCCAGGGGAGGGTGACCGGCCTTGATTTTCTCCCGTACTTTGCGAAGGTTGCTGCGGAGCGCGGCTACAGCTTCTTTTTCCTCGGCGCAAAGGAAGGGGTAGCGGAGGAACTCTCGAGGGTCCTGAGAGAGTCCTATCCCTCGCTGAATGTTGCTGGGTGCTACTCGCCCCCCTTTGCTGAGAGATTCTCGGAAGAAGAAAACACGAAGATGATCAGTATGATCAATGCGCTGAAGCCGAACGTTCTCTGGGTAAGCCTGACCGCACCGAAACAGGATTTCTGGATCGAGGAGCACTTTGACCGGCTGGACGTGAACGTTGCGATCGGAGTTGGCGGTGCGTTTGAAGTAACGGCAGGGTTGATTCCCCGATCTCCTGCCTGGATGCAAAGGTATAGCCTTGAATGGCTTTTCCGATTCATGCAGGAACCAAGGCGTCTGTTCCGGAGATACCTGGTTGAAGCGCCGATGTTCATTCCTTTGGTGTTGGCTCAAGTCGTGAGAAAGAAATTGGGTATCAACGCAAAACTCGGCTGAGTTTCGGATAAAACCTCCAAGTTACCCTCTCCCCGAAGGCAAGTACTTCGTCATTCATCCTTCGACTCCGCCCCGCTTTCGCGTGCAGCGAACGCGGGGCGTCGCTCAGGATGACTTCTAAATCTTAACACCTCCCTATGAGTTACCCTGCACGATCCTCTCCCGGCCCGACAGGGTCGGGACGGGAGAGTCGAGGGACGAAGGGCGAGTTCTGTTATGGAATACAGTCGCTCATCCTTCTGAGCCGTAGGCTCATGCGCCTTCGGCGCAGACTCACTCGCTCCGCTTGTTCGCTCCCGCCAAAAGACGGCGGGACGGGAGAGTCGAAGGGCGAAGGACGTTCAATAACAAAGGGGGAGAAATGAAAAAGGCATGGGTCTATATTTTGCAGTGTTCAGATGGCTCGTACTACACCGGCTGCACCACGAACTTCCAGCAAAGGCTGTCCGACCACTTCGAGGGAAAATACAAAAGCTACACTTCAAGCTGGTTGCCGGTAAAGTTGTTGTGGGTGGAAGAATGCGTTGACATACGGGATGCCATCGTTCTTGAGCGACAGATAAAGAGATGGACACGCAAGAAGAAAGAAGCGCTCATGCAGGGAAATTGCGGACTGTTGCGCGAATTGTCTCGTTCAACGCGAACTAAAACGAAACTCGCCTCAAGATTGAATTCCTAATCATCCTTCGACGCGTTCGTTCCGCTTTCGGCGGGACTCACTTGCTCAGGATGACTTTTTTACTTTTCACTGATTTAAATAGAATATTCACTCATCCCGAGCGAGTCCCGCCGCAGACGCGCTGTGGCTCATCCTTCGACGTCTTCGTTTCGAGTTCGTCTGAACTCACTTGCTCAGCACAACACTTTACCTTTTTAACCATCTTATTATCTAGTCACCCTGAGCGATCCCGTCCCGCTTTCGCGTGCCGCGAAAGCGGGACGGGAGAGT
>CAYLMV010000222.1:0-4133 GCA_964384415.1 uncultured Chitinophagaceae bacterium | reverse complement strand
CCGCGAAGCCGGCAAGGGAAAGAGTACTCTCTATTATTATTACCAGAGCAAAGAAGAGATCTTTGATGCCGTCGTTGTCGTTGAATTTGAAAAGATCCTGCAAAAGGCAAGAGAATCAGCACAAAGAACTGCAACGGCAAAAGAGAAGTTGATTACGTACATCGTTGAATCAATCAAAGAGATGAAAAACAGGATTGGTGCATATACGATTATCCGGGAAGAAATTAAGCAGAACAAGAATTTCATCAAAAAACTGCGGGAGATGTTCAGCGGGAGAGAAGAAAAATATATCCAGGAGATATTGAAACTCGGCCTGGAAAACAAAGAGTTCACGTTCATCAATAAGAGTGAAGTGACGACCGCTGCAAAAACGATCACAGGAATGATGCACGCGCTCGAGCTTTACTTGTTATTGGAGAACGATGATACTGCTCAGATTGACATCGCTGCCCGCTTCATTGCAAACGGGCTGTAATTTTTTTTGTCAATTATTCGACCGAAATACAGTAATAGTCTAATGGTCTAAAGGATTGAATCATTAAGAATAGAATGAAGCTGCTTGTCTCTTTACTTATTGGAGTTGTGCTTTTCGTGTGGGGATGCTCCCGCAATTCAGCCGATCTGAATAATCTTCCCGTCAAGATCCAGGTCGAGACAGCAAAACCTGCTGATGCAAGCCAGGAGCTTGCTTACAGCGGCACGATAGAAGAATCCGAAACGATACCGCTCAGCTTTTCAACGGTGGGAACCGTGTCGCGAGTGCTTGTTTCCGAAGGCGCGATGGTGAAGAAAGGACAACTCCTCGCAACATTGGATAATGCGACGTACCAAAACAGTTATGCAATGATGCAGGCGGCCCAGGAGCAGGCAGAAGACGCCTACAGCCGCCTGACGCCCATGCACAAGAACGGCAATTTACCCGATGTGAAATATGTAGAAGTGGAAACCGGCGTGCAAAAGGCAAAAGCGTCCGCAGCAATAGCAAAAAAAACCTTAGACGACTGCAGGCTCTGCGCGACGGCCGATGGTTTTATCGGCAAACGATCCATCGAACCCGGAATGACGGCTATGCCGAACCTCACCTCGATTACCATCGTGAAAATCGACAAAGTCTTCGCCCGGGTCGCGGTTGCAGAAGACGAAATTTCATTAATCCAAAAGGGGCAGAAAGCAAACATCACCATCGGCGCCCTGGGAGCCGCACATTACACCGGTCTGGTGGAAGAAATTGGCGTGCTCGCGGACCCGATAGCGCATACCTATAAGATCAAAATCGGAATTGAGAACACAAATCACGCGATAAAACCGGGCATGATCTGCACCGCCACCATCGAGAGTCCGAGCATGTTGCACGGTGTGGTTGTTCCAACCAGAGCGGTCATGGTCGATGAGGCGGGAAGGAATTTTGTCTACGTCGTTTCTCCCAATCAGAAAGCGATACGAAGGTTTGTTGTCACCGGCAGCCTGTTGAACAACGGCATTGAAGTTATTGAGGGGCTGCAGGTGAACGAAACAATCGTTGTCACCGGGCAGCATAAGCTTGTCGACAATGCATCGATACGAATCGTGAATGAATAATGCGAGAGAAGAAAGAGTATGAAAAAGAAATTCACATTGCTGGAACTTATTCTGCGGTACAAACAGGTCCTGTCTATTTTCACTGCGATATGCGTTCTTGTCGGAGTTGTCGCCCTTATCCAAATGCCCCGGGATGAATTTCCGGAATTTACCATTCGACAGGGAATCATTGTGGGAGTGTTTCCCGGCGCCACATCACAACAGGTAGAACAACAGCTCACGGCAAAAGTCGAGAGCTATTTGTTCCGCTATAGCGCCGTAGAGCGGTCGAGGACGTATTCCATCTCAAAAGAAAACGTGATGGTGATCTACGTGGAAGTGTCGGAGAAAGAGCCCGATCCCGACGCATTCTGGGCAAAACTCCGCCACGGGTTGAACGAATTAAAGGGAGAGCTTCCTTCCGGCGTGCTATCGCTGACCGCGGATAATGATTTCGGAAACACATCGGCCTTGTTGTTGGCGGTTCAGTCTGATACAAGAACCTATAAAGAGCTTGAAGACTATATCAAGAAGTTCGAAGACGATGTGCGCACGGTGCCCGCCGTCTCGCGCGTGAAGCATTACGGCCTTCAGAAAGAACAGATCAGCATCTATATCGATGATGCCAAGCTTACGCATTACGGCATCAAACCGCTCGTCGTCCTTGCGGCGTTGAAGCCGCAATCCATGATCAGTTATGCCGGCGAAATTGACGACGGGCACTTTGTTGCGCCGATCCACATCCCGCCGAGTTTTTCAACCGAGAAGGATGTCGCAAACCAGATCGTCTATTCTGATCCCCTGGGAAATGTCGTCCGCGTGAAGGACGTAGCGAAAGTTGTGCGCGAGTACGAAGTGCCGGAGTCCTATATTCGCGTTAACGGAAAAAAGTGTCTTATCGTCTCGCTCGAAATGCAGACCGGCAACAACATCGTCCATTTCGGGGATGATGTCGGGACGCATATCAAGAAGTTTACGCAATCCCTTCCGCCCGACGTGAAGATTGAAACAATCTCCAACATCCCCGACGCCGTTTCAAGGGCTATTTCGGGGTTCATGACGGAGTTTGCTATCGCTATTGTTGCCGTGATTCTCGTAACGGTTCTCCTGCTTCCGCGAAGAGTGGCGCTGGTAGCGGCTTCCACGATTCCAATCTCCATTCTCATCACCGTCGGATTCATGTGGATTATCGGAATGGACCTGCAGACTGTTTCGCTGGCGGCGCTCATCATCGTCCTCGGCATGGTGGTCGATAATGCGATCGTGATCATTGATAACTATGTGGAGAAGCTTGATAACGGCATCTCTCCGCACGATGCGGCGACCCAGAGTGTCTCCGACCTCTTTGGATCGGTTTTTTCGGCTACCCTTATCCTCATCTCATGCTTCGTGCCGATCATATTCTTTATGAAGGGTTCGGGGGGCGATTTCATCCGTTCGCTTCCCGGAGTCACGAGCATCGCATTGTTCACATCGCTCTTCGCATCGGCAGTGCTGGTACCGCTTTTGAGTTATGAGTACATCAAATTCGGCATCAAAAGAGATTCACACAAGGGAAAGAAAGCGGCATTTCTCGACTGGGTCCAGAATTTTTATAATGGAGTCCTGATCAAAGCGTTTAGCAGGAAGAAACTTGTCGTTCTCATCGGCGCGGCGTCGTTCGTCATCGGGCTCGCCATTCTTGCAATAACACCGCAGCAGTCGTTCCCGCAGCTCGAACGAAATCAGTTGGCCGTCGAGGTCTATTTGCCGGAAGGCAGTTCGCTGCAGCAGACCGATCTCGTGATGAAAGATCTCGAAAACTGGCTTCAGAAAGATCCGCGCATAAAGGTTGTGACGTCGTTCATCGGGACAAGCTCTCCGCGGTTTAACGCCCTCTATGCCCCGAACTTTCCTGCAAAGAGTTACGGACAGCTCGTGGTGCTGACAGAATCGAATGAATCAACGGAAAAGATCCTGGAAGAATATAGCGTGCAATGTGCAGGTCGGTACCCAAATGCAGAGGTCAAATGGAAGCAGCTGGGGTTTGACATGTCAAAAGCTCCCATAGAAATTCGCCTTTCAGGCGACAATCTTGAAACGCTCAAACGGGCCGCGGGTCAGGTGGAAGAGGTTGTTCGGACTGCGGAAGGCGTCACGTGGGTTCGTACCGATTTCAAGCAGGCGCTGCCGACAATCGACGTGGACATTAAAAAAGACGAGGCAACGCGGCTGGGCTACAACAATACGCTGCTTGGTTATTCTCTGATGGTCGGCACCAAAGGATTTCCCGTTTCAACCATCTGGGAAGGAGACTATCCGGTGAACGTGATATTGAAGGTGGACAAAAAAGTGAAAAGTTCGGTGGATGATGTCAAGAATCAGTACGTCACGTCGCCGTTTATTTTCTCATCGGTACCTGTGCGGCAGCTCGCGACACTGAGACCGGGATGGACCGAAGGGGAAATAGTTCACCGGACCGGCGTGCGCACGATAACCGAACAAGTAGATATCAAACACGGACTATTTCCCATGCCGATCTACAACAGATTGCGGCCGCAGATCGAAAAGCTGAAATTGGCGGAAGGCATAACCAT
>CAYLMV010000221.1:0-4192 GCA_964384415.1 uncultured Chitinophagaceae bacterium | reverse complement strand
TCCGTTAGCCTGCATTTTTTGTGCGTCAAACAAGCGCAGTCGATCACTCTATTTGAACTGAGACTTGCCACCTGAATTTTGTGATTCGAAAAATACCTGAGTTGTGGTATTGACATTCATCTCCTGCCTTGCTAACCTTCCGAAGGTCAACCGGTTAGTCTTTTGGCTGGGTGTCTTTGGCCGTTTGGATCAAAAATACTGAGTTTTGTAATGAAATCTCCCAATCTTTTTCCGATCTAAAGCGCCACTTAGTATAGGAGAAAAAGCGAAATGGCCGATCAACAAGAAATACGGGCAACTAACAGGAAATACGTTTCGAGCACTTTTCCTAACACTGATCCGTACTACAGTACTATACAGTCAGCCATTAACAGTATCCCGGTAAATACATCGGGCTATCCGGATCAACCCTGGACAGTGTTCGTTTATCCTGGAACGTACAACGAAAGCATTAGTCTAAAGAGTAATATCTCAATCGTAGGAGATAGAAATCAAAGCACTATCATAAAAGGCAATGGGACTAATCCGGCAATCACCGGCCCGGCAAGCGATGGTGGAGGAGGTCAGTGCTTTATCTGCAATATGACCATAGATGGGAATAACCGATCGGCAATCGCATTCCTCGATACATCATATCAGAAGACTAACTTTGTAACGGATGTCGAGTTGCTTGACTCCAATTGGGGTTCCAGCCAATCTTCGGCTCCAGCAGTATCGATCGGCAACAACCAAAATCTAAACTGTTTCAATCTCCATTGCATAATCACTGTGGATCCTAATTATGTGCTATTTCCTTACGGGTTTAACTTGAGCGGGAACAGCAATTTAGGAATTTGGCAATCTCAGGTGGCCACGCAATACCAATGCCTTATGCACCAATCAACTCAGTATACCCAGGCCTACGATTGCACTTTTGAATCAAGCCAGACTTCAATGTTGATAAGTTCTGGCACCGTCGATATATATAACTGTCAGACAATTGGCGGAATAATCGCATCTGGTTCAAACACTTTGGTTAAACATGTCGATTCTTTTCACGACGGCACACTGGGTGTCGCCACCGGCGCTAAAATGTATGTGGCCGGAATGAAATGGGGCGAACGTCCGGGAATTGACGTCTTGTTCTCAATTTCGGACAACTCGAAAATGATCGTGACGAATTCTAAGGCAGGTGTCACGGGCGCAGTCTCTTATGTTGTTACCGTGAACTCGACGAGTGCGATTTTTAAGGCTTACAATTCTGAATTCATAAGCGAAGGGTCCGGCTCAACGATTACCGGAGTTCCGAATGCAGTTGTTTATTTGTATTACTGCGTCTTGAATAAGAACGTAGACACCGTAACGGTGTCACCGGACAGCAACTATGATGTGACAGTAAACGCCGAATGACGCTTTGCGGGCGACGTGATGAAAGGAGGGATTGAATAATGCAACACATGCTTAGAGCATTTGTCCTCTTGCTCGTATTAGTGACTCAAGCCTCTCATGGCCAATGGTCAATCGAACAGAGCGATTCGTTGGTTGCCTATCATCAAATCAGATTTACCGATAGTCTGCATGGATTTTTGGTCGGCGATAGGAGTGGCGTTGGAGGTATTGTCTCAATAACCACAAACGGCGGCGCAAGCTGGGTTGAGAAAAATATTGGGCCCGAAAGTCTAAGAAGCCTTTCCGTAGAGAATAAGTTCATATGGATTTCGACAGACCATGGAAAAGTGTATTGGTCTCAGGATAGCGGGAGCACCTGGACCTCGAGGTTCAGCGATGACACCACATATACTTTCCAGACAATTTATTTCGTGGACAGTCTAAGGGGATGGCTTTTAGGCGACTATAATGGCATACAAGGAGTTGAGATCATACTACACTCGTCCGATGGAGGATTAACATGGGTGCAGCAATATAAGAGTGAACCTCTTCCCTTCGGACACTTGTATCAAGGCCATTTTGTCGACAGTCTACGTGGTTGGGCTGCCCACCAGTACTATGTGATGAATACTGTGGACGGGGGAAAAAACTGGAATTCCCAGACTGTGCCGGAAGCTCCATTTTTGAAATCAGTTTCTTTCCTTGACACATCAAGGGGCTGGGCAGTCGGCGACGACGGAATCAGGGGGTACGTTATTTTCACCACGGACGGCGGGCAACATTGGTCCCGCGGGAATACCACAATGAACGCCACCGTCCTATCAGTATCTTTTGCTGACAGCCTTAAAGGCTGGGTTTGCTGCTCTGATGGGCTCATTGCCAGTACCACTGATGGCGGAAGAAACTGGACTAACCAGCAGAGTAATGTCAAGGGCAGTCTTGAGTCGATATTTTTCTTGAATGACAACACGGGTTGGGCTGTTGGAAAAAACGGGACAATCCTTAGCACAACAAACGGCGGCGGCATAACGTCGATGCGCTCTGTCAGCAGACTACCAGTCGCATTTTCACTAAGTCAAAATTTTCCAAATCCCTTCAACCCAACTACCCGAATTCAGTATTCCCTTGGTGCTCAAAGTTATGTCGATATCAAGGTCTACGATTTACTAGGGCAATTAACAGTTACACTGCTTAAGGGTTGGAAAGATGCCGGGATTTATTTTGTTGAATTTGACGGCAGTGCCTTGCCCAGCGGGGTATATTTTTACAGACTTTCAACCCATAATATGCAGGGGATGAGTTATCTCGAGACAAAAAAAATGATGTTACTTCACTGATAACACGGAGGTTTTATGGCCAACCAGCCGGAAATTAAGGCAACCAACCGGAAATATGTTTCAGAGACATTTTCGAATGTAGATCCCTACTATTCGACGATTCAGAACGCAATTGCCAGCATTCCGGTTGGATCTGGAGGTTATCCTACATCGCCGTGGGCAGTATTTGTCTACCCCGGGGTCTACAATGGGCAGGTAAATCTGAAGACCAATATTTCGATCATCGGATCTGGCATTCAGAGCACGACAATCAAGGGGGACGGGACTAATCCTGCAATCCTGGGCCCATCTGATTCCGGGAATGGACAGTGCTATGTTAACAATCTCACTGTTGACGGAAATGCTCAGAGTGGGTTCAATTACCCAGCGGTATCGAGTCTCAAAGTAAATTTTATCTGCGACGTATTTCTTTTCACCAGTGTTGCGCCTGGCCCACCTCAAGGAGGTAGTGGAGCGATGATCCCAGTAACAACTGTTCCAGGTATTGCTATTGGGGCCCTCCAGAGTTTGAACATATTCAATCTCCATTGTATAAATCAATCGACAAAATTTGATGAAGGGATTCGCCTAACCGGAACCGGGACCCTTGAACTCAACAATTCGCAGATCGCCTACCAGAGCAGTTATTGTATCAATCATCAATCATCTGGTTCCAGTGAGGCATGGAATTCCTTTCTGGTTGGAGGAGCCTGCGTCACTGCGACAAATGGCTTTGTGAACTTGTATGTCTGTGAGACTGTGGGGAGAATAGAGGCGCACAATTCGGCAAGAATCAGGCATGTCGACTCATATCAAGCGGGCAGATTTATAGTCACTGAGAGCGGAGCTATCTGGGTAAGCGGCATGAGTTGGGCTGAGGAACCGGGGAATGACATCCAATTTGAACTTGATGGCCCTTCATCAAAAATCATCGTGGTCAATTCAAGGGCGAAGGTTGTCCAGAATGGCCTAAATGTTGTCACGATCAATTCGCAAACGGCACTATTCAAGGCGATGAACTCTGTCATTGTTAATACCGGAACAGGCGCAACAATTACAGGTGTAAGTAGTTCAACGCCGACTGTTTTCCTGTATTACTGTTCTATGAACAAAGATGTTGTCACAGTAAACCGAAGCCCAGATAGCAATTATCTAGTGAGTGCGAACGTCGAGTAGATGCCTGTTATCGTTAAGAGATCTCCTCCATTAATCCAATTGCATATTACAACTTGAATTTTCCTTCGCCTCAATAACTGCTCGCGCAAAATAGCGTGAGGATAACTTAGCACACGTTTTTCTACCAGGGCCTGCTATCCACTCCGCCCTGGTTTTTTATATGGTCTCTTCAAGAAAGTAAGGAGCAAAAAATGCAGGCTAACCAGTCGCTCAAGCTGACGGAAGTAGCCATCGACGAATTCGCCGCGCGACAGTACGCCGCAAATGATATGATCAACAGATACGTCCGCGCAATGAACTACATGGAACTGGCTGTTCGCCGCCGCAGCTTA
>CAYLMV010000220.1:0-4195 GCA_964384415.1 uncultured Chitinophagaceae bacterium | reverse complement strand
ACAAACTGCCAGTGCCCCGGGAAGATGTCGCCTTCGATCGGTATCACGTCGCCGATCTTCCACCCGTACTTGTCCATGATCTTCTGTCCGACGATACACGAATTCCGCTCTTTTTTGAACGTCTCGAGCTGATCGGCCGGAATCACAAACTCGGGGTACATCTCGAGGAAGGTTTCTGCATCGACGGCGTAACGCGGGAAGAAATTGTCGAACGTGTTGTCCTTATACACGCCCTGGAACCAATAGGCAAAGGAGACGCTTTTTACCCCCGGGACTTTTTCGATCTGATCGCGGTACGAAAGCGGGAGGGGATAGATAAACGAGACGGCATGTCGGGTGATGAGGCGGCTCGATGACGATGCCTCTACCCCGTAATACCAGGCCGTGACGATTGTTCTGAGAAATCCGAATGCAAAGACCGCGAATGACAGGCCTAAAATCGTCAGAAACGTCCTGAGTTTGTGCCGGAATAGATTTCTTGAAACAAGTTTGAGAACATTCATAAAGAATTTCCGCTGATTGCTCTTAGGTCGCGAACGAATTAGTTGTCCAGCAAATCGCCTTTTTCAAGATGCCTGATCGTGTGGGCCTTGCTTGCGGCATGCGGGTCGTGCGTTACCATGACGATCGTTTTCTTAAATTCTGCGTTCAAGCGTTCCATGAGCGTCAGGATCTCGTCCGCCGATTTCTTGTCCAGGTCGCCCGTCGGCTCGTCCGCGACGATGATCGTCGGGTCGGTAACGATGGCGCGGGCAATCGCCACGCGCTGCTCCTGACCGCCGGACAGCTGTTTGGGATAATGCTTCATCCGGTCGCTGAGTCCCACGACGTTCAACGCCATCTCGACATGTTCCCGCTTTTCCTTTTTCGAGAGGTTTGTGAGCAGAAGCGGGAGCTCAACGTTTTCGTATGCCGTCAGCACCGGCAGAAGGTTGTAGAATTGGAATACAAATCCCACATGACGCGACCTCCACTTTGCGAGCGCGGACTCGCCAAGAGTGGCAATGTCCGTGCCGGCAATCGTCAATGAACCGCTGTTGGGCCGGTCAATTCCGGCAATAAGATTGAGAAGCGTCGTCTTGCCGGAACCGGAAGGTCCCATGAGCGCAAGAAATTCTCCTTCGGGAACGTCCAGGGTGATATTCTGGAGGACCGGAATCTCCATGCTGTCCCGTTTGTAGATCTTCGTGACATTCTGAACTTTGACGATTGCTTCTGCCATAGCGGTTTACGATGGTTGATGGTAAATGGAAAATGGAAAACGATTGATGGTTCGCTAGCTGGTGCTGTTCTTTATTTCGAGAGAGATATTTTAGAACCCGACGATAGTTTTTCAGTCGGGTGAAGAACCACTTTGTCTCCGATCGAGACTCCCTGTTTTATTTCTATGGAGCTACCCATAACTTCTCCGACAACCACCGGGGCCTCTGTCACTTTATCTCCGTTGAGGAGAAACACGATTTTTTTGCCATCCCTTGTCGCGACAGCGGACACCGGAACCGAGATCTTGGGTGTGGAATTTTCTGTCGTCTTTTCAAGCTCCTTGTTCAGGAAGATGACTTTTGCGCTCATCTCCGGAAGAACGCGGTCGTCACGGTCGTCGAACTGGACTTTCGTGAGAACGGTCGCCTTGGCCCGATCGGCTGTAGGCACAATCTTGTGTACGATTCCGTGATACCGCTGGTTCGGAATTGCATCGAGGGTGATCTCGCACGGCTGGCCGGAGTAGATTTTGCCGATATTCGATTCGGAGACGTCGGCTTCTACTTCCAGCGACGACATGTCTGCAAGCACGACGAGAGCCCCGCGTGAACCTGCTGCCGCGCCGAACGGAGTAATCACTTCGCCGATGTCCGCGTTCTTCGTCAGGACGGTTCCATCAAAAGGCGCTCTGATATAAGTGTTCTCGACCTGTACCTCTGCCGATCGGACATTTGCCTCCGCCACCTTTATTGAGGCCTCGCCCGAGACAACCCCAGCAACCGCTTTCCGGTACCGTGCATTGACGGCATCGTAATCTGCTCTGGAAGCAAGGCTCTGCGCGAATAAAGATTTCTCCCGTTCAAATGACGATGTCGCGTCATCCCGCTCAGCTTTGGCTTGATCCAAGCCGGCTTTCGCAACATCCAGCGAAGCTTTTGCCTGTCCGAGCGCGGCATCCACATCGCTGCTTTCGATTCTTCCGAGGACGCTCCCTTTTTTAACTTTGTCCCCCTCGATCACCGCAAGGAATTCCAGGCGGCCTGTTCCTTTCGAAGCAACATCCGCTTTCCGCTGTGCAACCACGTAGCCGCTGGCGGTGAGCACCGTGTTGGCTTGAGATGGATAGGAATATGAAGCAGTTGCAGTTTCAACCTGCTCCGCCGATGTAAATCCGCCTCCGAATACCAGCAGCCCGATCACAACGACGCAGGCTCCCAAGAGAGCATACAAAACGAGGTGTCTCTTAGGATTATTCGCGGGGGCGGGTGCGGCCGCGCTGCGGTTAATCCTAAGTGATGAAAGATCTGTTTTTGGTGTTTCAGTTGACATAGAATAATCCAGCTGTTCTTCTAAGCTAAGTGTTGATGGTATAACGAATTCCAAGGAGAAAAGGTTCGGCGGGTAAACATGTGAATATGCTAAAATACTGGCTGAAAATCAATCTCTCGCACCTTCAGGTAGTGTCTTCAGTTTACTCCATAGGAATCTGTCGATGTAACGTCATGCCGAAACGTTCTTATTCAGCCTCTCATAGACCCTGAATAGAAGCGTTTCAGGGTGACGTGTACTTGAAATTAAGACACTACCCGCCTTCAGCTAGAGTCGCGGTTTGGATGCCCGGATAGAAGCATGCAGGCATGACAATTCTCAGGAACGCTATTTCTGATCGTTTTTGGCGGAAATCCACCAGTCCGAACTTCGAAGTAATCATACCGTACCTTTGCCCGCCTTTACGCGATTGGAGTGCCTGAAAAGGTCCTTCATTGCTAAGTCTTCCTTCCAACAACCAGATAACCAAGTCCACCGTACACTTCGTGGATCTTCGTGTCGTGCAATGTTGCCGGGATGCCGGGCATGGGTCTTTGGAAACCAGGATTCAGCATCGTAAGAATTTTCTTTCTGAAATCGCTGCGATAACTTTCAGCGAAATGTTCATCGCCCCAGCTCACAGCTCCGTTTCTTTTCACAACTCGAATAAATTCTTGAATTGCTTTGTCCGGGTCATTAAAGAGGTTTACGCCGCCAAAATGGAAGAGTGCATCGAAGCTATTGTCAGCAAACGGTAAGAACTGAGCATTCCCGTGGACTAGATGGACGTTTAACCTTGAGTTACGCAACTGGCATTGCCTCAACATGCCCATGGATAAGTCAAGTGAAACAAGGTCTCCCTCATCGGTCAGGTGTTCGCGAAGAAGTCCTTGGAATACTCCAGGGCCGGGGGAGACCTCAAGAACTCTTAGGCCTTTGGAAAGATGTAACCGCGACACAATATCTTTCCTTCCTTCAATCACGTCCATGCCGGTGATGAGTTTGCCAAAGAACCGCTCGGAGCGATCATAGAATGGGGCGAACAGATTATAAAATCGGTTATAGGCAGCGTCTTCCCCCTTTAAGGAACTCGGGTAGACAATCGACACAATGTCATTGATGATTGGATACTTCAAACCATCTTCACGAACATAGCCTTCCTGGACTGGTGTTAACGCAGTCCCCACCTCGGGACATCGCAGTATCTCATTGAACCATGCTGGATATTTCATTGTCTATTTATTAGTATGTGTGTTGAACTGTTGTTATCGAACTTTCTTGTTCTCTTTCACCCTGGCATTTCCGGTCTGCTCATATTTACCCTTGTATTCGACAAGTCCGATCTCGCAACCCTCCCCGATCGTGATATTATTCCCCCGAACCACTTTTGCTTTAGTTTCTTCCAGGTAAATATCGTCCCCTTCAATCGAATCGACGACAAGGCCGTTTTCAAGATCAAGGGATGAGAGGATAGATTTCACAATCTGCGCAATGCGAAACGTGCTCCCTTTGTGCACTTCAATGTTTTCTCCTCCGATCTCCTTAGCACGGCATGGCCCGTAAAGAACGATGTTCACGGAATCTCCGCTCAGTAATCCGCCGACGGTGAAGGCGCCTTTTGAAACGAATGTCTCTGCGTTGCAGTCGTTCTTCACTTTAAGCCCTCCTTTTAACTCGAGCGACT
>CAYLMV010000219.1:0-4208 GCA_964384415.1 uncultured Chitinophagaceae bacterium | reverse complement strand
ATTGAGGGTCAGTATCAAGGCGAGCATGCGCTGATCAAAGACAGCATCAATGAGATGGGCGAATCGCTGGACCGTGCGATGCAAGAAGTAGGAGAAGCGGTGAGTGCAACGGCAAGCGCCTCGAGCCAGATCAGTTCGAGCAGCGAAGAGATGGCAGCAGGTGCTCAGGAACAGACGAGCCAGGCAGCCGAAGTTGCGAGCGCTGTGGAAGAGATGACCAAGACGATCGTCGAGAACTCGAAGAATGCAAGCGGTACTGCCGGGACGGCCAAAGAGGCCAAGGGAGCTGCCGAAGCAGGAGGCAAGGTAGTCGAGGAGACGATAGCAGGCATGAGACAGATAGCAGATGTTGTGAAGAGGTCGGCTGGGACGGTTCAGGAACTCGGCAAGTCGAGCGACCAGATCGGCGAGATTATCGGAGTAATCGACGACATAGCAGACCAGACGAACCTGCTGGCATTGAACGCAGCCATCGAGGCGGCACGAGCCGGAGAACAGGGACGAGGGTTCGCAGTGGTGGCCGATGAGGTCCGAAAACTGGCCGAACGCACCACCAAAGCAACCAAGGAGATCGCCGGGATGATTAAGAAGATCCAGGTGGACACCAAGGGAGCAGTGGCTTCCATGGACGAAGGAACCAAGAAGGTGGACGAAGGTATCGCACTGGCAGACAAAGCCGGCGTATCGCTCCACGAGATCGTCGGGATCAGTCAGAAGGTAACGGACATGGTCACGCAGATCGCAGCGGCAAGCGAAGAACAATCAAGCGCAAGCGAACAGATCTCCAAGAATGTGGAAGGGATCAGTTCGGTAACGGCCGAGACGGCTCAGGGAGTCCAACAGATTGCCAGAGCTGCCGAAGACTTGAACCGCTTGACGGCGAACCTGGAACAGTTGGTTGCCAAGTTCAAGTTGTCGGGCGACAGCACGGCCCAGCGGGCAGGCGGACACAAATCCGCAGGGTCGCCGGGAAAGGCAGCCGCGAAGTTCGCACCTGCCAAGTCGAAGATCGGCGTGCGCGAGAACGGCAAGATTGTGCCGATCGAGCACGAGGCGTAAGTGACTCACCTCACTCCCCCTTCTCTTACAGAGAGAAGGGGGAGATGGGGTTGGGAGCCGAATCGGCGCATTCACACAGATTGTCATTCGCTTCCTTCCGGAAGCGGCTAGTGCAGACAATCCTCAATTTTTCAATACGGGCGTCAGCCCGAACACAATATCGGAGAAACGAAATGACAGAAACAACAACAGACATCAAAGGAGCGACACAGGGTAAGTCGGAAGAGCTTATCCAGCTAGTGAGCTTCAATATCGGAGATGAAGAATTTGGAGTGGACATCCTGAAGGTGCAGGAGATTAATAGGATGCTCGACGTGACCCGCGTGCCGAACGCCCCGGAATATGTAGACGGAGTGATCAACCTGAGAGGGAAAGTTATTCCGATTATCGATTTGCGGCGGCGTTTCCAGATGGAGCGTAAAGAGCACGATAAGAACACGCGCATCGTGGTGGTGGAGTTGAGCGGCAAAGTCGTAGGATTTGTCGTGGACGCAGTGAGTGAAGTGCTGAGGATTCCGAAGAGCGTCACCGAACCTCCCCCGCCAATGGTGGCCGGAGTTAACGCAGAATACATCACTGCGGTGGGCAAGCTCGAAGACCGGCTGCTTATTTTGTTGGACCTTGAAAAAGTTCTTTCCAACGAAGATCAGAAAGCACTGGCTGCTTAAGCGGCAGTATTCGGAAGGCAGCGCGGAACGCTGCTTTTCGAATGCTTGATCGTGCGTCAATCGCCGCACGAAAGCTAGTCTGGCAGGCATTACCCGAAAGACGCCAAGCCAAAAAGAGTGATACTATCATCGACCCAGCGCCTTTTTCTCTTTGCGATTAAGAATCATTTTTCATCCGGGACTTTAATTTTCGTTGAAGAATGTAGTTCGGTAAACGGTGTTCACGTTTAACGTTTTGTCTGGGTTATTCGACAGTCGCTTTTAACAATCATCTACGGAGTATTATCATGGCATTCACATTTTTCTTTCGCGATATCACTGTTCTTGACATGATTGCAAAACACGTCATGCCCAAACTTTCAGGCTATAGCAAAGTTCGTATATGGGATGGAGGATGCGCTATGGGGCCGGAACCGTATTCTCTGGCAATAGTTCTCGCAGAATCTATGGGGCATTTTGCTTTCCGGAATGTTCATATTGAAGCAACAGACTACGAGGAACAGGAAAACTTTGGCAAGATCATCGAAATGGGAGTCTACCCGGCGGATCAAGTGCAACGGATACCTCCGGAAATATTTTCAAAATATTTCGTCCCCGCCGAACAGGAAGGACAGTTCCGCATCATTGACAGCATTAGGCAGTCGATCCATTTTCAGAAGCACGACCTTCTCTCTCTTAAGCCGATCGGAGAGGGTTTTCATCTGATTGTCTGCAAAAACGTGCTCCTGCACTTTCAGCCCGCGGAGAGGACGAAGGTCATCAGAATGTTCCACTCAGCTCTTGCACCCGGTGGCTACCTGGCAACGGAAAGAACCCAGGAAATGCCCGAGGAGCTGTCAGGCCACTTTCATCAGATTTCACCTGAGGGTCAATTGTTCGAAAAAATGGAGATAGCGGCGTGAAAATTCATCTCCTCCATTCTCCTGGCGCGGTCTATTCCGGTAACGCTTATCTGGTATTGGGAGAATCGAATCGCCTTGAGGATGTGAATTCACTGATCGATGTCGGAACAGACGGCAGTATCCTGAGTGCCATTGCCGCTATTTGGACAGGAGTTGGGAAGAAGCCCGTTGATCGTGTTATCCTCACGCATTCCCATTTCGATCACGCGGCCGGCCTCCCGAAAATTAGAGAGGCCTACGATCCGGAAACTTGTGCTTACGCGATGTCGCCGGGGGTTATGCGCCAGTTGTTTCACGGCGACAGTCTTCGGATTGGAGACGAGTATTTCGAGGTGCTGCATGCCCCAGAACATTCCTCCGATTCAATTTGTCTGTATTCGGCCACGACGGGCGTTCTATTCTCGGGAGACGCTCCCCTTTTCATCCGGACCCCTGGGGGATCTTATGAAGAGCCTTTTGTGATATTCCTCGAGGACCTTTTACGCCGTGGCATTAATGCCATCTATTCCGGACACGATTTTCCAGTTGTCATAAACGCCCAACAGGTCATTCGTGAAACGCTTCGAAACGTCATGCTCAGCACCGGTATGGCACAGATCTCGAGGTAGCGGAAGATACAACAACTGAAAAACGCTGGACCAAAGAAGAAAAGGCAGAAAATGAAACGCAAAATTCTTGCGATAGTGCTCTTGGTTGTTTTTGGTGGCGTCGCGAATGGCGAGGGTCTCAAGAGAGTCGCTGACAGCGCTGCGGTCACCGAGAATTCTGCAAAGACTGTGCGCGCAAAGGAACTGGGGCCGCGAAAAGTGGTTCTCGCTGCTCTTCGAACTGGGGATGAAAAGTTCAACGACAAACTGGCGCGAATCTCGTCGGTTGGGACAGCCGCTGTCGGCGCCGACGATCAGAGGAACGAGAATATGGAATCCCTGGCACAAAGGATCGCGGCAATCGAAATAAAAATGGAGAAAAACGAGGAATCGCAGGATTACGCGTTTCTCGTGTCGCAGCTTGAATCCCTCATAGAGGAACTCAACCGGTCGATCGACGATACCAAAGCTCTCCAATTGAATACCGACAAAGTCATCACTTCAATCCAGCATGCTGCACAATTCGAAGGACAAGTCTTTTCCTTCTATTCATACACAACCGATGGCATTGAAGGGAAGAACTATAACAGGTTCGATTTGGATAGGATGTATCTGACGGCGAAGGTGCAGTTGTTCGATCAGGGCAAGTTTCAATTAACGAGCGACCTTTTTCGCAATAGCGCCGTCGGGACGTACTATCCGGGATTCTCGTTGCGGATAAAGTTTGCATTCCTTGACTATTCCCCCGTGAGCCCGGTGTCGATTAAACTCGGCGTTATCCCCGGCGTCTGGTCGGGATTTGTCGATTCCTTCTGGAAGTACCGCGGTTTGTCGTCGAGCGTGACCGACAGAAACGGATACTATTCCTCGGCGGACATTGGCGTTCAGGTACTCTATAAGCTCCCCTGGAACATCGGAGCCGTTTCCGCATTCATGTTGAATGGAAATGGCTACGCCGCGCCGGAGTCCAATCGCTTCAAAGATTTTGCACT
>CAYLMV010000218.1:0-4211 GCA_964384415.1 uncultured Chitinophagaceae bacterium | reverse complement strand
TCAATTTACAGTTGTCTTAAAAATTATTTGTGCAGTCGTACCCGGGCCAATGGAGGCAATCGTGACCGTGATCGATCCGCTGCTCACCGTGACCCCGTCCCCATCCGAGGCATTCGTCTTCGCTACTCCATTCACCTGCACTCCGCTTCCGGCGCCGTAAGCATTCGCGCTGAATGTCGTGTTGGCCGGAACGGCGGTATTGAAAGAAATATTAGTAGCGTTCGAAGTCCCGTTGTTCTTAATCGTCATAGTGTATGTTAAGACGTCTCCGGGAACCGGTTTTGTATTGTCGACCGAATTTGTGATGCTGAGATTCGGAAGATTTGTCAGAGCGACGGAAACCGAGACATACTCGACTCTTCCCCCTCCGAAATCCAATTGAGCCGTGTTGCTGATCGACTGCGACGGAGAGATGCTGGAATCGGACCGGAGTTGGAATGACCGAGTTGCCGATGCGCCTCCCGCGAGTGAGAACGACGGCCACGTGACCGTCCCGCCTGCCATGTTCGTGCCCGTGAGGACCTGACCGGAAATCGATCCCGCGTTGCTGATCGTTCCGGAAACGAGAATGAAATGAGATGAAAGCGCGTCCGATACATTGACCGCGGGCTTCGTAATCTTATAAGGGTTAACAGCGGTTACGGTGTATGTAAGAGTATCACCGGCATTTGCGGTACCGCCGTTGTTGTCGACAAACGTCTTCGTGGATGCGCTTGCGCCGATGGCCCACGGACTGAAGGATGAAACGCCCGTCAGCTCAACGTAGTTATTCACCGAATCCCTGCTCGTGGCTCCCATGTTCACCCAGGCCCCGCCGGTGTATTCCCACAGCTTCAGGCCGGTCTCATCGAGATTGTTCGTTTCGCTGTTTTCATAATGGAGTCTCACCGTCGCTGTGAAGCTTCCCCCCGTAGGAGTCAGCGTTATCGATCGATCGACAGGAATCATCGTCGGAGCTGCGGGTGTAGTCTGGGTTACAGCGACCGTCATCGATGTGGGAACACTGCCTGCGGTGAATGTGATGAGAGTATTGGGTCCTTCAAACGCATAAGGAGTAGACAACGCGAATGCCTGTGTCCGTGTAACGGTCCCGATGATGATGCCGTTGCCCGTCCGTGATGATGTGATCGTGACGGAGTTCGCCCCGGTCTGCATCGTGCCCATCGTCATCGTCAAGGTACCGACATTTATGTTGTTATTCAACGTAATTGCTGTGGTCGAATCGTGTTTGTTGACCGTCAACGCGTTGAATGCGGTAGTACCGCTGACGCTCGTGGAGGGAACGCCTCCAAAGACTACTGTTGAGGTTCCCGCGTTGAATGAGCCGCTATTGTTCCAATTTCCCAACAGCACGACGTTTGCGCTTCCCCCAGCCGCTGTTGCCCCGCTGGCAATAACGAGGTTTGAGAGAATGCTGTCGGTGCCAGTGAAGGTTTTTGCGTTTGCGTTACCGTTCGTCAGGACGAGAGTGTTGTAGGTAAATGCTGCCACATTCTGGGCGGCCGTTCCGTTATAATTGAAGATTGTCCCGCTTGCAGCGTATCCGCCGGCGCCGGTAAATGTCGCAGTCGGGACAAATGTCCCCCCGACGCGAATGGTGTCTGCCGATGAGAGTGTCACCGCGTTGGTTGTCCTCGCCCCGCTTATCGTCAAATTGTTATATCGATACGCCGGTATTGTCTGCGCACCCGTGCCGTTGTATTCAACGGTATTTGGAAGAGCGCTTGCATCGAATATGCCGGTCGACATCAAAGCTCCGCTTGCCTTCAGTGTTGAGTTTGCAGCGTTGATCAAAGATGCAGTCCCGCTGCTGCCCGTTGACGAATGGAGTGCCAGGGTCCCGTAATTTGTAAACGATTTACCAGCGGCAATGGTGACGTCATACAATGTTGCATTGGCGCTTGCCAGAACGATATCATTCCCATTCACCTGGAGGGTAGCCGTTCCGGTGACCGCACCTGCTCCGCTCAGGGTGTCGCCGTCTGTTGTCCAATTGACCGTTCCGCTGCCGCTCCATGTGCCGTTCAAAAATATGTTTCCCGTAAGACTCAGAGTATGACCGGCATCTACGACCGTGCCGCCGCCATTTAAGTTGAGTGCGGTAATCGAGGGATCGACATCGAGCGTAACGGTAACCGGAGAGGGATATGGAGTCCCGATTGCAACAGTATCTTTGGTTCCTGGGACGACTCCCGTACTCCAGGTGGTCGGCGTGCTCCATGTTCCGGTTTGTATAGCCCAAAGAAGGGTTCCGATGGGAACGGTGGCCGATCCGATCGCAAACACATGCGCATCCAGGTTGATAAGAACCGAAGTGGCGACTGTTCCGGAATCGCGTCCAAAATCGGATACGACTTGACCAACGCTATTCCATTTTGAGGAAACGGGAGTGTTCCATTCGGCCACCACGGACTGTGCGCGCGTTGGGGCGGAGCTGCTCATCCCGGTGTAAGAATCCCAGCTCAAGAGAACATTTGCGCTTCCGCCAGCAGGGCCTGCAATGTTCCAATATTCGTTCGAGGCCAGCCAATTAAGGGGCGCCGCCAGGCTCGAGACAGGATATCCGCTGGACGTTGGATTCTTATCATAAAACTGAGCCGTCCAAACCTGAGTGCCGCTTGTGGACGTGTTGCTGACAGATACGTATCCGAACCGTTTACGGCTCGACGAGACTGCATCTCCAACAGGAAAGACAAAACTTGAGCCGCTCGTTATTTTCTTGTTCAACGGTCCGTTGACAAATGAATTCACCGTACCGCCGACAACTGCGTTCGTTGCAGTACTATTGATCGTCAGCGTGTTAGTGCCGCTCGTATTGATATTCCCCAGCGTCAGGATTAACTGATTATTTACCGTTGCGGTCCCAGTTTGTATGGTAAGCCCTCCAGCATTATTTATCGCGAGGTTATAAAAAGTTTCTGTCACAGTATTGCCGGACATGATAATATACTGGAGCGCATTCCCAGAAAACCGCACCGCCCCCGTCCCTGGCGTGAATCCTCCCGTGACCGCGTTATTATCAGTCCAGTTGCCAAGGATGTACAGGTCTTTGTTATAGAGGCTATTATCGAGCTTGCTTCCTACAACAAAGATCAGATTACCGCTGACTTTCATATCAACACTGCTGATATACTTTTTGCCGGTTCCCGAAAAAACAACGTTTTGATACGGCTTTATTATGCTCCCGACATCTAAGGGCAAGGTACCGTCCGTGTTTCCATAAAATTCCACAGTACTCGCGGGGTTTGAAAATAGTGAGTCGTAAGACCCGGCCGGAAATACGAACATCCCGCTGCCGGTGGTTAAGATCTTTATCTTCCCGCTTCCGGAAACCTGTCCCAGGGAATGGAAAGTCGTATTTTCAGCGTCAAGCACACCGTTGATCGTTACAGTAGATGCAAACGCACTGTTGACGCTAAGAGTGACGGAATCCTGCGGGCGGATAATAACTGGATTGCCGTTCGGCACGGTGACGAGATCCCAGGTATTCGGGTCGCTCCAATTTCCTGATTGCTTGCTTGTCAAGAGGGGTAAATTATTGAATTTGTCCCCTATCGTGTACGAACCATCAATGAGAGAAGAAGTCGTAAAATAGAATGTCGGAGAACTTATTGTCCCGGCCAGGGTGGACCATTGTGAGGTTGAATTGTTATACCGCTCTATGTTTGCAGGGCTTCCCTGAACATCGCTGGTAGAGTATGTATACGTATGCGTCACAGCATAGGAAGACGAAAATCCTGTTGATGAGACGCTCCAATAATAGTTAAGGTAATTCGTGTAGTTACTCGGATTGACGCTTGGGTGGATATTGTTTACAGGAATGACTGTAATGGTCCCCGCTGAATTGGTGTTCGACGCAAAATTAAAAGTGCACGGAGTGTATTTCCCGTTGTCTCCGATCGGGAATGTAAATGCAGACGCGCCCGAGGGGAAGATCTTCGTTACACCTTTGTCGCTCGAAACGCCGTTCAACAAGATCAGATTCGAAGTATTGACTGTGCCCGCGATCGTGGCGCTTGCACCCATCGTTAACGCATCATCATTAATATAGAGGCTCCCGTTTGTGAATTTGAGCTGGCCGTTTATTGTCGTGTTGCTCGTCAGGTTAACGCCGTTTCCGCCGTTGTTGATCTCTATGCTGCCGAAAACTCCCGTCCCGCCTCCCCCGATCACCTGTTTGCCCGCTCCGACAAATGCCATTCCGCCAACGG
>CAYLMV010000217.1:0-4215 GCA_964384415.1 uncultured Chitinophagaceae bacterium | reverse complement strand
ACTTTGATTCCGAGATCCCTCACGGGATCTCTCTTCACCGCCAAACTGAATTTTTCGGCGCGCCCCTGTGGAGTCCATTTCAGAACGCGCACAATGTTGTCATCGTAGAACTGGACCCGCACGTAGAGCGCAGGGGTTTTCAATTCCGCGCCGTTTTTGATTTCGACAACTTGCGCATGCATCGATGCGCTTTTAAGACAACACAGTAAAATGAGCAGTGGAAAGCTTCGGGAGAATTTAATTTTCATTTGAATGCCTTACATGGTTGGAACGGAGGATGAACAACGATCACTTCTTCACAGTGAGAACGTCTTGCAGATACTCAACAGAATTTTTTCCAACCAAAACGTCAAAATCTCCGGGCTGTACGACTCTTTTCATATCCAGATCATAAGCTTCAAGTTTCTCCCGGGTCAGCGCAAACGACACCCTCCTGGATTCGCCCGGATTGAGCCAAATTCTGGCAAAGTCCTTCAACTCCTTGACCGGCCTTGTGGGAAGGCTGATCTTGTCGTGAATATATAATTGGACAATTTCGTCTCCCGCCATCGATCCGGTATTGGTCACATCGACGCTGACCCTTGCCGTATCGTCTGCGGAAATAATTACGGGTGAGATTTTCAGGTGATCGTATTTGAACGTTGTGTAGCTCAACCCGAAGCCAAAAGGAAACAACGGTTCGGAACTTTCGGCCAGGACATATTGCCGAAACGCGCTCGGTTTCTTATCGTAATAGCAAGGCAGCTGCCCAACCGAGCGGGGAAATGTAACGGAGAGTTTGCCGCTGGGATTGATCCTTCCGAAAAGAACGTTTGCCACTGCGTGACCGGTTTCTTCTCCCAGATACCAGCATTCCACGATTGCCGGGGCATGTTTCTCTATGTAGTTGATCGTGATGGGGCGTCCGTTGATCAGGAGAACGACGATTGGTTTGCCGGTTTCAAGAATTGCTCTCGCCAACTCGTTCTGCATCCCCGCAAGATCCAGGTCGTCGCGGTCGCCCAGGTGAACTTCGCTCCACGCTTCGCGGTTGATGAGTTCATTCTCCCCCAGGACCAGCACGACCGCATCGCTTTTCTCGGCCGTCTTCACCGCTTCGGCAATCAACTTCCTGTCGTCTTCCGGTTTGTTCGGAATCGGGTTCTCGTTCACCTGCCAATGGACTTCTTTATTGGTCGTAATTTTGCATCCCTCGGCATATGTCACTTTGAATTTGTCGCCGGCAAAGTCCTGGATGCCTTTCAGTACGTCGACGCCGCGCATCGGCCAGGGAGAGTAGCCGCCGAGGTGAATATCCGCTGCATCGGGACCGATGACGGCGAGCGTTCTGATTTTTGCCGCGTCGAGGGGAAGGATGTTCCCTTCATTCTTCAGCAGAACCATCGCCTCGTGAGCGGCTTTCAGTGCCAGGGCTTTGTGCTCCTTCGAGTTATACACCTTGTCCATTTTCTTGAGGTCGGTGTATGGAGCATCGAAAAGACCTGCGATAAACTTTACTCTCAGGACGTTCCTTGCTGCCCGGTCGATGAACTCTTCGGAAACATTTCCCATCTTTACCTGAGCCACCAGCGGAATGAAGCATCCTCCGTTGCTCAAATCAAAATCGATTCCGGCCTTCACGGAGAGAACGCCCGATTCCGCCGAATCCGCCGCGGCGTGATGGTCGCGGATGGTCGTGTACATCCCGCCGCCATCGCTCATGACGTACCCGTTGAAACCCCAGTCGTCGCGCAGAATGCCCGTCAACAGTTTATGGTTGACGTGATTCGGAACGCCGTCCCATTCGTTGTATGAAACCATGATCGACTGAGCCCTGGCGCGCTGAACCGCCATCTCGAACGGATAGAGATGCGTCTCGCGGAACGTTCTTTCCGGGAAGTCGACCGGCGCTATGTTCTTTCCCCCTTCCGGTTGTCCGTGACCGGCAAAGTGCTTGAGTGTCACGGCAACGTGGTCGGCTCCGATCATTGTCTCTCTCCCCTGCAAACCGAACACCGCCGCCATGCCGATCCGGGAAACGAGATACGGATCTTCGCCGTAGCACTCTTCCGTTCTTCCCCAGCGCGGATCGCGCGCCAAATCCACAACCGGCGACAATACCTGCCGGGTCCCCTGCGACCGGCATTCCTGGGCCGCCGCCGCAAATACCTGCTCCACCAATGTCGTATCCCACGTGCTTCCTAGCGCAATGGCCTGCGGAAAACTGGTGGCTCCCTTCTGCATCAGCCCGTGCAATGCCTCGCTGAAAACCAATACCGGAATCCCCAGCCGCGTACGCTGGAGCATATATCTCTGAATACCGTTGATGCACGAGACGCGGCGCTTCTCGGAGGCGGCGGTCCAAAGAGCGCGTGCGCCGAATGCACCTACTCCGCAGTTCAACGCGGCGGTGTCGGCCACGCCTGTGAAATTTCCTTCGGCATCGAAAGCGTTTGAGTCGCGCGAGGCATAGGAAAGCAGCTGTCCTACTTTTTCCTGAAGCGTCATTCGTCGGAGAAGATCGTCCACTCTCACTTCGACGGGCAGCGAGGGGTTCTTGTAGGGAGCGGCTCCATCTCCGGCGACGAGGCGTACGTTGATGAGGCTCGCTGCAGCGATAAGGATTTTGAAGGCTGAACGCATCTGAATACCTTACGATGATGAGGGGTTGCGAATTTTCACAAGGTACCGAAGAAACCTCTCGTTTGCCACGCCGGGAAGAGAGAGGATGTGGCGCATTTTCAAAAAGAAGGTCATTGCGAGGACCCCGACGTTCTTTGTCGGGGGACGAAGTGCCGCTGTGCGGCATCCTGTACAACGGGACAATCCCCTAGTGAAACAAGAAGATTGTCCCGTCGCATGACATCCTTTTGGAATCTCTTCGGCTCTTCGAGCGGGAGAAGCAATGACTCCTGACTCAAAGCAGCCCTACAACCACGAGAGAGCCTGTCCGGATGGGAGGCAGTCTCCGCTGGAGGACTTACTTCCCCAGGTATTTTCTGAGGATCTTAATTAGATCTTTTCCACAAAGGGAGTTCCCCGCAGCGACGAAGTTTCCATGCGGATCGATGAGGAATGCAGCGGGGACGTCAAAGGCGTTGTAGTCCCTCAATATCCTGCTGTCAAAATTTTTTCCGATGTAGGCGTTAAGCCACGGCATCTTCCACTTTCCGCGGCGGAACGCTGCAGCCTGCTGCGGCGACTCGTCGACGGAGAGGCTGAGAATCGTGAAATTCTTCATCCGGTATTTCTTGTAGGCGGCGTTAAGGTATTCTCTTTCTTTGACGCTCTGCTCGTTCTTTGTATTCCAGAAATCGAGGAGCAGATATCTTCCCTTAAATGCCGCGTTGGTAATAGTCTTCGTCGAGTCGTCGAGCGATACGGCCGAGAATGCGGGGGCCGGCTTCCCTTCCCGGAAAACAATCTGGCGGGAATAGGATTTGCGGACCATCGCGGCTTCCGGACTGCCGGGAAGGCTGTCGACGAGAATGTCGAAGTAACGATCGGCTTTTTCTTTTTCGTCGGAGAGCTTGGCCACCATAAGCTCATCGAACAAAACGGCGGCTTTGGTTCTTGCGGAAGGATTTGTTTCGATGACGTGCCGGATGAACCCGTCTCGCTCCGCATCACTCAGTTTTGTACGGCGAAGTCCCACATACATTGCGTGAGGATTGAGCGACCAGACCCATGAAGCGGGAGGAATTCCATTGAAAGCCTTGGTGTAGAGCCCGGTGTCCGGCGAATGAGCCATGATCGCGATCGTCAGGAGATTGAGATTCAGTTCCTGGCGCAGAAGCGGATCGGATTCGTGCCGGATCTGCTCTTCGATGGAAGAAAGCGCTCCCGACCAATCGTATGAGAATCCGGACCTGAATTTTCCCGATCTCATTGCATCCTGCATAGCAAAAAGGTAAGAGTCCTGCAGACGCTGCAGTTCGTCGTGGACCCGCGCGAATCCGGCGATGAAGGAAGCCGTATCGGCAAACGAAACGACAGCCGGAAGAGGATTGAGCGCTAATTTGCGGGGATCAAACAAGATCCGCATCTTCCGGCCTTGCAGATTCAACAAAGAAACGTAGCCTCTCACGTGATCATACGTATAGCTGTCTGCCGTCGTCCCCTCGAACGAATCGCCCACCCGCACTCCTTTCAACTGATATGCAACGAGGGAACTATCGCTGTCAACCTCCGCGAAAAAAGTACTGTCCGGCAGTCTCTTCATCGGAACGGCTGTCA
>CAYLMV010000216.1:0-4225 GCA_964384415.1 uncultured Chitinophagaceae bacterium | reverse complement strand
CTTCCGAAGATGATGAAATTGATGGGGCCGCTCCTCGACGAAGTGCCTCCCATAACGGCGTTCGTACTGAACTTCAGCGATTGGGTGCAGGGAAACTGGATACTGCTCACCGTTCTCTTCGTTCTGGCGCTCGGCGGATTCTACGCCTGGATCATCTCCCCCCAGGGGCGCCTCGCCATGCACCGGTACATTGTGAAGATTCCGTACGTCGGCAACATCCTGCGCAATACAAGCACAGAAATTTTCTGCCGAGTTCTAGGGATCATGTATGCGACCGCGGGTGAAAATATCGAAGCGATCCAGCTGGCTGCGGAATCGAGCGGAAACCGCTGGCTGGCGCTGCAGATCAAAACGGTCGCGATTCCGACTATGCTCAAGTACGGGACAGAACTTGCGAAGGCCCTCGAGGCGGTGGATTTTTTCCCCGAAATGTTCATCTCCCGTTTCAAGACGGCCGCAGAAACCGGCGCTGTGAAAGATACCGCCAACCAGCTGGCAGATTTTTACCAGATGGAAAATCACTACGCGATGAAGAACATGATCAGTTTCATCGAGGTCATTATCTCGGTCGTTATCATGGGATCGATGATTTTCCTGACGCTTCTCTCGTCAGAAACGGCGTCCATGAACATCAGGTCGATGTAGGTGGTCCTCAAGGATTCGTTTTCAGGAGGTTAAATTTGTTTTGACCCCCTCTTCATCTTCCCCTTGAAGGGGGAGAACATGTGTTCCCTCCCCTGAAAGGGGAGGGTTAGGGTGGGGTCAATAGTTGATTTGATGGAACGAAGTCGGGGTTATAGCCGTAGCGAAGATCGATCATTACTATGCAGACACGCAGCGTAAAAAAAGAACTGGGCGACATCCTCATCGACAAAGGCATTATCCATGCCGAAGTGCTCGAGCGCGCCCTGGCCGTTCTGGACAAGGAAGAGAATAAGAACCGGCGCAAACTTCCCCAGATTCTGGTCGATCAGTTCAAGATGGACCGCGATCTCGTTTACCGTGAAGTGGCAGATTATTATGCTTTCCGGACCCTCGACATTTCAATGGAAACGATCGACGACGGCGTGCTTGGCTTCATCAGAAAAGAGATCGGCTCCCTGCCCGAATCCATCCGCGAGATGGCGCACGAACACAATGTTCTTCCTTATTCGATAGACCCGGAGCGGCCGGGGAGGCTGCTGGTGATCACGCCCGATCCCACCAAACCGGAAGTCTATAAGATCGCCCGCACCTTCCACTACCAAAAGTTCGAAATCTGCTACGTGCCCTTCAGCCAGTGGGATGCCTTGTGGAAGAGAGTGAGTATCGACAAGGCGGTCTACCGCGACAAGGAAACGATGCTACGGGGAGAATCGTTTGTCGACGAGTCCGAAGAAGACTCCGAAGGGTATGAGCAGGCGCTTGAAGAAGAAATCAGCCGCAGCGGCCTTGTCGACCTTGTGGAGAGCATTTTTGTCGATGCCGTCCGTGTCGGCGCGAGCGACATTCACGTCATTCCCCGCGGCGATAAAATCACCGAATTTCATTTCCGCATCGACGGAAAACTTTCGCGCTGGTATACGAACAGCGAGACACGCGCCGAGGCGGTTGCCGCCGTCGTGAAAGACAGGGCCAAGAACCTCGACCGGTTTGAACGCAACATGGCGCAGGACGGATTCGCACAGCTGACCATCGACAAACGGACGATCCGCTTTCGTTTGTCGGTTATCCCCCTCCAGGGAAAAGAACTGAAGAACAAGTTTGAATCGATCGTTATCCGCGTTCTCACGGAACCGGTGGTCGGCGGAAGCATCTCGGACTTGGGGTTCGATTCCTACAGCTCCCAGGCTGTCTACAAAGCCATCAAGAAACCGTTCGGGATTATCATCGTGACCGGACCGACAGGGAGCGGAAAAAGCACAACCCTCGTTGCGGCCCTCCGGACGGTGATGGACCCGTCGCTGAATATTATCACGGTCGAAGACCCGGTCGAGTATCTTATCGAAGGAGCGCGTCAGGTAAAACTCAATTCGAAGCTCGATTTCGAAGGAGCACTTCGCGCTATCCTGCGTCATGACCCGGATATCGTCATGGTGGGTGAAATTCGCGATAAGCTGACTGCGGAGATCGCCGTGAAACTCGCGAATACGGGCCATCTTACCTTATCGACCCTGCACACCAACGATGCACCGAGCGCCGTTTCGCGCCTCTATAAAATGGGCATCGAGCCGTTCTTGATTGCGTACAGTATCAACATCATTATTGCTCAGCGGCTTGTTCGCAAGCTGTGCGAACGGTGCAAGAGCCCTCTGAATGATCCCGATGTGCCGGCGCTTCTTAAGCTCGGATTGACAGAAGAAGTGATTCGCAATTCAAAGTTCTATCAGCCAATCGGATGCAGCGAATGCATCAAAGGCTATAAAGGGCGGGTCGCAATCCACGAAGCTCTCTACTTTACGAAAGAGATTCGCCAGATGATCCTTGACGCCGGCTCTTCGGTGAACGAGGAAGCGATCCGACAGGCGGCGCTGAAGAACGGGATGCGCACCCTGAGAGCCAACGCACTGGGACTTCTCACCAGGGGAATTACAACCCTGGATGAAGTCGCGGCTGTCACCGCTGAGGATGATTGATCGAGTCATGCCACGACTCGAGGCTGGCTTCCAAAATGATGCCATGGCTGTTTTTTTTTACGACGTCAACAAAGATATGATTTTGGTTCAGAGTCATTCGGTCTCTAAATAGATGTTATGGCACGATGGCTGCCCTTGTCCCATATATACCGTAATCCGCATTACTTGTGATTTGTCTCACTGATTTTTTCGCCAAAATCCTCAGATTACTCCTGCCCCAAGGGGCCAGTGTGCCCGCTTGGCTATTTCATGAGGTGGCTCGATGAGCCTCGGACAAACGATGATTTCCACGGCGTTCTTTGTTTTACTGACATTAGCCGTTTTGACTGCGAACAGGATGATTATCGAGAGAAGCAAAGGAGCCCTTCAGCTGGAGGCTGTGGAGGGGGCTACAAATCTGGCGGATGCCTTGATCACCGAGATTCTGACAAAGAAGTTTGATTCACAAGTTCAATACGATGGCTCTGGCAGATCGACGTATCCGTATACCGATTCTCTCGGCCATTACGGTACTGGAAGTTTTGTCAAATGGCCTTGGCCGAGTATTCCAACGAAGTTTGACGCATACAATAATTTGGGACCTTCGGGATCAGCCGCAGACTATGTTAATCCCGGAGGCGCGCCGGATGTTGCACCTTTCAAATCTATTAGAAGTTCAGGCAGCAGCTATTTTGATGATGTAGATGACTACAAGGGCTACACAAGGTCGGCTAGTTCAGGGAGCATTACCGGGTATCTCCTGACTGTAGATGTATATTATGTAAAAAAGAGCGGCAGCATCATTACGACGCCCACTAACCAAACGTACTTTAAGAAAATAGACGTGACCGTGACGAACACGCTCTACTTGCCTAAGCCCCTTATCTTCAGCGCGATCGCGGCGTACTAATGAGCATAATGCTGGATTTGATAGGTTCGATGATCGTTCGCGGGGCGATCATGCTTACATTCCTCTATCTTACTATCAATCTGCAAAATGCTCTCTATGAGAAAACTATCTATGCGACCGTGAAACAAAAAACCGTGATTCCGGCGCAGATCCTGACGGACGATTTACGGATGGCCGGCTACGGCCCCTCTACCTCAAAGACATTCTCGATTGCCTATCTTCAAGAAATACAGTTTTCCGTGGAGCTGAATGTCTCGGATACCTATGGAGCCTCTGCCGCGCATTCTGACCCCGCACCAAATGTCGTGCATTACTACCTTGGTCCGGCAACACAGCCCGACTCGACGCACCGGATATTGTATCGGAGAGTCGATACCAGGACTCCCTTTCAGGCGGCAACAGATGTGGACTCCCTGGTGTTTACGTACTTCGATTCTTTAGGGGTTACAATCTCACCCGGGCTGAATGTTCAACATATCAAGTCAATCAAGGTTAGGCTCGTAATGCAATCGAATGCTCAGACCACAGACATTATGACCTCGGGGCGTGCAGTAAAGGGGCTTTATGGGAAGAACAAGGGGATGGATACGACAGCCAGTGCATATAAGACACACTACGTGAAAGCCGTATGGGAACGCACCATTTTCCCGCAAAATCTGTGAAAAGAGGTTAGGTAGCACACCGTATACCCACCGTATTTATGAATATACGTCGCGCCCCG
>CAYLMV010000215.1:0-4254 GCA_964384415.1 uncultured Chitinophagaceae bacterium | reverse complement strand
GACGGGGGCGCCTTCTTCTCTCCCGATGGAAAGCAGATCGCCTATCGAGCTCATCATCCCTCCACTCCGCAAGATCAGAAGGAAGGCGAAGAGCTGCTTGCAAGGGACCTGGTGAAGCCGACTCAGATGGAGATTTTTCTCATGAATGCCGACGGCAGCAACAAGCGCCAGATTACCAACAACGGCGCAGCAAATTTCGCACCTTACTTTACACCCGACGGAAAGAGGATCATTTTTTCCTCAAACGTGAACGACCAGAAAGGGTGGAATTTCGACCTCTACCTTATCGACCTCGACGGAAAGAACTTGGAACAGGTAACGTATTCCGATTCGTTCGACGGCTTTCCGATGTTCAGTCCGGACGGGAAGAAACTCGTCTTCGCCTCCGGCCGGAATGCATCGCAGCGGCGCGAAATAAATATCTTCATTGCTGATTGGAAATGAAAACTCAGTGATTCTTTCTGGAAAAGTGGCAGTCATTAGCGGCGCCTCGCGGGGAATCGGGAGGGCGGCCGCAAAGCGGTTTGCGCACGAGGGGGCGGTCGTCTGCCTTTGCGCCCGTCACGTTGAGCAGCTTCGAAACCTGAGCCTGGAGATCCTGTCAGTCGGGGGAAGATCGATGTTCGAGCAGACAGACGTCTCCGATGAATCGCAGGTCAAAGAATTCCTTTCGCTGTGTCAATCGAATTTCGGGCATCTTGATATCCTTATCAACAACGCCGGACTTCTCGGGCCGCGAGTGCCTCTCGCTGATTACAGTTCGCAGGAGTGGGCCAAAGTCCTTTCCGTTAACCTCAACGGCCTCTTCTACATGACGAAGCACGCCCTCCCTTTCTTCAATCCATCGGGCGGCTCTATTATCAATGTCTCCTCTTCAGTCGGAAAAATTGCGAAACCAAACTGGGGAGCCTATGGTATTTCGAAATTTGCGACAGAAGGGTACACCCAGGCCCTCGCGGAAGAACTTCGATCAAGAAAAATCCGCGTCAATGCGGTCAACCCCGGCGCCGTGGCGACAGAAATGAGACGCCAGGCTTTCCCGGATGAAGATCAACGCACGCTTCGCAAACCCGAAGATGTCCTCGACGCGTTCGTCTACCTTGCATCGGACGAATCGAAACATCTCACAGGAAAATCCTTCGATGCACAACATTTCAAGAAAGGCTGAAGTAATGAAGAAGATTCTTACGATGATGTTGTTTGTTATCTCGACAACGGGCGTCTTTGCACTTGGGGACTCAACAGCGGAGTATCTCCATCAGCATATCGGATACCTTGCCTCGGATGCATTGGAAGGAAGAAAGGCCGGGAGCAAAGGGGCGGAGTTGGCGGCTGCATATGTCGCAAAGCAATTCTCCTCGATCGGACTCCTTCCCCTGGGAGACGGAGGCACATATTTTCAGAAATTCGTTTTTACCGCTGGTGTGAAGCTGGGGAAAAACAATTCTCTCTCTGCCTCCAAAGGGACCGCCACAACTTCCTATTCTCTCGATAAGGATTTCCGACCGCTCGCCTTTTCGTCGAATGGAGCCGTGAAGAGCCAACTGGTGTTCGCAGGATACGGAATAAGCTCCGCCGATCTTCACTATGATGACTATGGCGGGATCGATGTGAAAGACAAAGTTGTGCTTGTCTTGCGCTTCTCCCCCGCGGGCGACAATCCTCATTCGGAATTTAGCAAATACCTTCCGTTGCGGTACAAGACGTTGACGGCGCGCGAAAAGGGGGCAAAAGCGCTTCTCGTTGTGACCGGCTCTGCAGATGATTCGACGGACGTTTTGCAGGCATTGCGGTACGACAACTCGTTCAGCAACAGCGGTATTCCGGTCTTCAGCGTCACACGCGCCACGGTGGATGGTTGGTTGAGGCATGCAGCTCCTTCCGTCGATTCGCTTCAGTCTCTCATTAATGCGACGAAGAAGCCGGCGTCGCTTGTTGTTCCTGATATCGACATCTCACTTTCGTCTGAAGTCGTTGAAATGAAAGACAGCTCAGCAAACGTCGTCGGTCTCTTGAAAATCGCTGACACCACAAACGCCGAGTACCTGATCCTCGGCGCTCATTACGATCATCTGGGATGGGGAGGCGAAGGATCTTTGGCTCCGGACAAAGTGGAAATCCATCACGGGGCCGACGACAATGCTTCGGGAACGGCGGGCATCATCGAACTTGCGCGCATGCTTTCCCTGCAAAAACGATTACTGAAACGGAATATTCTCTTTATTTCTTTCTCGGGTGAAGAGGAAGGTTTGCTCGGTTCGCAGTACTACGTCAAACATCCCGTTGTCTTTCTCGGCAACGCTATCACGATGATCAACCTCGACATGGTGGGGCGATTGAAGGACAGAACGCTCACCGTCCAGGGCACCGGCACTTCCTCGCGGTGGGATTCTCTGCTCGCGCACTACAACCGTGATTCAACATTCGTTCTGAAGACTGTTAAAGACGGATTTGGACCCAGCGACCATTCCTCCTTCTATGGAGCAAATGTTCCCATCCTCTTCTTCTTTACCGGAATCCATGAAGACTATCACAAGCCGACGGATATTGCCGGCAAAATCAACTATGACGGCGAAGCGTCGGTGCTCAATTATGTAGAGAACATCGCGGTCGACATCGACGACCATGCGGGCCGCCCCGATTATCTCAAGACTCAAACGACATCCAATTCCGGGGGAGATTCCCGCGGATACCGCGTTTATGTCGGAACCGTGCCGGACTTCTCCGAATCGGCGGACGGCATGAAGATCACTGCGGTAAGAGACAACAGCCCGGCGGCCAAAGGCGGCTTGCTAGGCGGAGACGTTATCGTAAAGTTCGGAAAATTTGACGTCAAGAATATTTATGATTATACCTACGCGCTCCAGGAGTATAAACCTGGAGATGAGGTAGAAGTGATTGTAAAACGCGGGAACGATACTTTGACGAAGAAGGTAAAGTTAGAGAAGAGAAATTGAAGGTAATGGTTTAGTTGAAGATGTGGGCACGATAGACTTACGAAGAAGGTGAAGCTGGAGAAGAGAAACTGAAGGTAATGGTTTAGTTGAAGATGTGGGCACGATAGACTTACGAAGAAGGTGAAGCTGGAGAAGAGAAACTGAAGGTAATGGTTTAGTTAAAGATGTGGGCACGGATGAGAATCCGTGCCTGGCCGGGGAACGGTCTTTCGACCGTTCCCACAGACATGACTTAGAAAAATAAGCATCATTGTTCTCTCCCCCGCTTAGAATGTGCCGCCCAGAATAACACTTTGTCGCTCTCCTTTCCAGGAACAAAGACCCACGATGTGGGCACGGATGAGATAATCCGTTCCCCGAGTAATCGAACACAAACACCAATCGAATTACGCTCTCCCCTTCAGGAACAATGACCTAATCTGTGGGCACGGATGAAAATCCGTGCCAAAGCCAAAGTGAGGAACGGTCTTTCGACCGTTCTTACAACAATGCAATACAAACAACACAAACAACTTCGACTCCCCCACTATGATTATGCCAGCTCAGGGTACTACTTCATCACTATCGTTACTAAGCATAGGATGCACTATTTTGGCAACATTCTTAAAGGAAAAATGGTGTTGTCGCCAATGGGAGTCATTGTTCACAAATGTTGGATGATGATTCCCTCAATAACTTCATATGCCACGGTCGATGCTTTTGTTGTAATGCCGGACCATGTTCACGGCATACTTCGGTTGGATAGTCAGCGTGAGATTCTGGCCAACTTCGAAAGTGTGCGAACATTCCAGCCTCAGAAGAGATCAGTATCGATCGTTGTACGAAGCTTCAAGGCAGCGGTAACTAGAGCAGCACGGGAATTGTCGCCCGGGATTGAAGTTTGGCAGTCCCGATTCTATGACAGGATTGTTCGTAACGAGAAGGAATTGCAGGCGGTGAGAGGGTACATCGAAAATAATCCGATGCAGTGGGAGACCGATAACAACAATTCCGTACATCTGAAGATGTAGGCGCGGATGACGATCCGCGCTTCGGCATGGAACGGTCTTTCGACCGTTCCCACATTGAGGTGTGGCTGATTTGATAATGGAAGATCAAGCGCACAGCGATGACGGAGAAATTGTATGAGAAAAACCGACGAAGCACGAAAGAGGGTAACGAAACAGGCGAGCCATTCTGCAGCGCGCTAAATCATCTTCTGCGCGACCTTGAGGAGTTCTTCATTGGTGAGGTATCTTTTGTCGAGGGGTATATGGATTTTTTGTTATTTATTGTTGTTTTTTAAGATTTTATGTAG
>CAYLMV010000214.1:0-4283 GCA_964384415.1 uncultured Chitinophagaceae bacterium | reverse complement strand
AATCCGGATTCGATCCAGCATTCCGTGAGTTTTGACGCGGGAACAGGCCAGCGGGATTTGTACGATGCGGTGTCGCATTCGTTCATCGCGAAAGGAGTGTCCGGAGTGACTTCTATTCCTATCAGCGCAAATTCTGCAATGGTTGTCGTGAATGCCCCCGGAAGCGGGAGTATCACATACGATCTGGACAAGATGCTCATCAACGGCATTGTTGTCGACTATCATTCGGGGATAGCGGTGTCAAACTATCCCCCCAGAATCAAAAGCCTCACACCGGACAGCAGCACTGTGTTGAGAAAACATTCAACACTTATCTTTTGCACTGCGGCAGACAGAGATAACGACACGCTATCGTATCAGTGGAATTGTTCGGGAGGATCAATTGCCGGAAGCGGCTCCTCCATTACATGGAATGCACCGGACACAGTTGGAGCATATGTCGTACAGTGTTCCGTCGGAGACACCCATGGTGGACTGACGACGGCAGCGGACACGATTGCAGTCGTGCAATCGATAAACCATGCGCCGGTCATTCAGAGATTGAAGGCGATGCCGGGAAAAATCAATCTTGGCGCGACAAGTACAATCACATGTTTTGCCTCAGACCCCGACAGCAATGCGCTGACGTACCACTGGTCGATCGCGGGCGGCATTTTAAGCGGTGTCGGATCCATCGTTACCTGGCAATCTCCGCAGACTGCGGGCAACTATTACGTCCATTGTACGGTCGATGACGGGTACGGCGGTGCGGCCTCAGACAGCGTTGGCCTGGAAGTGAGAGACTTCGCCAACTGGCAGAGCGGCAATTTGGTCGCATACTATCCGTTTGGCGGAGATACAAAAGACGCGAGCGGGAATCATCATGATGGTACTGCGAGCGGAGGTTCCTTCACGAGCGACCGCTTCGGCCATGCCGCGAGCGCCTACTCTTTTAATGGGGCGACTGCGTCGATCAATGTTCCCAATGATTCAGCCCTGAATTTTCAAAATGGAATCACAGTCAATTTTTGGATGAAAGTGGAAGGCTTCTATGCTTCCCGCGAACAATATCCGATCTCCCACGGGAGCTGGCAGAACCGGTGGAAGTTCTCAATCTCTCCGGGCACCAACAGACTCCGTTGGACGCTGAAGAATTCCCTCGGCGCGGATGAGGACCTGGATTCTCAGACGCCTCTCGTTCTCGACAGTCTGTATAATGTTACGGGAGCCTACAACGGATTGGATCTTGAAATCTACATAAACGGAGAGCTTGACGCCTTCACCTCGTTTTCCGGTCTTATCAATACAACGACATCCGCTCTCACGATCGGGCAGGATCTCCCAGGCGACAATGCCTATGATTTTAATGGGGCGCTTGACGATATACGGATATTCAATTACATGCTTCCCGTCTCGCAGATTTACGCTTTGTATGATATCAATACCGGAATCGTCAAGCGGTCGAATGGCTCACTTCCAACGGATTTTTCACTGGCTCAGAATTTCCCCAACCCGTTCAATCCATCGACGACGATTCGTTTCGCGATTCCATCGGCGGGATTTGTCAGGCTCAGCGTGTTTGACGTGTTGGGAAGAGAAACTGCAACGCTGGTTCGGGACAATGTAGCCGCCGGCGAGTATTCCATATTGTGGAATGCCGTTCGATGCGCCAGCGGCGTGTATTACTACAAGCTGGAAGAGGGGAATGCTGTTCTTGTAAGGAAAATGGTACTGCTTCGATGACATTGTTGGATGTGAACGTCATCATTTTGCTCAACACTAAGAGAGTATGAAGAGAATAGATCTCAACGGGAGATGGCAGTTTAAGGATGTGGATAAATACCGAACACGGCCGAAGGAGATTTCGGGCGTAACGGGATGGATGGAGGGAACTGTCCCCGGAACAGTCCACACGGATCTATTGGCAAACGGCAAAATCCCCGACCCGTTCTATCGGATGAACGAAGATGAAGTTCAATGGGTAGATTCGCAGCAATGGGTCTACCGGCGTGAGTTCGACGTCGATCAGGAGTTTCTCCGGGAAAAGCAAATTGAGCTTGTGGCAGAGGGGCTTGACACATACGCACAGATCCGGATCAACGGCGAAATGGTCGCATCGGTTGCAGATATGTTCGTTGAGCACCGGTTTAATGCGAAACAATTTCTGCGGAATGGAAAGAATGCTATTGAAATTAGTTTCGACTCGCCGGTGATGCGGTCGAAGGCGCTTGAAAAGAAGCACGGCATCCTTTCCGCCGGTCTCGAGCCTCATCGTGCCTATGTCCGGAAGGCGCAGTACTCGTTTGGTTGGGACTGGGGACCACGATTGACGACATCGGGAATCTGGCGGGGCATCAGGCTGGAAGGCCGCATGCATGCTGTACTACAATCGCCGTTCGTAAAGATCGTTTCTATCAACAAAAAAGAAGCGGTCGTCGAATTGTCGATCGATGCATCGTTGTTCACCGTGGGTCGCGTGCAATTAATAACCCATGTGATAGACGGAGAAATAATCGTTGAGGATCGGCGGCGGGCGAAAAACGGGCGGATGAAATTTCGAATCCGCATCAAAAACCCGAAACTCTGGTGGCCCAACGGATACGGCGCGCAGCCGATGTACCGAGCATTGTTTTCCCTCTTCATGGGGGAGGAGGAAATTGAACGACTCGAAATTCCGTTCGCGCTTCGCACTGTTCGATTGCTTCATGAACCCGATAAAGAGGGAACCACATTTGTTATCGAACTCAATGGAGAAAGGATCTTCTGCAAAGGCGCAGATTGGATTCCGAGCGATTCGTTTGTTCCACGAATCAGCGACGCCACCTACGAGAAGCTGCTCGGCATGGCGAAATCTGCAAACATGAACATGCTTCGCGTTTGGGGAGGCGGGATTTATGAGCAGGAAATATTCTATGAGTTATGCGATCGAATGGGCTTGATGGTGTGGCAGGATTTCATGTTTGCGTGTGCCGAATATCCCGAACACTCATGGTTTATGAAACAGGTGCAAGATGAAGCGGAAAAGGCCGTCAAGCGGCTGCGGAATCATCCGAGCATCGTTCTCTGGTGCGGCAATAATGAATGTGAGTGGATATTCTGCCAGCGAAATCCGGAGGTGTCGCCGGACGAAATGCCAGGGGCCAAGATTTTTAAAACGCTCCTTCCGTCGGTGTGCCGCGATTTGGATGGGACCAGGCCATACTGGCGAAGCTCTCCGTATGGAAAGGGATTCCCGAACGATGAATCGAACGGCAATCATCATCAATGGGAGATGTGGGGTCGGTGGAAGGATTACACGGAGTATGAGCAGGACAACGCGCGGTTTGTAACAGAATTTGGCTTTCAAGCGGCGCCTCACATGAGGACGCTCGAAAAAGTGACAGCACCCTCCGATCTCATCCCGCAGAGCCGGGTGCTCGAACATCACAACAAACTTCCTGAAGGGACCGAAAGACTGTATCGATTTCAGGCCAGTCACGTGAACGTGGGAACCGACCTCGCCGATTTCGTCTACAAAAGTCAGATCGTTCAGGCCGAAGCATTGAAAACCGCTGTGGAGCATTGGCGGCGTCGAAAATTCTACACTGCCGGTTCTCTCTTCTGGCAATTGAACGACTGCTGGCCCGTGACGAGCTGGTCCGTGATCGACAGTGCGCTGCGGCCCAAAGCGGCATACTTCTATGCGAAAAAATTCTTCGCCCCGGTTCTCGTAAGTTTTCGCAAAACGGATGAGGGTTTGGAACTCTGGGTGACGTCTGATCTGCTTGCTTCTCTCAGCGCAACGATCGAAGTCACGCTGCGCTCGTTGGAGGGTCCTGTAACGTGGTCGAAGAAAACGAACGTGACGGTTGGAAGAAACTCATCCCAACGAATCATGAACATTCGTGTTGCAGAATTTCTTTCATTCGACCCGGCTCAAACGTATCTTTTGGCAACCTTGAAGGAAAACGACGTTATTCATTCTGAGAACCGGCGTTTCTTCGTCGAGCCAAAACATATGCTGATTCCGTCGTCAAATGTCGAATATCAATTGACCGAGAATGCAGCCGACGATTATACATTGACGCTGACATCATCACGATTTCAAAAGAATGTCAGAATTGAGCTGGAAAATGAAGAAGCCGAATTCAGCGACAATTTCTTCGACATCGATGCGGGTATCCCGAGAGCGGTCCGCATTGCGTCGCATCTTCCCAAGGAATTAATCAAGGAAAGGCTCAGACTTCGGATGCTGTGATATTCATGCGGCGTTTGACGATCTGGTGAGCGGTTATACATTTCGATAAAAGGTAAGGTCTATGAAG
>CAYLMV010000213.1:0-4407 GCA_964384415.1 uncultured Chitinophagaceae bacterium | reverse complement strand
CCCGCATTAAAAGTAAAGGTCCTCGCATTAACGACGATATCCGCGTGCCTCAGGTCCGCGTCATTGACGATAACGGAAAACAGCTTGGAGTGATGTCACCGCGTGAGGCAGTGGTCATCGCTCAACAAAAAGGGAAAGACCTCATTGAAGTCGTTCCGAATGCCGTGCCGCCCGTCTGCAAGATCATGGATCTCGGCAAGTATAAGTACGAACTTCAAAAGAAAGAAAAGCTCCAGAAGAAACATCAACACGTGAGCCTGGTGAAGGAACTCCGGTTCCACCCGAACACCGATGTTCACGATTTCGAATTCAAGGCGAAACACGCGCTGCAATTCATCGCGGACGGACATAAAGTCAAAGCGACCGTTATTTTCAAGGGAAGAGAAATTACGTATAAGGACCAGGGAGAAAGCTTGCTCAACCGGCTCAGTGAGAGGCTCCTCAACGTCGCGAAAGTCGATCAGCCCCTTCATATGGAAGGGCGAAACATGATCATATTTTACGCGCCGGATAAACTGTCAAAAGCGAAAGTCGAAAAGGTAGTTCAGGAAACCAAACCAGCACAAAGCTGAAGGAACCATATGCCAAAGATGAAATCGCACCGCAGTGCGCGCAAAACATTTCGGGTCACCGGAACCGGTAAAATCAAACGCCACAAGATGAACCGGAGACACATTCTCACGAGCAAATCAACAAAACGAAAACGCCACCTGCGACATTCAGGACTTGTTGCGCCCTCCGATGAGCGCCAGATCAAGCGCCTGCTCGTGTTGTAAGGTGACGTCAATCAACTCACTTCACTAGTCCACCAAAGGAGACAAGAGCAACTATGCCACGTTCGCAGAACAAAGTTGCCTCCCACCGCCGTCGCAAGAGAATTTTAAAGGAAGCGAAAGGCTATTGGGGCGCGAGAAGCAAGGTGCTGACGGTAGCCAAGCACAGCGTCGATAAAGGCTATCAGTTCGCCTACAGAGACCGTAAAGCCAAGAAAAGGACATTCCGCCAGCTCTGGATCGCACGCATCAATGCAGCGGCCAGATTGCACGGGCTGACCTATTCCAAGCTCATCGACGGGCTTCACAAGAAACAAGTGGATATCAACCGCAAGGTGCTAGCCGAGCTCGCGGTTGAAAGCCCCGAAGCATTTGCCGAAGTCATAAAGTTTGTTAAGGCATAATTCTACGATATCTTCCCGCAGCACCATGCTATCCGGTGGCTGCGGGAAGTTTTGTTTTGTCACCTCACTGCTTAATTCAAGCCATGTCAGAACCTGCCGCTGAACTCGTTCGCGCGATCGAAGCGATTCGCAACAGTGCCCAGCAATCTGCTTCTCTCGTTGCATCCAAGGACGACCTCGAAAAATTCCGGATTGAATACCTCGCCCGCAAGGGAAAAGTCGGCGACTTGTTCGAACAGCTCAAAACTGTTTTACCGGAGGAAAAACCTGCTCTCGGGAAGGAATTAAACAGCCTCCGCACTTTTGTCGACGAGCTGTTTAATTCCGCGAGTCAGAAAATCGGAGCGGCGTCTGCCGCGAAGACCAGCTTCATAGATCTCACTCTCCCGGGGAGGGGGAAACCTCTCGGAACCCGCCATCCGATAACGCAAACTCTCGATGACCTCCGAGGGATCTTTTCTTCCATGGGATTCGGGGTCGTGGACGGTCCGGAAATCGAGGACGATTACCACAATTTCGCTGCGCTCAATTTCCCTCCCGATCATCCCGCACGCGACATGCAGGACACTTTCTTCATAGAGGGAGACGTCCTGCTTCGGACGCACACTTCGCCGGTGCAAATTCGGGTCATGGAAGAACGTAAACCCCCCGTCCGCGTTATTATGCCGGGGCGGGTATACCGCAATGAGGCGATCAGCGCTCGAAGTTATTGCCTCTTTCATCAAGTTGAAGGCTTATATGTCGACCGCAATGTGACGTTCAGCGAGCTCAAAGGCACGCTCGTCGCTTTTGCGCGCGAATTCTACGGCCGCAGCCTGAAATACAAGTTCAGACCAAGTTTCTTCCCCTTTACAGAACCAAGCCTGGAAATGGACATCACCTGCTTCCTGTGCTCCGGTAAAGGCTGCCGGGTATGCAAGCAGAGCGGTTGGCTGGAAGTGCTGGGCGCCGGAATGGTTCATCCCAAAGTACTGAAGAACGTCGGCTATGACCCCGAAGAGTTCACCGGCTTCGCCTTTGGCCTTGGCGTGGAACGGACTACGATGCTGCGGCTCGGGATTTCGGACATTCGCCTTCTGTTTGAGAATGATGTAAGGTTTCTAAAACAGTTTTAGCACAATTGGCTATGCGTATATCATCTAAGTGGTTAGCACGATACGTTCAATTCAAAATTAGCCCTGAAGTCCTTGCGGAGAAGCTGACTTCAGCGGGGCTTGAAGTGGAAGGCATTGAGCGGCTCGGCGAGAAGTATGAGAAATTCGTCGTCGGCGAAGTCCTCTCAGTCCGCAAGCACACCAATGCAAACAAGCTGACGGTCTGCAGCGTTGACGTAGGGAGCAAGGGCGGCAAGGAAGAATCTTTGCTGCCTCTGCAAATAGTGTGCGGTGCTCCCAATGTAGCGGCGAAGCAAAAAGTTGTCGTAGGCTTGGTTGGAGCCACCGTTCCCCGCAATCAACACGATCCTGACGGGAAGCCCTTCGTCCTCTCGAAAGTCAATATCCGCGGGGAAGAATCGTTCGGGATGATCTGCTCGTCTTATGAACTTGGGCTCGGAAATGACGCAAGCGGGATAATGGTCCTTGATGTCTCCGGGAAAGTCGGGACACCGCTGGCGTCGTTTTTGGGGATGGATGATGTTGTCTATGAAATCGGAGTGACTCCAAACAGACCTGATTGCCTTTGCCATCTTGGTATCGCCCGCGAAGTAGCCGCTTCGCTTAAGAAAAAAGCAGTTCAAGAAAAAATAGTTCTTCATGAGGACAAGAAGAGCAGTGTTAAGAAGGCTATCTCGATAGAGGTGAAGGATAGTAAAGGCTGTCCGCGATATACAGCTCGCCTGGTTACGAATGTTCACGTCGCGCCGTCGCCGGAATGGCTGCAATCGTATTTGAAATCCTGCGGCTTGCGCCCGATCAATAATGTAGTGGATGTCGGGAACTTCGTCATGTACGAATGCGGCCAGCCGCTTCACATGTTTGATTACGGCAAGATTGCGGGAAAGAAAATTGTCGTTCGAAATGCCGCGGAGGGCGAGAAGTTCAGGACGCTCGATGGGATAGATCGTACTCTTTCGTCGGACACGTTGATGATATGCGATGCGCAAAAACCGGTGGCTATTGCGGGTGTTATGGGCGGAATGAATTCGGAGATTTCCGACGCAACGGCCGCGGTCCTCATTGAAAGCGCGTACTTCGCCCCGTCCGGCATTCGCAAGACTTCAAAACATCTTGCACTCCAGTCGGATGCAGCATACAGATTCGAACGGGGGACCGATCCAAACGGGACGAAGAGCGCCGCCGATCGGGCCGCAATGCTGCTGGCAGAAATTGCCGGAGGTGTAGTGAACCAGGGGGTCGTGGACATTTACCCGCATAAAATCAAAGAACGGGTTGTCCGCGTCCGCACGACAAGAGTCAATAAAGTGCTCGGGACAGATTTGTCATCTCAGGAAATGAAACAACTGTTGTCTCCCATAGGTATCACAACAAGTCCGGGGCCGAAAGGAACATTTCTCTGCACATGTCCCACCTATCGACCCGACCTCGAAGAAGAAATCGATATCGTGGAGGAGATCGCAAGGCTGCATGGATATTCCAAGATCGAAGATAAAATGGTTTCTGCGATCGACTTTTCCCAACACGTATCGCGCCACAGCGAAGTAGGCACGCTTCGCGCTTCGCTGGAGGGTCTCGGATTTAATGAAATTGTGACGAACAGCCTGCTGGATCTCGAACTTGTTGCCCCTTTTTCATCGGATATCGTCAAGATCAAGAATCCCATAAGCAAAGACCTTTCGGCGATGCGCCCAAACACTGTCTTCTCAATGCTTCAGACAGTCTACCACAATACGAACCTCGGCATTGGAGATCTGAAGCTGTACGAGCTGGGAAGGACGTATGCCAAGGCAGAAAGTGGAGAACCGGCCTCCGTCGTGAAAGGATACCGTGAGCGCGAAATTCTCTCGTTGTGCATGACAGGGAGGAGAGAACCGACAGGGTGGCATTCCGGGGCTGAAATGGTTGACATATATGATCTTAAGGGCGTGGTAGCGTCGCTGCTGGGCAAAATTCTACTTGACAAATTTCAATTTATTTGTTATGATAGCCGTAGTCCTTTAACTGAACAGACAATAGCTATTGAAATAGATGGCACTTACATCGGCTTTCTCGGCAAAGTGAAAGCCGAGTTGCTCAAAAGATTTTCAGTTGAAAGCGATGTTTACGTTTCTG
>CAYLMV010000212.1:0-4445 GCA_964384415.1 uncultured Chitinophagaceae bacterium | reverse complement strand
AGCAATATTGGTAATCCTCATATTTACATGCCAGATACCAGTGAACAAGGACTGGTTAACGAATTCCGGAAGATGATAAACAGTTCCGAAACAGTTATGGATGCACAAGTGATTTCAAAGGATTCGAAATGGCACACTGTACGTGATGAGATGTTTCCAAATGGAAAAAAAGAAATATACACAGAGATAACATTAAGAGTTCTTCACTGGATCAAAGGTTCACGACAGGACAACGAAGTCATATTTTATCAAGCCGGAGGCAAGATTGGCGATACAGAACAAGTAATTTACCCTTTGACAATCTTCAATCCAAACGAGAGGGCAATATTTTTCCTTGCAAACAGAGATCCAAATACATTCCTACAAGAGAGAGGAAGGATGCGGATTTATGGTTCCCACAACGGAAAACATGGCAATCTCAGCTTAGGAACTTATCAAGTGGATCCTGAAGACTACATTCCCATCCTAAAAGAATCGGCAACTGACACAACAGCATACCCAAAATACATACACAGGTTGAAACGTGCGGAGCAAGAACGCAGGATAAGGGAGTTAAAATGGAAAAACGGGGTGATGCCCCCAGCGGCGGCAGATAGTGTGCGCCGCGCTGTAAGGCAGAAGATGAGGGAAAGGAGTGATACGACGAAAGGAGGTGTGAGATGAAACGAGCGTTTTATGCCGCATGCATTGTTATTCTCGGTTTGCTTTGTAGAGGCAGGATCTATTCTCAATCTCTCGAACCCCCGACCTTAAAATCGCCTAGCAATAATGCTACTTTGAGTGCAAATCAGGTGAGACTTTCTTGGGACGCTGCGGCAGACGCAGATGATTATCTGGTACAAGTGGCAACGGACCCAAATTTTATAAATCTCGTCGTACCAGATGGAGATTCGGGGGGTGAACTTTACTATGATGTGAATCTAGATGATGGGACTTACTATTGGGCTGTAGCCTCGTATAGCAGTACATATGATATTTATAGTGAACCTTCACCGGCATTCTCTTTCACCATCTTTACTGGCCAGTGATCTCTTCTTATTCAGGAAGTCTCCCTGCGGGGTGGAACAATTCATCGGTGACAATATCTGGATCTAGATTTGGCGCCGCTAAGGGAACGGTTACATTTCCTGTGAATTTGGCTCAGAACCCGCCACAAACCGTTGATGCAGACGTAACCACTATGTCGTGGTCAGACGGCCAGATTACTTGCTTGATTCCAATGAATGCCAGTAGTGGACTCGTGATCATTACAACTGCACAAGGCAAGCGCAACAGCTCTGGTCCATCGTACGATGTTACCTGGGGTTACGGGGGAGGGAAGTGGACCAATTCGCCGCCAAATATACCCGTCTCAATATTCGCTCCTGGAGCTTATCAAGGTACGAAATCCAAAAAGGATCTCGAAGACATCATAACTGCGGCGGCTACTACATGGTGTTCTCCAAACACTGGCGCCCGATTTAACTTCGTTCCCAATACAGACGGGGGGGATCATCAGATCGGTTTTGTTCATGGCACTTCACTACACGATGCAACGCGTCATGCCGAGACACAAGTCGGAATAACAGGCGGGTCGATCACAGGGATCATCACGGAAATCAATGTGGACTATAATCTGGACACTCAGTACGATCTTCAATCTACTGCAACACATGAATTCGGGCACTGGTTGTCCCTAACCGATTTGTATGGCGACGATGACTGGTCTAAAATGATGTATGGGAACTATGCAGGCGTAAGGCATTCGTTAACGAAACCTGAAATTGACGGCATCCAAGCGATATACGGCAGTGGGTCCCTGGTTGAAGTGGGAGACCAGCTAGTAATTGATCCGGGATGGAATGTAGTTGTCCCAAATTCTAATCCATCATATACTTTTCATTTAGTAGATACAGGGCGACCGAATCACTTAGTCGGTAATGTCTCATGGGATTTTGTCGCACTCTATGCAGGCGGTGAATATAAGATACTAAGTGGCTCAAGCCCCGCCGGGTTAAGTTTTTTTGAGTTCGATTTCGGAACATTGCCGGACGGGTGTTCTTGGCTCAGAGATGGGTCAGGCAACGTGGAGGCAAGGCTCGATATTTCCGGAACAGAGGATGACGCAACTCCTCTTAGTGGTTCATACCATGTTTCGATAAGCGGCATCCCCGCTAATAATCGGACATCCTCAGGATCATTGTCGCATAATGAGACTTGGGGGGGGATTAACAATAACGCTGGAAGCATCATCGTACCACCCGGCGTTACTTTGACAATATTGCCTGGTACAGTCGTTAACTTCCCGCCCAACGCCTCGCTAACAGTCAGTGGAGTTCTTCTCGCATCAGGATCTCAACTACTTCCAATTACCTTCGCCCCGACGACCGGTTTGTCTCCTGGAAGCTGGGGATCAATAATCTTCAGCGGCCCCAGCGCAAGTGGTTCGATAATAAGCTACGCGAATATCCTACATGGGACAGAAGTGGATGTGGCCAACGCCAACAATATCACATTCCAGAACTCTAACATCATAAACAATTCCGGCAATGGTATTTACGTCAATTCATCCTCGAACTTTTTGGCACAGAGCAACACGATCAAAAATACAAGTATCTATCATGGCATTTATATTTCTGGCGGATCTAATAACAATTGTTACTGGAATACCATCTCAAAAACGAATCATAGCCAGAACGGCGCGGGAATATTGTATGCCGGTTCAAGCGGGACAGCGGGAGAGAACGATATTGATTACCATAATTGGGGCATCGCTGGGATTTGGGGTGCATCGCCAAGCGCGGACCAATATGCTTCCGTTCTGAATAACCGTGTCACGAACTGCATAGTGGGTCTTGAAATTTATTATCAGAGTTACGGGATGTTTGGATTGAAAACTTCGTGGAGCGCATATGCATTGAACAGCATCTACAATAATGGTTACGACGCTGCTGTGGGTTTATCATACCCCACTGTTTTTAGCCAACTTTATGCAGAAGCCGATTGGTGGGGGAGCAATTTGACTTCCTATAGAGGATCGGCTTGTACCCTTAACGTCAGCTCTCCCCTTACCGCCGATCCATGGTTGGGTTACCAAATTCCGTCCAATAAACGGATGCCAAATGACATTGAAGTTACACCTAGTATCGCTCAGGATAATGGGCATAACATACAGAATGGTTCGGTTCAAAACATTGCTCTCCCCTCATCTATCCCATCAGATTCTCTCTTGATTGCAGTTCAATTACGAGACCAAAAGAAGGCGAAAGATGCAAAGAAGATATTGAAGGCATATTTAAGCAGCCATCCCGCTGATCAAGCGGCGTATGTATACTTATATAGTTGCGCAGACAGCGAAACAACGCCGGAAATCATCCAATTTTTCAAAGCTCTCCCTATACAAGCAGCAGTTGACCACAAGCTTTTGTTATCTCGTTTGTTCCTGATGGAGGGTGATTACAGCTCTGCTAAACAGGTTAATGATGGGATCATAAGTGCATATCCAAATACCGCGCGCGCAGTAAGAGCAGATCTTAACAATCTGGAGATCGCGTTATACTTCGAGAATGACGTAAACAAAGCTTCAGCCATTCTTAAAAGGGTCGAGAATCAAGCGCAATTTTCAACCCCGATGGAAATATCTACTGCCGAAGCCACTCTTAAGTTTTACGTCGACCCGAAAACTGGGCAAATGCCCAATATCAATGCAGGTCAAGGCAACGACTTAATAGTCTCAGTCTCCCCGATCACTGACGGGCTATTAGAAAACTATCCAAATCCGTTTAATCCCTCTACCTCAATCCAATATAAGATTGCAGAGAGCAACCATGTAACTCTCAAGGTCTATGATGTTCTTGGGAGAGTGGTTGCAACATTAGTAGACGGATACATCGAGGATGGCAATCATAGTGTGACGTTTGATGCTTCTCGCCTTTCAAGCGGCATTTATTTCTATGAATTGAGAGCGGGACATTTCAGATCAGTCAAGAAGATGCTCTTAATAAAATAGCAATTACACTCGCCCCAGCGATGCATGATCGAAGTTAGAACGCAGGGACGGTCTCACGACCGTCCCCGTATTTTTACTACGTAAAATCCTGTTGAGATATTTCCTATGTTTGCATGGGGTCGAAATCAGGGTGTGCATACCAGAACAACATACTACCCAGACACACACGCACACACTTTTGCAAACCGCTCAATCCCCCGCTCGTCCAAAGTTTGCAAAAGAGTGTGCTTCTTGCCACCCAAAAGCATCCCAAAGGCAGGCGGCCTAACCAGTCGCTCAAGCTGACGGAAACTACCGTCGACGATTTCGCCGCGCGACAGTTCGCCGGAATTGATAAGATCAACAAATACGTCCGCGCAACTTTCCACATGGTACCGGCTGTTCGCCGCCGCAGCTTAGCTTCGGTCCGTTAGGCCGCCGCCCATACAATTGGCACTCAGGCGCGGGTCAATAAATA
>CAYLMV010000211.1:3312-4485 GCA_964384415.1 uncultured Chitinophagaceae bacterium | reverse complement strand
CTCATCTTCCAGCCCAACGACGTGCTCAACGCATCGATCGGGTACGACTATGCCGGCTTCTCCGGACGGATTTCATTTCTGTTCCAGGGGAACATGGTGAGCAGCATCGCCGCACGGTCAGAGCAGGATGCCTTCACGAAAGATTATTTCCGAATCGACGCAACAGTGCGGCAGAAGCTTCCTCTGGAGGGATTGCAGCTATTTCTTGATGTCAACAATATCAACCAGCGGACTGACATCTCAGCCCAGCAGACGTTTGGAGGATCAACGTCCGAGATCTATTACGGACTCACTGCGGACTTAGGACTTCGTTATACGTTCTGATACAACACAGTGGTCACGGAAGGAGGTGATGGAGGGTCACAGTTTGTAAGACCGCGTCCGTGCGGATGCGGACGAGATTTTTCACCCAACACTTAGGAGAAGGACGATGAACAAGCTTCTTACCGTATTACTTATAGCCCTGGTGATCGCTCCGGTTGTGCGGTCTTCGACTCCGGATACAGTAACGGTGCCGAACGATTTCGGCCTGGGAACGATCAATAATGTCATTCAAGGAGACACGAACTCGAACGGCACCCGTGTGAATCCCCTGCGAGTGTACAAACTGCTCCGCGGCGGATATTACACCCTTAACGGTACCATCACCACGAACCCGGGCACGCACATTTGGATCGTCGGCGAGGATGCCCCTGCCACCGGAACTGACCCGGGAATGCCTATCATCATCGAGGGAGACGTCACCGGATTGTACTACTTCCAAACGATCGACAGCTACGGCGATCTGACGATGAAGAATATCTGGCTGATCTACGCCACACAGCTTGGAACTCAGAACTGGACTACGCTTCAGTTTGAGCAGGACAATACGAAGGCCAAGTCTCGCGGCGAGTTCACGAACTGCATCTTCGACTACGTCAACGCCGTTGCGGTGATGGCCCACGACACCGGCTTCACCGGCATCTTCAAGAACTGCATCTTCCGGAACAGCATCGACCCGGGCCAGTGGTGGGCAGGCAGGATGTTCGCCACCTACGATCAGAGCGCACGCGTCGACACGATCTGGTCGGAGAATTGCACCTACGAAAACCAGGGGTTCTCGTATCAGAGCGATTATACTCCGCCCAAGTTCGTCTTCTATAATCACAACACGTTCCTCAACATCGCCAAGTT
>CAYLMV010000211.1:0-3212 GCA_964384415.1 uncultured Chitinophagaceae bacterium | reverse complement strand
CTCCGCCCAAGTTCGTCTTCTATAATCACAACACGTTCCTCAACATCGCCAAGTTTCCGTTCAAGTTCTATTGGATGACGCACTTGATTTGCACGAACAACATTTTCGTGAACTGCCATTTCACCGGTGAACGGTATCAAGACCGTATCGGTCAGGACCAAGACGTACTCCTCTACGGCGCAGTTCTCGACGTAGACACGATGGATGTGAACGGCGGTCTTCCCGGGACACTCTACAACGGCGTTTTGGAAAAAGATCGGGTCGTCTACTTCTACAACAACAGCAACTACACCGATCCGATGTTCCAGACGTTTTACAATGCCTATAACGACACCGTAACCGGGCTCAAGGGAAAAATTCTCGCCGAGCCGATCATGAATGACCGGACCCTTGATATGTTTACATGGCATCAGTTCATGAAGCTGGATCCGAACTATCAGTCATTGGACGGACAGAACCCGCAGTTCACCACGCCGGGGACGAACGCCGATAGCATCATCGCCTTCATGAAAGCACGATACGCGACCGGCGGGTCTGTGTTCTGGGGGTATAATCCCGATCTGAACGGCACTTGGCCTTTGAAAGAGAACCTCGCGTATTCTAACTCGACGCTTCTTACGGCGGCCACGGGCGGACGTCCGCTGGGCGATCTCTACCATTGGTTCCCGTCCCAGTACGCGAGCTGGAGCGCACAGGCAGCGACGGAAGACAATACCATCATCGGGAAGTCTGTTTCAGGCGTGAAGCAGGTGTCGGACGTTATACCGGAGAGCTACACCCTGCAGCAGAATTACCCGAACCCGTTTAACCCCGCAACGCGGATCGACTACTCTCTCGCGAAACGAGGATCTGTGACGCTGAAAGTATACAATGTTGTCGGCCAGGAAGTCGCGACGCTCTTCTCGGGCGTTCAAGAGGCAGGCCGCTACGAGGCGAGTTTCGATGCGAAGACTCTCTCGAGTGGAGTGTATCTCTACAGGCTTCAGGCCGGAAATACGACGATAACGAAGAAAATGATGCTCTTGAAGTAGTCTCAACGTTGACTCAGGGACATCACAAGGGCCGGGTTGGCGTACCAATACCCGGCCCTATTTTTTCCCGGTTCATCCAACGAAGCATTTGATACCTCTCAGCGGAACCCGCGGTTTCGCGCGTGAGCCGCTGTAAAATCATCGACAGAAAAAGGCGACTACGATGAGCAAGATCCTTGACCGGCGTTCCTTCATTTTGAAACTGACGGCCGCCACCGCAGGATTGGGTGTGCTGAAATCCTTCAGATCGCCCGCACTGCTGGCGCAGACAATCGACGGCGGCTCCCCCCGATCCGAACAGGGGAACAACAGCGGATCCTCCTCACAGGAAATCACAGGACGGTACACCATTCCTCCTCACTTTCCCGAGTGGGCTCATCGCGCGGTATTCTATCAAATTTATCCGCAGAGTTTTTACGATTCGAACGGCGACGGAATCGGCGATCTCAGAGGAATTATTGAAAAACTCGACTACGTCAAGAGTCTTGGCGTCAACGCCATCTGGGTCAATCCGTTTTTTGAATCGCCATTCTGCGACGGCGGTTACGATATCTCCGATTACTGCAAAGTCGCTCCGCGCTATGGAACGAACGACGATGCGAAAGAGCTCTTCGAGGAAGCGCATAAGCGAGGGCTTCGGATCCTCTTCGATTTTGTCGCAAGCTACACCTCCATTGAGCACCCATGGTTCCAGGCTTCCGCTCGGCAGGAAAAGAACAAATACTCCGATTGGTACATCTGGACCGATAACGTCTGGCGCAATCCGCCGAAAAATTTTGAAGGGGCGTTCATCAAGGGATTCGGGACGCGAAACGGACAATACATGCAGAATTTTTACCACTGCGAGCCGGCCTTGAATTATGGATTTGCGGACTGCGATCCGGAACAGCGCTGGGAGCTCCCGATTAATCATCCCGACGTCGTCGCGATGCGGGAGGAAATGAAGAACGTGTTCCGGTTTTGGATGAAGATGGGGGCGGACGGTTTTCGTGCCGACATGGCCGGTGCGCTGGTTAAGACATCCGGCCTTGAAGGAACCCAGCAGTTCTACAAAACGCACGAGGAAGGAACAAAAGAGTTCTGGCTCGAGATCCGAAAAATACTGAACGAAGAATACCCCGAGGCCTTTATCGTTTCCGAGTGGTCGTATCCCGCATCGGCGCTCGACGGATGCTTTCACGCAGATTTCTTTCATTGGTTCAAGGGATACGATGACTTGTTCCAAAAGGAGAACTGGCGAATTCTCAACGGCTACTCCGAAGGGCACAGCTATTTTGACAAGGAAGGGAAGGGAAACATCGCCTTCTTTCTCGACAACTTCATGCGCCAGTATGAAATGACGAAGGAGAAGGGATACATTTCGATCCCGCTTGGGAATCATGACAACGCGCGATTGGGAAACAACCGCAGCGACGACGACCTTGAACTCATCTATGCTTTCGGACTAACAATGCCGGGAGTGACGTTCATCTATTACGGCAACGAGATTGGGATGAAACAACTGCCCGAGAGTTGGCCGCAGGTCGAGGGCGCCTATCGTCCCCGGAACGGTGCAAGGACCCCGATGCAATGGTCGAACGGAAAGAACCTCGGGTTTTCATCAGCCCCCGGGGAGAAGCTCTATCTCCCTGTCGACCCGGCGCACGACGCGCCAACCGTGGAAGCGCAGGAGAAGAATCCGGATTCGCTTCTCAACAGGACGCGGGCGCTCATCAAACTCAAGCAATCCGAACCGGCCCTCGCCGCCTACGCAGAGTTCATTCCCCTTTATGCACGCGAGAATACTTATCCGTTCGTCTATGCAAGGGCGAAAGATAAGAATGTCGTCCTGGTGATATTGAACCCCTCCGGGACGGAAGCCAAAGCCGAGTTTCCGTTGAATATCCCTGCATCACACCCTGCGCTGCTTGCTGGCAAGAGTGTAGCGCTTGATTGGAGCAACGGATCTGCCGCTGTCACAATTCCCGGAAGGACATACGCAATTTATAGACTTGGATAGCGGGCTGCAGTAGAAATAAGTTCCATGCAAAAGTTAACTCGTGAAGCTTAGAAGCACGTGTTTCCCGTAACCTGGTAATGGGCTACTTTAAATGAAAGGTCATTGCGATCCCGCTCGAAGAGCGGGATCGCAATGACTTCTTTTCAAAATGCGCCGTTACCCGGAACCTGCACGATTTGATT
>CAYLMV010000210.1:0-4494 GCA_964384415.1 uncultured Chitinophagaceae bacterium | reverse complement strand
AATAATTGGGAACCTTGGTTATCAAAAAGTTACCCTCATGCTGATTGAATTTTGTTTTACTTCAACCTGAGCATCGCTAAAACATAAACCCAAAGTTATGCATGCAGTCACTATTGAAACATAGCCGATTATTTGGTTTCTGGATTTAGTGTTTTCAAGGTGAGAGTTGTCGGCTTGGATATTCGATGTCTTCGCAATTTTGTTGTTTGCATCGATAGCGCTTTGAGCATCCGAAGCTGTCGCTAAGTCATTCCATGCGACTGCCGAAGCCAAGAACACGATGGGCAAGAGTTTCATGTTAGGGTAATAAGTGGATGAGTCGGAGACGATCATCGCTGGCTTTTGATCGCGTTCTTTCATAATCAACGGTTTTGTGCCCTGCATAAGAGGAAGTTTGTTACTAAGAGAAGAATCAGTTAGCGAGGTTGACTTCCATAATTCGTTTTGTTTTTTTGAGTAAAGTTCGAAAATGGACTTACTATTTGGGTCAACCGGTTTAAGTTCGATACGGAGAACAATGGACAAAGCCTCTCCTGCATTCTTGCCATTTTGCACATAGGATAGGATGCCGTTGGCCGAATCGATAACCGCAACATTGCGAAATACATAACCAGTTTTTAGGTAAATGTCATCTGAAAAAGCGAAAGATTGGAAACATATGAGAAAGAAAAAGATGAATCTCATTGTTATCTCCGAGATGGATGTTTTGCCAGCTAACGCACCGAGCTATTTGCGGCGACGTGCAGCAGGTTCCAAGCTTGCGTGATTCGTTAGGCAGCGCCGAACGCAGAATGTAGTTCTGAAAATAATCGCTCTAAATAGATCTTCATGCTTTCACCGACCTGTTTTACTTCCTCCGGAGAGAATAGTATCTCAGAATCAAGTTCGACCAATGGTTTAATGGTCCTTGGCTTCGCAGATGAAACTTGAGTTTGAAGCTTTTTGTCGAACCGCGCACCTGAGTGAACTATTGCATGCCGGCATGCTTGGGCGATAATAATGTTATTGACATGAGCGTCCTTCAACACAGCGATATCAAAATATTCTTGAAAAGCTCGGCCAATGCTCTGCATGTCTTGGAAACTGATATTCTTTTGAATTGACAAAAACTCTCCACCAGATATTGTCTCTGCATTCTTTTGAAGCTCAGCGAGCGTGATTTCAATCTTAGCGCGATTGATTTTCTCAAATTTGTCAACCTTAGCTGCCTCATCTATAGCGGATTCAAATAAGTCGCGAACTGTTGAAGCAAAATGAGAAACCAAAAGCACGAGAAACTGGTTGAAGATTCGTTTGTATTGGATCCTCATTGAGTCGTGTTCTCTAATGTTCTTCAAAGACTTGAGGTTACTGTCAGCTAAGAGATATGGGTTTGTAACTTTGAGTTGATTTTTGAGCGTATTTGTTAGCTGCTCCAAACCTTGGATTGCAAAATCAAGAACGATTCGATCAAAGTTAAGTAGTTCGTCAATCGACGCCAAACTTGATTGAAATGAAGCTCTAATCCTTTCTATTTGAGAACGCATATAATTCCCCGCACTGACTAACTAACTGATCAGGCATATCCTTACTAAAACACAAAACCTCCATTCATAATCGAAGGAGGATCTAACCGTCGCCACCCCGATCGGTCGTAAAAACTGCACGAATGTAGCTTTAATCGAAAGGAGAGTCAAGAATAAAACAGTCCGACTCCGAGCCAAGTCGAGAAGTGCCACTTTTTGGTTTCGACCTAAAAAATAGAGTAGGCATTCCTATTTTCCAAACAGGACAATTGGGATAGTCTTTAACAGAATGCTTAAATCGAGTAACAAAGACCGTCTCCTCACATATTCCAGATCCATATTAATCAAATCTTCAAGATTATTTTTCTTATTCGACGATATTTGCCATAACCCCGTGAGACCCGGCCTCACGAAATTCCTTTGTTTTTGCCATTCGTTTAGCTTTTCAAAAACATAAGGTAAAACTGGCCTCGGACCAACTAAGCTAACATCTCCCTTCAAGACGTTAAATAAACATGGCAATTCATCTAGGACCATCTTTCTTAGGAATCTACCAATAGGTGTAAACATTTCATCGTCGAACGTTTCATTCTCAGAATCGTTTTTCACGATTTCTGCTACTAATCGCATCGTTCTAAATTTTATAAAGTAGAAAGCCTCTCCACGTTTTCCAATTCTAGTCTGTAAAACAAAAACAGGTCCACCATCTTCTATTTTGATGATTATCATCATGACCAAAAACATTGGGCTAAACATTATAATTGATATACTAGAAGCAATAATATCAATTAATCGCTTGCAGTAATCGTAGAACACTTTTTGCTTTATGTCCGATTGTTCCATAATCAATAGATTCGATCTGTTAGCGTTTAACCAAATCCCTAGCTGTTTTGATGATAAAATTGAAAGTCACAATGATGCCAATTAGAATAGAAGTCAATACTACAGTGAGGATAATCAAACCAATAACCGAAAGAACGTTTTCAACAAATGAAAAATGAGAATTCTTTGAAATAAATATGGAAATATTACTGTAGAGGACTGCAAAAAACATCAAGGCTGAAAAGGCCGTGATTAAGACTCCTATTGAACGCTTAGGGGGCATGATATCAATACGACTAGAGGCTGTCTTGATATCATATTTTTGTAGCGCTTCCTTTCTAAGAACTTGTTTTAGTTTTAAGATCTTTTCCCTAAACCTACTAAGGTCAATCTCGGGCCCGATAATATTGATTATGAGTTCAATATCATTATTTCCCCTCGATGTTTTGGTCGGCGATAACAAGAACGCAAACAACTCTTTGGCTGGATGGCGCCATGCATTTAGCACATTATAATCGAAAATGAACTGTCTATATTCATTCCAATTAAGTGCGGGGAAAAAGGAAAAGTCAACAAAGACTGAATCCAATTCTAGACGAATCTTTCTCACTTCGTCAGTGTCACTAACCAGAAGTTGAAAATATAAGGACTTCAGTTCAATATTTTCTTTGATGTTTGCCAATAGACTTAGTGTTCTAACATGATCGAAGATTTGAATGCTTGATATTTCCAATCCCCCGTTAATAAAACTTCTTCCAAAGAAGCAATCGCTTTGGCGAGCAAAATATGAATGAGGATAAAAGTGTGCACCTATGCAAGTAGGATAATCGTGCAACCGCATTTTTCGGTTGTCGATCCACAATTGCATAGGCGGACACTTTATCTCTTCGGCTTAGCTTGGAACAATGTAGTGAAAGATGTTGAAATATGTCAACCGTGATTAAGTGCGCGCAATGAACAGACTCAACCCGATACTCCGTGCATCCTCCGCACGAAATCCAAGATCCGGCACGGCAGCAACGACCTCCTGCGCATCCTTCATCGACTGAATCATCCTCTCCTTCAACGCATCGGAGGTGGAGGAGTGATCGAGTTCGGCTGCTTTACCGATTATCGACACTTCGACTTTGTCCTTCCCGACGAGCTTCACGATGATTTCGGATCCCTTCTTCAATTGCTGAGACTGGATGACCTCGTGTGCTGATGAAGGAGCAAACCAAACGAGTTCCTCTCCGGCTTCATTTTCTACGCCATACATAGCATATGGCCCGTGCCCATTCTTTCCTTCCAAAGGCTTGTCATGCAGCAATTTCAGTCGGACTTGCTGATTCTCCTGCAGTGTCAATTTCGGATGATTGTTCGCCATCTGTAGATCCTTTCTTCTTTGTTGTGTATGAAAAAGTCGGTTGCCCTGGTGTTAGCATCACGCCGAGAGGCGGTTTACCTCCATTGATCTTGATGAAGGCCTTGATTGCGTTCATATCTGGCTCGTCTTTGGCATCGATATGCCTCAAGAGCCCATGCCGCTGGGCGATCACAGTGAACTTCTGCAAGTCAATGATATCGATCTTGTCGCGAGACTTGCGGATTTTGATCGTCCCGTGTGCCAGTGTGATCGTGGGATCGCCCGTGCTTCTGATGAACTTCTCCAGATTGAACGAGAGCCAATTAATTTTGTTCTGAAGCTTCGCAGTTTCCGAGTCCTTCCAGTTCGTGTATAGATCGATTTCCTGCTGTGCAATCTGCTCTATCTCTTTGATCTTCTCCTCGATCAGTGCAATTGCCGCGAGTGCTTCATCAGCACGGATCTTATTCATTGCCAGAAGGTTGTTCTTATCAGCAATTTCTGCTTGATCCAAAAGCTCTTGCAGCCAAATTGGTGCCCTATCGTTTTCAGCCATGACCTTTTGTCTCCTTTTGCAAATGTTCGACTGCAATCTTCACGGCCTGAATGACCTTCTCGGCCAGTTCGAGTAACTTCTTGAAGTCTTTCATCGTGGTCTTCCTCCTTTGCGGATAATCATGACAACGATTTTTACGATGATTTGACCAATTGAAACCATAGGATATCCTTATGAAAGACATACGCCGCTTCAGTCAATTTCCCCGGTCATTGTATGTGGTGAATCGGGCATCGACATTCACGGCGTTGTGTCATTGTTCACTT
>CAYLMV010000209.1:0-4504 GCA_964384415.1 uncultured Chitinophagaceae bacterium | reverse complement strand
GTCGGTAGCGCCGGCGTGGCATGTCTGGCACCGGTCTACGCGTGCTTTGGCCTCTCCGAAATTGGATTTATCATAGTCGTTCATTACGACTTGCCTAATTTCAATCGGGCTGTGTTCCAGCGCTTTGATCTTCGTATCGAGTTTATTGGCGTCTGCATAGAGCGCGATGAGCGCTGCATCAAGGCTGTCGGCGGTGTCCTTGTAATTGGAAATCGTAGCGTTGGCAGCCTGAATCTCCGCAGTGATGCCGTCCATCTTCTTCGCATCGGCGGCAATCTCATTGTCGAGGTCGTCGAGTTTCTTTTTCAGTTCAGCGCTTGGATGGCCGTCGTGAAGTGTCGTTGAGTACTGATAGTATTCTGCATCCGAATTACTGCGCGCAAACCTCCATGTACGGGTTGCATCGGCAAGTTTCAACTGCAAGTCGTCGAGTTTCTTTACCGCATCGACATACTCTTTGCTCTGAAGTTTTTGCTGTGCTTCCGCAAGCCGGCTTTTTAAGTCCGCGGCTGTTGCGCTGTCGACAGCGGCCATCGCATCATTGTACTGCGCGCGAAGCTTCTCCTCGCTGAGGCGGTAATACTCGCTTTGGTATCCCTTCCACGGCCGACGAACAAGCACTTCATCCACGACAGCCCAGAGCGTCGCGAGCAGCAACAATCCGCTGAAAACGAGATAAAATGTTGAGTAGTCCCTGTCTTCAATCGGGGTTTCTGCTCGTTTTCGAAACATTGACTGGAACTCCTTTGAGAAATGTCTGATGGAATAGAGAAACGCTACACGTTAAACCAGGGGGTAACCCAAATATATTTTACCGGATAGGCGCCAAAGACCGGCGGCGCTATGCGCAGCACGATCTTCAGGACGACGAACATCATCGTGAGAAAAAGGCCTAACACCAGAAGATACCGACCGAGGCCGAGTTTTTTGAAGACATCCGAATTCCGGAATTTCATGTAGTGCCATCCCCCGAGTCCGGCATAGAACGCGGCAATGAAAAGAAATCCGAATGCCGATGCCGCCAAATTCAGACTGTTGTCCGGAAAATGCGACGGCATGCCGAAGTACTCCGACAGGTCGAGGTTGTTTAAGACGACGACTTTGTGAGTGTCCCAATCCTGCCAGGGTAAGAAGAAATTCCATCCAGGACCCCGCATGAATGTCCCCAGCATGATCAACGAAACCCAGAGGATCAGGAAGCCAAAACAGAACGTCAAAATCGCGAATTTTCTTTCCTTGAATGTATAGTATCCGTTCCCCTTTTCATTGATGTCGACGTACGGTATGATCATTAGTCCGACAATAATAATAGAGGGGAGAACTACTCCTGCGATCCATGGATCGAAGTAGACGAGCAATTCCTGCAGTCCGAGAAAATACCAGGGCGCTTTGGATGGATTCGGCGTCAACGCGGGGTTGGCCGGCTCCTCCAAAGGAGCGTTGATGAACACGGACCAGACAACAAGGATAAGGAGAACGACAAGCATGGCGATAAACTCGACACGCACAAGATAGGGCCACACCTGCACTTTATCGTCGAGCCGCGCTTCCTCCGGTATCTCTCCGAGGTCGTTTTTCCTCGCCTTCGTCCATGCCAGGATCGAATAGAAGATGACAAGGACCAGCAGACCCACAATGGGAATGTTATCCGGCTTGGTAACGAGTTCGAACAAATGTCTCATAAGGGTATGACCGCTCGCAGTAAATTAGAAATTCTTTTTGCCTGTTTCGGGTCCGGATATTCCCCCGTCTTTTCTGATACGCCAAAAATGTACAACCATGAAGATGGTGGCAATGAGCGGAAGGAAAATACAATGGCCAACATAGAACCGTAAAAGCGTCGGTGGTCCGACCTGCGTGCCGCCGAGCAGAACAAATCGAACGTCGGCATTCGGCTTCATCCCAAGTTGAGGTCCGAACGGTCCCTCGCTTCCAAGCAAAGGAGTTGCCCGAGCCATATTAGTACCGACGGTGACCGCCCAGATTGAGAGCTGGTCCCACGGAAGCAGGTATCCTGAAAAGCTGAGGAGAAAAGTGAGTAGAAGAAGAACAACACCGATCACCCAGTTGAATTGTCTGGGTGGCTTGTAGGATCCGGTAAGGAATACTCTGAACATGTGGAGCATGACGGTGATGACCATCGCATGCGCAGCCCACCGGTGCATATTTCTGATCAGAGGCCCGAACGGCACGTCATGCATCAGGTACTTCATGTCGTCGTACGCATACTGCGCCGTCGGCCTGTAATAGAACATAAGGATAACGCCGGTGAGCGTGAGAACCAGGAAGAGAAGAAAGGTGATGCCTCCCATCCCCCACGTGTATCCGATATTCGTGGCATGCCTGGCGATGCGAACCGGATGAAGGTGGAGAAAAACGTTGTCGACGATCTGCAGCGCGCGGTTACGCGGAGTGTCGTCGTACTTGTGCCGGAAGATCGACTTATAGACTTCCGTCTTCCGAAACTTCTCCATCGGACTAATCATGCAACGATCCTTTCAAGAGAACTACCCGGTATACTTAAGGAAAGATCCTGGCTGACCCCACTGACCCAACTCGTACCGAAACTTGATACTCTTGTCGATAACAATCTCGCCGTCGTCGTTCAACGTAATCTGAGCGCGTTCCAATGGCCGCGGCGTGGGGCCTTCAAAATTGATACCGTTTTTATAGTAGCCGCTTCCGTGACACGGACATTTGAATTTATTTTCGGCGGCCAGCCATCGCGGCGTGCACCCGAGGTGCGTGCAAATTGCGATGAGGGCGTAGAACCCTTCCTTTTCCCGAACGATCCAAATCCTTTGTGTATCTTTGTACTGCTCGTTCACCTCGCCGATGACATAGTCGCTCGGCAACCCGGCCTTGAATTTGCTGGGAGGTTCAAACAGGACGCGGGGAAACATGTACCGAAGCGATCCGATAGTCGAAATCGCCAGGAAACTCAAAAATGAGAGCCAGCCGGCGTATGAAAGAAAGCTCTTCCTTCCCATCCGCCAAATGCCGGGATCATTTTCCGGAGCTCGGTCCTGCTTTGGTTTCTTTGGGATGGGTGTCGCTGAGATCTGAGATTGGGCGGGGGCTGGCGGTGCCGGTGCAGGCCGTTCTTGCGGCGGTACCGCTTGGGGTGGAGTGGTCAATTCGTCTGGCATCGGGATATCCTACCGGAAAATGTGTACATCAAAAATTTTGCCTGGGGATGGAAAAGCGCCACACTCAAGCTGCTGCGGCAACAGCAGTCTCTTCTTCGCGTTTCACCATATCGATAACCTCCCAGGGACAATACTTCGCGCACAGCTTGCATCCGATGCATACTTCTTCGTCAACAATCACAATGCCGTTGACGTTTGCATGGGTGTTGTCTTTGGGATTTTCAGGTCCGGGAACTTTGTAGAGGCAATCAACGGGGCAGAACTCAATGCAGACTTCACAGCCTGTACATCCTTCCGGATGAACGATCGCAATAAGAGGCGATTTCTTTTTCTTCTTCGGCGCCGCAACAGGAACTGCCTGTGGCGAGGCCGTCGCGATTTCCGACATGGTATTGATTAATTCGGGATAATTCTGGCGTCTTTTGCAAGGGCCTCGAGAATCGGCAAATCATCGAGGTGTGATTCGTTCGAGGTTCTTGCCACTCGAACTTTTCAACAAAAATATATCAAAATATGTTCCGTTTGTCAACAAGAAAAATGTTCTTGTGAATCGTTTATGGAGTTGATTTCGTCGAACATCTGCAGCGGAGTTCATATCTGTTGAATATGTCAACGACAACCCGTATCATTAAACAATTTTCGTTCACGATTCGTTGCAACATTCTGCGCAGGAGCCCCACCTATGAAGCTCTCCTATCTCCTTTTCCTCCTTCCGGCGATTGCTCTCGCTCAACTCGAAAAGGAGTCACACCTGGCAAATCTGAAGCAGATTACCTTCGGCGGACTCAACGCCGAGGCATACTTTTCTGCTGATGGTTCAAAGCTGATCTATCAGGCGGCAAAAGGGGGCTATCCTTGCGACAGAATGTTCACAATGAACATCGATGGGAGCCATGATACGCTTGTGAGCACAGGAACGGGAAGAACAACGTGCGGCTATTTCTTCCCGGACGGCAAACGGATCATCTATGCGTCCACTCATCTTGGAGGGACAGGTTGCATGCCGGATCCGGACCGCTCAAAGGGATATGTCTGGGCTGTCTTTCACACCTATGATATTTTCTCAGCAAACCCGGATGGCTCAGACCTCCGTCGGCTCACGAATACAGACGGATATGATGCCGAGGGAACCATCTCCCCCGACGGCAAAACCATCGTCTTCACGTCGGACAGGGATGGCGATCTCGAGATCTACACGATGAATGCAGACGGAACAAATCAAAAAAGACTGACCTATGACAAAGGCTACGACGGGGGCGCCTTCTTCTCTCCCGATGGAAAGCAGATCGTCTATCGAGCTCATCATCCCTCCACTCCGGAAGATCAGAAGGAAGGCGAATAGCTGCTAGCACGGG
>CAYLMV010000208.1:0-4518 GCA_964384415.1 uncultured Chitinophagaceae bacterium | reverse complement strand
AACGTAAAACGTAAAACTTACAACTTAAACCGATTCCTCCAGAACGCATCCCGCATATTTGCTCTCTTGTGCAAAAGCAGAAAAATCTTCGTATATTCATGCCAGAAATGAGCATGGAAACATCCGCAAAGAAGAAAATAATTCTGGTTGGCGATAAGGTTCTCGTGGCGCCCGAGAAGGACCAGGAGAAAACATCTCACGGACTCTATTTGCCCCCTGGCGTTAAGGAAAAAGAAAAGGTTCAAAGCGGCTACATCGTCAAAGTCGGACCGGGTTACCCCGTTGTGAATCCGAATTTTGTCGATCAGGAACCGTGGTCCACGACTCCCAAAGATCCGGTAAAATACATCCCGCTGCAGGCTGAAGAGGGAGACTATACAATTTTTCTCAGGGATGCCGCGATCGAGATCGAGTATGAAGGAGAACAATATCTCATTGTTCAACAATCGTCCCTTCTCATGCTGATCCGGCGAAACTCGTTTCCCGAGATCGGTCTATGAGTTCGACGCCGAGCGACGTTCACATTTTCAGCGAAGCGAACATTCACAAACAATTGCAGACCGCCCCTTTCACTCAGGGTTTTTATACACTCCGATTCTATACCAAGGACGGAAAGCCTTCCGACCAACCTACGGGGACTCTATCCGATTTCTACCTTTATCCTTCGGGCGGGACTCTCCGCGACAGTACCTTCAATCTCGTGTTCTATGATTCTCAGTTCGACACGTACCGGGGGTTTAAACCGCCACACCTTAATAGAAAGTGAAATGTGCGGACGGAAACGGGGGAGCATTGGAATTATGGAATGCTGGAATGGTGGAAAAGTGGAATAATGGAATAGTGGTGTGTTCTTTTGTCTTTCCCACTTCTAATTTTTAACTGTAACTTTGCCTTTTTCATTTTGACTTTTGCCCTTTCAACGAAAGGTTCACCATGCAGCCAGAAGAGATATTAGAAAGTATCACCGGCGGCTTTTTTGCGCTCGACAAGGATTTCAAGTTCACGTACTGGAATCGCGCGGCGGAGGAGGGGACCGGGTTCGAGCGCGATCAGGTGCTGGGGAAACACGTGTTCGAGATTTTCCCGAACGCTGAAACCTCCGAACTGGGGGACCGCTACCGGGCTGCGATGGAGACAAAATCGTTCCAGTCTTTTGAGACGAGCTACCGCGACAAGAATTTCGAAGTGTGGTACAGCATCCGGATTTACCCGAACGAGAACGGGCTGTCGGTTTTCTTTCAGGACATTACGCGCCAGAAACAGCAGGAGCGCCAGCGCGAAACGCTGCTGGAAATATCTCACGTCATCAACACGAGCAACCAGCTCGACGATTTGTGCGCGCAGGTAGTCCATACCATCGCGGCGCGGTACGATCTGCCGTTCCATCATGTTCTGATGTACATCTTCCGTCCCCAGGATGAGCGGATCATCCTGGTGGCCCCGGAACTTCCTTCGCTGGAGTGGGAGAAGAAGCTTACAGCACGATCGGTGAGCGAACATGATCCTGTCGCCTGCATCGATGCCGTCATCACGGGTTCGCCGGTGATCACCTCGGACATGTCCCGGAGTTCGTACTACGCCATCGCTCCCGAGCTGCTCCTCTCCACATCGGCAAAGACCATCATGGCCATTCCGCTGAAAGTCGAGGGAGAACTTGTCGGAGTGATCGAGATGCTGCTGAATTCCGACAAGGCGTATGCGGAACGGGAGCAATCGTTCCTTTCTCTGATCGCGAACGAGCTGGCCGTCGGTATCAGCCGCAGAGGATTGATCGACGAGCTGAGGGTGAAGAATGTCGACCTGGAAATTCAACGGGCTCAAACGCAGGATGCCCACGAGACCCTCAAAAAATTTCTCGCCTTCTTCAGCCACGAGCTCCGGTCTCCGCTCAACTCCATCATCGGTTTTTCGGAATTGATCCTGACGGAGATGCCCAGGCTGGATGTAGCCACCGTCGCTTCGTACACGACCTCGATCAGCCAGAGCGGAAAACATCTTCTGCAGCTCATCAACGACATTCTCGACCTCTCGAAACTCGAGGCGGGAAAGCTCGAACTCCACTACATGAGCATCCCGATCCGGCAGTTCGTGGAAGGACTCGCCTCTTCGCTCCGCCCGCAATTGGAGGAGAAGAAGCTGGCGTTTGATATTACGATCGCCGACGAATTGGACGACATCGTCGCCGACGACATCAGGCTGAAACAGATCCTGCTCAACCTCGCCACCAATGCCATCAAGTTCAGTCACGCGGAACAAAAGATCGTTATCAATATCCGGCGGGTAGAAAACACCGTGGAGTTCAGCGTGAAAGATTCCGGCGTTGGTATTCGTGCCGACGAACTCCCCCGCTTGTTTCAGCCCTTCCAACAGACGTCGGCCGGAAGCAAAAAGAAGGAAGGTACCGGCCTCGGGCTTTCCATCACGAAGAAGCTGGTCGAGCTCCACGGCGGGTCGATTGCGGCGGTGAGCGAGTTGGGAAAAGGGAGCACGTTCATCGTTCGCATGCCGATGATGATCAATTCTCAGGGCGACCGTGCGGATGTCGCCGCCGGCATTGCAGGAATTCTCACGCCCTCGTCGGTTCCGCAGCGGGTTCTCATCGTCGAGGATAAGCCTCACGCGCGGCAGATCCTCCAATCATATCTCTCGGAAGCCGGTTACGAAATTGAAACGGCCGCGAACGGCATCGAGGCGCTCGAAAAAGCAAAACAATGGAAGCCGGACGTCATCACGCTCGACATTCTTCTCCCCATCAAGGATGGCTGGCAGGTACTGCGTGAATTGAAGCAGCATCCACTCTGCAAGAATATCCCGGTGATCATCATCTCCATGCTCGACGAACGAAATGTCGGTTTCGGCCTCGGCGCCGTCGACTATTTCGTCAAGCCTGTGCAGAAAGATGCGCTGCTCGAATCGCTGCGGAAGGCGACGTCGACGCTCAAGTTCCAGCAGTCGGCAAAAATTCTTGTCATCGACGATGACAGATCGGTGATCGATCTCGTGCAGGTTATTCTCGAGGCCGAGGGATGCACCGTCATGAAAGCGATGGACGGAAGGGAAGGGCTTCGTCTTGCGCAGGAGGAATTGCCGGACCTGATCATCCTGGATTTGGTGATGCCCGAGATTTCCGGGTTCAATGTTGCATACCAGTTGAAGCACAATCCGAAGACCCAGCTGATTCCCGTGATTGTCATGACCAGTATGGAAATTGACGATGAAACGAGGGAGCAGCTTCAGGGATTTGTTGTCGGCCTGTTTAAGAAGTCGGGGTTCACGAAGAAGGATCTGCTGCAGGAGATTTCCGCCCTCGACGGAAGGCGGCATTGACACGAGGTTGAATTATGTAGTCAGACATTCTTGTCTTGCCTATTCTATTTCGGGGGATATTCCTTGAAGAACTGATCGACCGCTCTGCGCCAATCGCGGATCGGAACACCGAGGTGCTTCTGCAATCGGGCGTTTGACATCGCAGTGAAGGCAGGGCGTTGAAGGGCGCTGGGGAACGTGCTCATCGGCACCGGGATGATGAGATTGTCCAGCGAAAGCGCCTCGGCGACATACCTCCCCAATTCATACCGCGAAGCATAGCCGCTGTTTGTCAGGTGATGCAATCCTTTCAGCCCCTTCTCCAGCGACGTCAAAGTGACGGATACAAGGTCCGCAGAACTTGTCGGGACCGAGACCTCGTCTGCGCTGAGTTTGATCGCGCGGCTCTTCTGCGACCATTGCCGGAATTTGTAGATGAAGTTCTGCGGTCCGTTGCCGAAGACCCAGCTTGTCCGGAACAGAAGAAAGCTGCCCGCATGTTTCTGCACCGCCTCCTCGCCTGCGAGTTTGCTTTTGCCGTACACGTTGAGCGGGTTTGGAACATCATCCTCCGTATAGAGCTCGCCTTTCTTTCCGTCAAAGACATAATCCGTGCTGTAGTGAACGAAGAAAATCCTGTGGCGTCCGCAGAGCGATGCGATATTCTCGACGGCTTTGCCGTTAATAAGGTTGGCGATATCGGGCTGCTGTTCAGCCAGCTCGACGGCATTGTATGCCGCGCAGTTGATGACGACGGTAGGGACGAGCGTGTCGAAGTAACGGGCGAGCGTCTCGTAGCTCGTGATATCACAATCCTTCTCTTCGGGAGCGGCGACATTTTCTCCGCGAGCGGTGAGTTCTTTCGTGAATTGTTTTCCCAGCTGACCGTTTGAGCCGAGAATGAGATACTTTTGCTTGGCCATTGTGTGAGAGTTCTTCCGCTTGAATTATATCGATTCTTGTTTTGTCTGCCGGCAATGCTTATATTTGAAATGCCGTAAAAGAACCCGGGGTGTAGCTCAGTCCCGCCCAAAATCGGCGGGATTTCGTCGCTGGCTTTGACGGCCACGGGAAAAGTCGCTTGACTCAACCTGGCTAGAGCGTCCCGCTCTTCGAGCGGGAAAGTCAGGTTCGAAAAAGTAGAAAAAATAATTCGGGGTGTAGCTCAGTCCCGCCAAACAGCGACGGGACGTCGCTGAAAACAGTTTCCTT
>CAYLMV010000207.1:0-4570 GCA_964384415.1 uncultured Chitinophagaceae bacterium | reverse complement strand
ACCGCAGGGTATGCTCCGGTCTGGATCACGAACTCAGGAACTGTCGACACGATGACCGCTTCGGTTGCGATCGACACTGCCGGAGGAACAAAGAACGGAGGGGGGAGAGTGAAAGTGAAGTGGGTCATCACGGAAAACACTCCCGGCGGTACCAACGCGGTTTTACAGTTTGGATGGGTTCCGTCTCTCGAAGATCCACTTTTCTCAGTCAACAGATCCGGGAATGCGAAGATATTCCGTTTGTCCGATACCACTCAGGCAGGAACGGGTGCCTACACGTTGCAATTGGCTTCATCTCCGTACGCCGTTTCGCGCGGCGGTATAACTTCTCTGGGCGCTTTTGCCGTTGGCAATTTTACGGGATTTGTTGCCGGAGATGGAGACTATCGTTCGCATCAGTCCGGCCCATGGTCTGATGTCAATACATGGGAACGGAATAACGGAACGAGTTGGATTTATCCGGCCCCCTCGGCGCCGACCTACACGGACAGCGCAATCGCCATTCAGAACGGTCACACCGTTGAATTGACCGACAGTGTCTATGCGGACCAGATTACCGTCAGCGCCGGCGGAACGTTGAAAATCGACTCCACTAAAACTCTCGTTGTCGCAGACGGAACCGGAGCAGATTTGACTGTCCTTGGTTCGCTTGTGAATGCGGGAACCTTAACCTTTGGCAGCGGTGCGACCTTTGTTGTTGCGAGTGGAGGGACGTACGAGCATGCGCAAAACGGCGGCACTATTCCTGCCGCAATCTGGAATACCAACTCCTTATGCAAATTTACAGGCATAACTACTGCAACGTTGCTCTCTGGAGGTGCAGGCCAGAACTTCTGCAACGTCGAATGGAACTGCCCCGCGCAGACAGGATACAGCTCCCTCGGTCTCAACGGAGCAACGATATCGGGCTATTTAAAAATCACGAATACCAATACCGGCTCGCTGTTCCTGTTCGATGGATCGAGCGGCTCGGTCACTATCGACGGCGACCTGATCATGCAGGCGGGGACATTCTCGACACAGGGAACTAGCAATACCTCGTCCGACACTGTGAAGCACTACGGGAATATTTCTGTCACCGGAGGGAGCTTTGCGCTCTACGCGGGTTCGTCTGGCATCAACCTCTGGTATCTCTACTCGGGAAATTTCTCCGCCTCAAACGCTTCAGTTCAGAACTGGTCGAGCGGAACAGGAAATGCAAGATTCATCTTTGCCAAATCAGGAGTCCAGAAACTGACGATCTCTGCCCTGGCATGGATCAACGGAGGATTTCCAATTGAAGTAAGTCCGGGGACGACGCTGGATATGGGTACCAGCGTGATAGAGGGCTTTGGATCATTCAGGTTGGATCCCGGAGCAACGCTTGAATGTGCTCATGAAGGGGGAGTAGACAGCTCCATATCGACCTATGGAGGAACGAAAATTCTGAGCAAGGCCGCGAACTACATATTCGACGGGCTAACTCCTCAAGTCACCGGAGTATCTCTCCCGGATACCGTCAATAATCTCACCATCAGCGACACGATGGGAGTGAGATTATCGTCAAAGACCGCCGTCAATGGAGTTCTATCGATGGCGGCGGGGAAGTTTGCGATTGGATCCAAGAAGCTGGCGGCAGCCACGATCAGCGGCGTCAATTCATCACGGTATATTGTAACCGACAGCGGAGGTACCGTGACGCGTTATGGAGTGGGGACGGTTCAGACTCTGTTTCCCATTGGGACAACGACCGCTTATTCTCCAGTCTGGATTACAAATGGAGGCACCGTGGATACCTTTGCCGTCGCCGTTACTCCTGACAGCGGAGGAACAAGAACGGCGAATGGACGCGTGAAGTTGAAATGGGACATCAGTGAAAAGACTGCCGGGGGGAGCAATGCAACGCTTCAATTTGGATGGAATGCGTCTCAGGAAGATGCAAACTTTTCTGCAAGCCGGACGACGAATGACCTTTTCGTCCATCTTCCCGATACCGTGCAAGTGGGCACCGGCAACTATACCGCCCAATTCACAACGCAGCCTTATACACTCTCCCGGGGAGGCGTCACAAGTTTTGGGACGTTCACCGTCGGAAGGTTGGGCGGGCTGACGCTTGTGGAGAACGAATTATCCGATATTCCAAAGGAATACGGTCTGGCGCAGAATTATCCAAACCCATTCAATCCTTCCACAAAAATATATTACCAGCTGCCGAAGGCAAGTCAGGTTTCGCTCGTTGTCTATAACGTCTTAGGGCAGCAAGTCGCAACTCTTGTGGATAGGTTGCAGGAGCCGGGGAGCTACACTGTGACATTTTCAATTCAGAACGGGAGGGCATCGGGAGTTTACTTTTACAGATTGACCGCAGGGAGTTTTGTTTCCGTCAAGAAGATGCTGCTGGTGAAGTAATTGTCCTATCGGAACTTCTTGCTTGGTTCGCAGGCGAAAAGCAGATAGCAGCCCTAGAAGGACTGGGACTCAGCGTCCGTATCTGAATCTTGATTGATCAGTAATGATTTTGAACAGCACCAAACGAAGCAACAAGTTACAAATCCACGATTTACATAAAGGAATAAAACAATGAAAAAAAACTTCTTGATTCTCGCTGTTGTGATGTTTGCCAACGGGCTGGTGAATCTTACAGCTTGGGCTACCGACAAATATGTGGTTGCTACAGGTAATTGGAGCGCCACCTCTACGTGGTCGCTCACACGCGGAGGCGCTTCTGGAGCTGCTGTGCCCGGAGCAAGCGATAATGTGATTATTCCAAGTCCATTTATAGTCACCCTTGATGCAAGCGGCAAGAATTGCCTGAATCTTACCGTGGAGAGCGGTGCTACCCTCAGGACCGGAGTTACTCTTCCAACGAGCACCCTCGCCTACCTTCGAATCAACGGAACCACCGCAGATATTGAAGGAACTTTTGGCAACGCCACCGCCCCCGGCGATGCGATAGGAATGGAGAACTACAACGTTACAGGTTCGATGACAATTACAGGGGCAGGAACTTTTGCACCGGCGAGGGTTAGAACAGTCGCGCTCGCGACCGCGACGACGACCACAACCATTTTCGATATCGATACGAAATTCATGTATGCGGGTAGCTCAGGTACGGGTGGTGTCGCGCTATATGCTCAAGTATCTTCAACGCCAACTACGCCACCAACGATTACCGTTAACGCAGGGAAAACGTTGACATTCGTGGACAAATCTGGTTTGAGCACGAGCAGCAGCCAGGCCGCCGTCCCTTCTCCTGTCATGGGCATGACACTTAATATCAACGGCACGCTAAATTTTTCGGGGACAGGCAGTTCTATTTTTCTGTTGGGAGGCACGGGGCAAACATGCACGACTATCATAGGTGCTACCGGGACTCTCACAGTTAATGGTCCATTTTATTTTGGAGATGGAACATTCACCAATAGCGGTACATTGACTTATGGCGCATCGTCAACGCTTAGCTATGTTGGCACTGCGGCTCAATCAACGGGCGTAGAGTTCCCATCCTCCGGTCCAGCAAACCTCACGTTGAATAATTCTGCTGGTGTAACTATCAACGGGTCGCATACGCTCACCGGCATGCTGAATCTGGGCGGCAATAATACGTACACAAACTTGAATAATGTGAGCGGCTACACAGGTATCACCTACTCTGCCACGACTGCACAAACCACGGGTGCGGAATTCGGAGGTTCAATTACGAACCTGACAATAAACAATTCGCATGGCGTAACACTCGGTGGAAGCGAGGCTGTCACGGGTACCCTCACAATGACTGCCGGCAACATTTCGCTCGGCGGCAATACACTTACTCTGGGTACAGCAATCGCTTTCCCTGGAACGCTTACTTACACAGCAGGATATATAACTGGAACTGGGACATTTACACGCTGGTTTGCCAATGGAGCTATTGCCGGCAACACAGGGCTGTTTCCATTTGGTGTTGGAACCAGCAATAGGTCGCTTGCCATTGGCGGTTCCCCATCCGCAGGTGGTCCAATCGCGGCTTCCTACAATGATGCCAGTACCGTCTCCTCAATAACATTTTCGGAAAATGCTCAAAGTTTTGTCAATCGGTATGATGCAAACTGGGTGGTAACTCCAAGCGGTGGTTACACAGATGGGGCCATGACGTTAACGATCCATGGAGACGGAATATCTGGAATTACATCCGTTGCAGATTTGGATTTGTCTGCTGCATCGACGATCGCTACAGGTGTCTGGCTAGCACCATCAGGCTCAACCTCCGCGCCAGTGTTAACACGAAATGGACTGACGCAGGGTACGATCGTAGTCAATCCTTTTTACATTTCATCCGTAGTTACATCCCTTCCCGTCGAGTTAACCTCGTTCACGGGGTCGGCGAACGGCCGTAACGTCCAATTGCTCTGGGCTACAGCTACTGAAATTAACAACAGTGGTTTTGAAGTGCAGAAGAATGCCAATGGTTCGTGGACCAAGATCGGGTTCGTTGATGGCGCCGGAACATCCAATGCTCCTCACAGCTACAGTTTCACCGATGTAAACTCTGCGGCAAGCAAATATTCATACCGCCTGAAACAGGTTGACCGCGACGGAAAAATCCGGTATA
>CAYLMV010000206.1:0-4586 GCA_964384415.1 uncultured Chitinophagaceae bacterium | reverse complement strand
CTGAGCCCGCCGATATGCCGTGGGGATCGCGGATGTTCAGATTGAAGGACCCGGATGGATTTTTGCTTTCCATCTCGTCACCGCGTCCTCAATAAATTTTCAGGTAATTTCAGAATTCAGCCTGGCGTTTTCTTTCACGCCGGGCTTTCTTTTGCTGCGGTTGTTCAACGTCAACATGTCTTCGATTGCTTGGTAGTGGTACAATTTGGATGCTCGCTTGAAGCATGCGGGCATGACAAATCATGTGGCGCGTCATTCCCGAAAGTTCTTATCGGGAATCTGTTCGTCCCAATATCAGGATAATCAAACCGTAACACTGCCGATTGCTTTTCAAACAACGGAAAATTACATTATCCCATACACACGCGACAAGGGGTTCCACTCTTTCACTTCCCTTGCACGATGATTGCATCGTGCCGGATTTTTCTCTCAATCTGATCATTCCCCACACGATGCATCCAGCACAGCTGTTGGATGGACAACCTCATGGGTATGAAATATAGCGCAGGACTTCGCGAACCAGCGACGATTGAGTGCGTCCAGGGGCAACTTGCGCCGAGCACATTCGTGCTATTGCTTTCTTGGATGGAAAACCTATGAAATTCGTTAACGCTCAGGTATTGTCATTCTTGATGCTCTCAGTTTTATCAATCCCTCTCCAGGCCCAATGGGTCCAGACCAAAGGCCCCTATGGCGGGAACATTAATAGCATTGCACTCTCAGGCACAAATCTGTTCGCAGGATCGAACGATGGGAGAATTTTTTTATCAACTGACACGGGCAAGCCTTGGACTTCAACCATCGCAAACCAATATTGGCCTATTTATTGTCTTGCTGCCACTGATTCGAACCTGTATGCAGGGACTGAGAACGGTATTCTTGTCTTCGCCAAGAATAGCGGGAACTGGATTTATGCGGGCTCGGTCTTGCAAGACACCCCTATTGTTCCTGTACTGTCGATTGCGGTCTCCGACACAAATATGTATGCGGCGACAATGGACAACGGAATATTTCGATCGACTGACAGCGGCAAACACTGGGCTCCACTCAATAATGGATTGCCGGACAACAACATTCCATTTGTTGATGCATCGGGGGGGAGCGTTTACACTGCAACGAGCAGCGGAATATTCAAGTTAATGGACAGCGGCACATATTGGATGAATGTCAATATCGGGATAACGTCTCCGGAGTGCACATGTCTTGCTTTTTCGGGGACAAAAATGTTAGCAGGAATATCCGGATCCGGCGTCTGGAAATCTATTGACAATGGCCTGAGTTGGAACAACATTAGTAACGGTCTCACGGACCTTCAGATTCAGGCCCTGACATTTTCCGGCGGGAATTTGGTGGCAGGGACGAATGGCGGAGCTATCTTTGTCTCGACAAACGAAGGCGCGTCATGGGTCGCCGCAGTTTCAGGCCTGGCGTATAGCCCCGTAAAATCCCTTATTGCCACCGGCAATTACGTTTTTGCCGCAAGGAAATGCGGCGTAAACATCTCCGCCGACAACGGAATAACCTGGGCCGATGACAACTCCGGACTGATCGGCACATCAATCGTCGCGTTAGTTCCCTCCGACTCATCTCTGTTCGCGGGCACCTCCGGCTCGGGCATGTTTGTATCGACTGACGATGGCACCCATTGGACACCTATTGACAGCGGATTGACTAACGAAACCATTTCGGGTGTTTCAAAGTGGGATACAGTTCTTGCCGCCGGTACGAGCGGGAGTGGCGTCTTTGTCTCTATGAATGACGGAAAGAGTTGGACGTCCCCTAAATCCATTACACGCCCGCTCTGGAACCCAGCGGTCACTGCCCTTGCGTTTTTTGTGGATGGTTCCGGAAAGGCAAATCTGATAGTTGGGACAGGCGGAAACGGCCTGTATCTTTCGACTGACTTCGCGCAAACTTGGGTCGCACGGAACAACGGCATTCTTCTGTCTCCGATTATCGACTGTTTTGCCGAGATCGATACCGATCTGTTTGCGGCTGGAAACTCGGGGGTCCTTCTTTCGTCTGACGCGGGAGCATTCTGGAATGCCGTTAATAACGGATTGATAGCGAACTACGGCCTCATCGTGAGAGCCCTGACGGTATCGGACCGAATTCTTATCGCGGGGACTGACAGAGGCGTGTTTCGTTCAACAGACATCGGCGCACATTGGATAATGGACAGTCTCGGCCTGCCCCTCGGCGGAGTTTACTCGCTCATCTCATACGGATCGACCATTTTTGCCGGGACGGGCTTGGGCGTCTTTGAATCAGAACCAGGAAGTAAGAATTGGATTTCCGCTAACGAGGGCTTGCAGGAGGCAGAGATTAGCTCGCTCACAATCTCGGGGAATTGCCTTTTTGCCGGAACGATGACGAAGGGAATCTGGAAGCGCCCGATCTCGGAAGTGACAGGCGTGAATAAGAAATGGGCCGACATGCCGAAAACATATTCCTTGTCGCAGAATTACCCCAATCCGTTCAATCCTGCAACAGTCATCGGTTATCAATTACGATCGAACACTTTTGTGACATTAAAAGTGTATGATATACTCGGAAGACTTGTCAAAACCCTTATAGAGGAGTCTCAGAGTGCAGGGACTCACTCGGTGATTTTCAACGCGAGCAGTCTGTCGAGCGGTCTGTATTTGTACAGACTCAGTGCCGGACGGTTTGTAGAAACGAGGAAACTAATGGTAATAAAATAAGGCCATTTCTTCCTCGCCTGCCGCTCTGTGGAAGGAGGAATCAGGATGCAAATAACATTTGCCATACTTCTTGTGCTCCTATTGTCCATCGCAATCTGGGAGTATTATACAGGTCAAGTGCTGGATATTGCCTTTACTGGCCTCCTCGCCGGGCGCCAAGAGGCTAAAGGGAAACTTACTTGGATTATTCTGGTTCAGCTCTTCGTTTGGATCCTTCTTCTGCTCCTCATCTTCTTAACGTATGCAGTACTCTTCAAAGCGCATCGCTTAGACGTCCTGAGAATCCGGACATATCTCTTAGTCATCTTCATACTCATTGTGTTTCCGATTGCGACGATCCGGAAGAAGTTTGCGGCTTGGGTCGCTAAAACAGTCCTCAGGACGAGGATGAATTAATTGATGATCCGTTGCATGCTTTGCGCTGTTGTTCAATGAGGATTCTTCCAAGAAAAGATCAAACGTTTGCTATTGTTGTTGAGGCTTGTCCACGCAGAACCACACACGATATGGGCTCGTCCATGAAAGAAAGGACTTTACCTTTAACGATACTCGTTTTGACTTGCCTGCTTTTCGGCAGCTGTGATCAGGAGCCGCCCCCGGAGCCTTATCAGAATGCAAAGGAAGCCATACAGGTAGTTGCAGGGACAAATCCTGTTGTCTCAGCGTTCGGTGCTGAACTCGCGTTCATCCGAAGTAATCAACTCTTCCTGTGTGATACGGCCGGTGTCGGCGTTGCGCAGATCACCGATGGCAGTCTCAGTGCCTATTCGCCGAAATGGTCGCCGGATGGTCAGACAATCGGATTTGTGCAGGAAGATCCGATCAATTGGCAGATCACCAAGTTGATGAAAATTGATGCGCCCACAAGGGCGATAGGGCGGCTCTCCATTTCGGACACATTGCCCTGGCATAGTGGTTCCGGTTATTCTTGGGAATGGTCACCGGATAACCAAAAGGTTGCAATGATTGTTGTCTCGTCGGGGATGCAATATCTTAAGGTTATCAAGGCTGACGGAAGCGGAGAAATGATTAATCAATATCCTGCAACTCAATTCAGTTGGAATCCGGATGGAACGAAGCTCGTCTGCGCAAATCAGACGGACTACGATACAAGTTATGTCTACATCGCAACCCTTGGCCAGGATTCATTAGTCAGAGTGTCAACAAGGACGTTTGCCACTTCGGTTCAATGGCTCCCCAATTCCAATGTTATCCTCTACGAGTCTTGGCCCGACGGCCTCATGTATTATGATCTGGATTCGAAATCAGAGATTAAGAAGTTCATCGTGAACGATGCCTACCAATTGTCGCCTGACGGCGTAAACATAGGATACTATTACTACTGGAGAAATTCGAATCCGGACGGCGAGGATTCCTTCTCTATCTACAACCTCAATACCCTGACCAACGTGACGACGTTCTTAGTCTCCTCAAATACCGGGCTCTCTTTTGTTTGGGCTCCCTCTTCGAAGCAGATCTTTTACACATTTAACGGGAACATTTACAAAATAAACGTTCCCCGCTAATCCTCCCCGACAAAAGTGCGTTTGCGTGATTTCCGGGGTCGAAACCATGGAAAGAAAATGAGCAGGCATGCATGTTGACAGAAAAAAACTTGTTTTGTTGCATTAGAAATTGCATACTACCCAATCGTTCGCACGATGAAGCGCGGAGGGGAACGTGCCTGAATGCGTATACGGTGGACCGAGTTACGAACGCTTCATTAGATCAACTATCATCAAAACAACTGAGGAGATGAGATGAAGACATTCTTTACATTTGCGGCACTGTTGATCGGCGTTTGCCTTGGCACTCAATTGCCGGCGCAAACCTTTACCGTCCAGAAATACAGCATCGGCGGCGAAGGGGGAACGGATTATC
>CAYLMV010000205.1:0-4727 GCA_964384415.1 uncultured Chitinophagaceae bacterium | reverse complement strand
GAGCATGCGGCTGTTAACCGCAGGGTTGTAGGTTCGAGCCCTACTCGCGGAGCCAAGACCAAGCCCCAAGCGCAAGTTTGGGGCTTTGTTGTTTTGCGCGCGGGTTGTCCCGCCCCTTGGAGATCCGGCCCCCCTTGCACATTTCAAATCAGTTTCCGGTCTTTGCAGTATCGTCTCACCGCTTCTTCCACTGTCGGCAAATCAGAAAACAACTCCTTTTGCCTCCGAGTATTTTTGCTCGTGTAGACTCCGGTTTTCATCCACCGGATCATCGCGATCATGTCCTTGACACCTGCATTAAATAAACCGACAGTGGGCAAGATCACATTCGTCACAAAAGCCGGAAATGCCGGCTTCGCAACCAGCTTCCTTCCAAGAACTTTCGAAAACGCTGCTGCGAGATCCTCACCCGACACCGGCTGATTCCACCCGACATCCACAGATTCACCGAGAGCGCTCTCCGGTAAACTGATTGCAGCCATGGCCGCATAGCGCGCCAGGTCGGGCGTGTATATCATCCCCATCGATACCCCGGGAACAAAGGTCGCGAAAATTCCTTTCTCCAGCTTCGGCAAGACAAAATCTCTGGTCTGGTCAAGAAAAGCTCCCGGCCGTAAAGCAATAAAAGGCTGCCCGATTTCCTTCAGACGTCGTTCAACGAGATGCTTGTGATAGAAATGAGGTACCTCCACAGCTTTGTCGCATTCCAGTATCGAGATGAGAACGAAACGGGGAATGGCTGCCTCTTTCGCGGCATCGACCAAATTCCGGTAGCCCACCGTATCCGTTGCAGGGCTGTCTCCTTTCGTATGCGCAGTATATCCTGCTGCGCTGGCGACAACAGCATCCGCTTTAGGGGTTTTGGCAAGCGCGATCTTCAATGAGGCGGGATCCATCATGTCCGCCGCGACAAAATCAGTGACTCCCAGTTTTTCCAGATTCGTCCTGTTGCTTGTTGCCCTCACCATCGCTCTCACCTGTGCCCCCTGTTCAATAACTTCCTTCGCGATCTTCAGCCCAAGGGCACCCGTAGCGCCGAAAAGTGCAATCGTCTTTCTTTCCATTTCATGCCTCTGATGGTTTATAAAATATGCCCCCTGGTGACGCCAATGCTGTTCCTAATCTTGCATAGGCGCCGACATCCGAAGCCGACCCATATCGCGCATCGGCGGCTGTCCAAAAAGCCTCCTGTACTCGCGGCTAAACTGGGAGGGGCTTTCGTATCCGACCTTGAACGCAACACTTGCTGCATCGAAAGGTTCAATGCTCAGCAGCCGGCGCGCTTCTTGAAGCCGGATCTGCTTTTGATATTGCAGCGGGCTCATGCTCGTGACTTGCCGAAAATGAAGATGAAAAGACGATGGACTCATGTTTGCCATCCGTGCCAGGCTGGTGACTCTCAGCGGAGCCGCAAAGTCCTTGCGAAGGTGTTCGACTACTTTGCCGATGCGCTGTGTCTTGCTTCCGACCATTCCGATCTGCCGCATCTTTCTGCCATAGCGCGAGCTCATCAAAAGATAATGGATCTCCCGGACGATCGACGGGGCGAGCACTTTCAGGTCGTTTTTGTTCTCCAGCGTCTTCATCAAACGGGCGAATGCGCCGGCCAGTTCTGCGGTCACCTTCTCCACAAAGAATCCTCCCTCCGCCTGATCGTAGTGAATCTCGGTCGGAACAGTCTCCTGCAGAATTTCATAGATCACCGAGGGCTGAAGCTCCAGCGTGAGGCCGACAAAGGGCTGCTTTGGCGAAGCCTTCACAACCTGCACCGTGGCGGGGACGTCGACGCAGCTCACCAAATAGTTTTGAGGATCGTACCGGTACACTTTCCTTCCGCTCCACACTTTCTTCTCGCCCTGAAGAACAAGACAGACGATTGAAGCGTACATGCCGGGTGAAGCCTCGGTCGTCCTCTCCCTTCGGACCACTTTGAGTTTTTCAAGGGGCGTATCATGAATACCTTCGCGCCCACAGTATTTGAGGGCATCAGCAAGAAGGCTGGCTGCTATTTCCGTTACGGATACATTCATCGGTTTTTCTCCTTCTATAATGAGAGGCCTCAAACTAGTGCCATATCCTGGAAGTAATCCCTAATTTCCATTGCGAAGAATAAGTAACAGGTTACAAAGTGCGCGGGAATGCGGAATCGACAGCGGTGAGCGGTGGCAAAGCGATGCAGGGTTCAGAAAACGGCGGCCTTGTGCAGAAGGCCTCCGCGAGCCGTTTTCTGTGGCAGGCGCTTTGGAGGCATCGCGTGCGTTTCGATTCCGCAGGCTTTCTTTGGTTCTTTCTTTGGCTTCAAAGAAAGAACCATTAGCGAGACTGATTTGCTAATGCAAGATCACTTATGAGAAAGGACACTAGAATAACTATTTCAATGCTGCTGTAGTTGTCATGCTGGCCCCGCGCTTGGCGGGCTCCGTTTCCCAAAGAGTTCCCTTTGGGATAGAATGACAATGCAGGGGTTTATTGGATCGGTTTCAATATAATACGCTTTAGCACAAAACTCCACTCCCTGAGAGGATTAGGCAATATTTCGATAGCAATTGGATAGCCCCTTCAGAGGATAGTTTCTATATTTATTCCAGAAAGTTTTGTGTATGTACGAGCAAACATTCGAAGAAATCTGAAATGAAACCTTACGTCATCTGCCACATGCTCGCCTCCATAGACGGCAAGATCGATGGCTCGTTCCTCCGGGCAGTCACCGGCGCCGGGGACTACGAATCCACCGGTGCAATGTTAAAGGGCGACGCCTGGGTCTGCGGCCGCATTACAATGCAGCAGCATTTCGCAGATAATGCGCCCTTCATCTCCGCATCGAACCGGCCAGCCGGCCCCCAGCCCGTTTACGTCGCTCGTCGGTCACAATCATACGCAATTTCTATTGACACCATTGGAAAGCTTCGATGGTCAAAGAATAATATCGATGGGGACCACCTCATCTGCGTTGTCAGTGAGCGCGTTCCGGAAGACTATTTGATGCTGCTGAGAAAAATGAAAATTTCCTATATCGTCACCGGGAAGGTTTCGGTGCATCTCGTTCAAGCCATAAAACTTCTGGGCAAGCATTTCGGAATAAGGCGGCTGCTGCTCGAAGGAGGCGGACACATCAACGGAGCGTTTCTCGAAGCAGGCCTCATCGACGAGGTCAGCCTTCTCGTGGTACCCGGCATCGACGGCCGCACAACTATTCCCGCGGTATTCGACGGCGTAAACTCTTCCATCAAGAAAGCTGTCCAACTGAAGCTCAAATCAGTCGAGCAGCGTAAGAATGGTACCTTATGGATTCGATATTCAGTGATTGACCAATAAGCACAACTCAAAGGAGCAACAATGCAAAAGCGTAAACTGGGAAAAAGCGGACTGGAAGTCTCGGCACTCGGACTCGGCTGTATGGGAATGAGTTTTGCCTATGGTCCCGTCCCGGACAAGAAAGAGATGATTTCATTGATTCGTTCGGCTGTTGAAAAAGGAGTGACCTTCTTCGACACCGCCGAAGCGTACGGCCCGTTCACTAACGAAGAGCTTGTCGGCGAAGCCCTCGCTCCCTTTCGCAAAGATGTGGTGATCGCCACCAAATTCGGTTTCAAATATGGACCCAAGGGAGAGAACACGGGCCAGGACAGCCAGCCGTCTCACATCAGGCAGGTTGCCGAAGCCTCGCTGAAACGGCTGAAGGTCGATGCGATCGATCTGTTCTACCAACATCGGGTCGACACGAACACGCCGATCGAAGACGTGGCCGGTACGGTGAAAGATCTCATTCGGGAAGGAAAGGTGAAACATTTTGGAATGTCGGAGGCCGGGGTGAAGACAATTCGGAAAGCACACGCAGTACAACCCGTGACAGCGGTTCAGAGCGAGTACTCGCTCTGGTGGAGGCGTCCCGAGGAGGAATTGCTTCCCGCGCTCGAGGAGCTTGGAATCGGGTTCGTCCCGTTCAGCCCGCTCGGAAAAGGATTCCTCACCGGGAAGATCGACGATAGAACGACGTTCGACAAATCCGACTTTCGCAATATTGTCCCCCGCTTCACGGCCGAGAACCGAAAAACGAATCAGGCGCTGGTCGATCTGCTCGGCAGCATCGCGAACAAAAAGAAAGCCACGCCGGCACAAATTGCCCTTGCCTGGCTGCTTGCCCAAAAGCCCTGGATCGTTCCGATTCCGGGAACAACAAAGCTGCACCGGCTTGAGGAAAACATCGGCTCGGCAAACATCTCGTTGACCTCCAATGAGATTGCCGATCTTGGCGTTGCGCTGGAACAGATCAAAGTGGCTGGCGACCGCTATCCCGAAGCGTTGGAAAAGAGAACAGGACTATAATATAGAAGAGGCATCATGAAGACGCTTGAAATTCAAAATGCAATTTTCCCTCGGGGCGAAAGAACATCTCCCGACTACTTCACCGGAACGGCATGGCTGAATGTGCTGGTCCCGCAGGACGAAACCGGAAGCTATGCGATAGGCAATGTCGTGTTCGAGCCGGGCTGCAGGAACAACTGGCACAAACATCCGGCAGGCCAGATTTTACTCGTCACCGACGGCAAAGGTTATTACCAGGAAAAAGGGAAACCGGCACGGCTGCTGAAGAGAGGCGATATTGTCGTCATCCCGTCTCACGTCGAACACTGGCACGGCGCGGCGCGCGACAGCAGTTTCACCCACATTGTCGTCACCAACAATTCCAAAAGCGGCGCCGTCGAATGGTTATCGCCCGTAACGGA
>CAYLMV010000204.1:2403-4733 GCA_964384415.1 uncultured Chitinophagaceae bacterium | reverse complement strand
TTTTCTGTCGGGGCTAGTCCCGCAGATCTCAGCGGGGAGCGACTGGTTAGCCAGCCCTTGCCTGAACGCAATTACAGGAAAATCGAAAAACCGATGAGCAATGCAATATTGCTATCCGTTACATCGGCTTCATAAGTATTGACCTGCCCGTAAGGTGAAAAATAGTAAAATATTGTTGGAAATGTTTCTTCGCGAAAATTGGCTTCTATTTTCAGCGCTGCCTTATTTGAGATTAGATATTTTATTCCTCCTCCTACATCCACGATTCCAACGTTCCAGCCGTCAACTACGTGACGAGGGGTCATCTCACTGGTCATAGGATAAATAGCCGAATTGCCTCGGCCATATCCGGCTTTAACAAAAAAGGCAATATTAGAATTTGCGATCCGCTGTGACCCTGAGATATTACCAATGATTGATTCTGCCGGCGGACCAAGCGGATTGAACAATACATCAACCTGTGGTTCAATGGAGATATACTCTGCAACAAACAAATCTATGCTAGTGGAAGCAAAGGCATAGGTTTTGTATTCAGCCGTGCTTTTTTGGGCGCCAGCCATTCCGACTAATGACAATTCAATAGACCCTTTTTCGAATTGAGCCATACAAATGACAGACAAGATAACTGTCAATGCAAAGGTAGAAATTATTGCTTTCATTGAGTACCCGTTCTATTGTGCTATGGTATGCTGTTGCGCTGGCTAATGGACCGCGGCTACCAGCGGGGAGCGACTGGTTTGTCTTGGATTTAACTGTCGCAATCAGTTCCCTAAATCGACTCTGAATATTTCTCCGCCACGAGTAAAGAACACCCACTTTGATGATGGATGAAATACGAAGTTATAATCCCAGTCGGATTGCACTAAGAATGAACTTAGTCCGGTCGACACATCGGTGCAGTTTAATTGTGAACCAGCTGCTTCGGCTGGATTACCGCTATAAGAATAGGAGTAAGAAACTACCTTTTTCCCGTCTGGTGAAAGTTTTGGCGAATACCAAGCATAGTAAAGGGTGGAAACGAAATCCGTTTGTAGGTCTATCAGTTGATAACCGGGATAGTCATTAGACTTATACCCTACGATTCTTCCGTCCGATGAACAAGTTGGATTTGTAACTCCTTTCTTGTCAGACATTCTTATCATGGTATCAATTCCAATGGTAATAGCATAGAGACAACTTGTGTCGTTATAGGAATTAGAGGCACATATGATTTGATCGCCGAAGGGCAACCAGCAGAACCCAGAGCAATTTCCCGAATAATCAAATTGATGATGTTTGTAAAGCGTAAACTTACCTGACGCATTCCCGCTTCCGTCGCTTTTCACTATCGACAAAGTTGTTAATGAATCATTTCCACTATAGAATGCTATTTTAGAACCGTCAGGCGACCAACTCCAAAATGGCGCGGAAGCGTATGGATTACTGCCGCTATTAGCGTATGGCGCTTGGACACTTTCCAATTGGCAATTCACGGAATCGGTCGTCGAAATACTTTGTGCGATTTTAGTTGCAGAATCTACGATCATCAATGTCCCGTTGCCTTGTTGATTGTTTTTCTTACGAATAAATCCAACCCGCTGACCGTTCGGAGACCACTGAGGCATTATATCATCGAAGGTTCCGCTGGTAAGTTGAATTGCGTTGTGTCCATTAGTATCACTAATAAATATTGCCCCGCTTCGCGAAAAGGCCAGTTTCCTCCCATCTGGAGATATTGATGGGTATGTTCCCACTGCAATTGTTACTAAAGAAGCCGCATCATTTGAGGATGATACGGGATTCTCCTTGTCCAGGACGCAGCTCGAAAAAATAACGCTGGTCGCAAGCACGATAAATGGTAGAATACTTTTCATGAATTCAAGCCTGACGGACCCGAGCTCCCGTTAAGAAGCAGCGGGACAAGTAAGTTGCGGCGACGAACAGCTTCTTCCATGTAGTTCATTGTGCAGACGTTTTTGTTGATCATTTCAATCTCAGCGAGCTCTCGCTCAGCGAAATCGTCGACGGCTGGTGGGAACGCACACGGCAGCCCAATTCTGTTGTCATGTTGTTGCCAATAGAAATACTTCTCCGCTTGCGGGCAAAAGCTTGTCAGCTCTATTCGCAAAATAACTTTGTTCCATATCTTTTGTTGAAATTGTCTTTACGTCTTTAAGACCGGCTTCGTGTGCTAAAGCCAATATTTCATCGTGTGCAAAGAAACTCACAAACGGCGTTCCTGCCGCACGAGCGCCTTCGTCTGCAATTTTTTGCATAGGCTTGTCTTCTTCATCAAGGAGGTCAATTGGCAAATAGAACGTCATCGCAAGTTTCGAACCGGACGGAAGTGA
>CAYLMV010000204.1:0-2303 GCA_964384415.1 uncultured Chitinophagaceae bacterium | reverse complement strand
GGTCAATTTCATAGACTTGAAGTTTGGAAGCGATATCTGGTCTCCGTTGCGCGAATGTGTCAAGCCCTGCACCAAGAATGACATATTGAGCGATTCCCTTTTTGCTTTGTTCAATAACTAAATCTTCTATGAAACGGGCACGAGCAACGATGGAGGCCCGAAGGCGTTTTGTGAATTTCATATCAGGACGTTGCTGCCAATCATCAGGCGGAGCTGTCAATTGCAGGCCGATGCGATCTTCTAGTATATGAGGCATTGCGTCCACTTGGATGTGCAAAGCTCTCCACAAAGCTGCTCTTACTGCTGTATTATCCGGTTCTGTTATGTCTTTGTTTTTTCCCATATGCAACGATTCGCTCTCGGACTATTGCTCATTAACTTAGAAATGAAGTAATCATTATGTGCGGAATGAAGGACCGGAGCCCCCGCGGCGAAATGGTCGATGGTCGGCGCCAGCCCGTCCCGAAGGTTCAAAGGACTCCTTCGGAGGATCCTCCCAAGGAGTTCATCGGACTTTGGGGACTTGTTGAGCGTTCTTTGCGAGGGCACGCAGATCTCAGCGCTGCATAGCATTCTATTCGCGTGTTCACGATTGACAGGAATTAGGCGAACTCTTTTGGAGTTCAAGGAGATATAAATAGAAGTGAAGAGATGGCCCGCCCATTGAACCCCGAATAATCTAAAGCAAACTTACTGTTTTGCGAACCGTAATGCAAGCGGCCGAAGGTAAGTAAAACGGCTAACGTGCGGCCTAACGGACCGGAGCTCCCCCTAAATAGAATCGGAACAAACAAGCTACTGCGGCGAATCCCCGGTTACATGTAGTTCGTTGAGCGGACACATCTGTTGATCATACTATTCTCGCCGTTTTGCCGCGCGGCCAAATCGTCGTCGGCTTGTCGAGCTTTTTTTGCGAGATCCAGCGGTTCCAGGCGGGGTTCGACTGGTCAGGCACCCGCAAACGTCTTTGCTGTGATCTTGTAAGCAACACTTTGGCGCCCTTGTCCATTCTTCCTTGATTCTATACGAACGCCGCCAATTTTCTCAACGGCCCGCTGCGAGCGAATATTGTCAGACCCAATGAGAAACACGACTGTTTCTACAAATCTGAAGGCATGCAGCAGCATGAGATGCTTCATTTCTCTATTGTACAACCCGCCCCAATGTGATCGGGCTAAGAAAGTCCAGCCAATTTCAATTTCGCTTTGCTCGCTGTTAAAGCCATGAAAACGTGATGAACCGATCACCTTGTCAGCAGCGACATCAATCGCCAATAGTGCGCCGCCAGATTCCATTGCAACGCGAAAGAACTCCTTGAACACATCTTCCTTGTATCGATCATGGTCTGGATGTTGTTCCCAAATCAGCGGGTCAGAGGCAACCTGAAAAAGGGAAGTAAAGTCGTCTGGACGCAGCGGCCTGAGTTTGACTAGTCTGCCTTCTAATGTTGGCTGGAATTCGAATGCCATCGTTATTTAGTCATTGGATTCTGGTACTTTGTCCGCCTAACGGACCGAAAAGCAGCGGAGCAAACACGCTTTTGCGGCCAGCTGTTAGCGGCATGTCGTTCACTGCGCGGACGTGCCGCAGATCAGATCACTCTCGGCGTGCTGCCGCGCGGCGAAATCGTCGACGTCTGATTCCAGCGTGTCCCGCGTTTCCCGGCCGGGAGCGGCTTGTTGGGCAGTTGCATCTATTCGGCCAGGTTAAAATCAGGACCTGCGAATTTCAGGGGAATCTTGATAAAAGATCCGACCTCATTTAAAGTCGACCAGTTGGGTATATACGTCACTCTATAATAGGGCATCACGACTACGCCTCCGAAAAGAGTTGCCCCAATTCCCCATGCGTGGCTATCGTCTGAAACTATTATTGTCGGGCCCAATGAAATCCCGAAAATGCTTGAGGCCTCAACGGCGCAGTGAACCACTGTGACTGATTTAATATGTTCAATAGAAACGCATGCGCCAAGTATTGGCCGCTTGGCGTCAGGCAAATTAGTGATACTGACTTCCCATCCGGAAATGAACCCGCCATTTTGACCAAATGCATAACCTAGCTTAAATCCAGGATTGATAAACCATCGGTCTTGCGCTGTGTCCTTGGAAACCATCGTAACCAAGAGGATGAGGAATAGTTTACAGCTTAGATTCATGGCTATTCGAATCTATGTAGAAGGTTGAATGCAGCCGCCCAACGGATTGCAATTGCCGCCAAAGAGCGGCGGGAGACGTAAGCCGCATCGACGTACTGCCAATTCCATGTAGTTCATTGCGCGGACGTATCTGCTGATCGTATCATTC
>CAYLMV010000203.1:3116-4795 GCA_964384415.1 uncultured Chitinophagaceae bacterium | reverse complement strand
AGCGGCACATACATTTATCGACTCAAGGCGGGAAGCTACACTGAAACGAAGAAGATGATATTGATGAAATGATCTATGATCTCGCCGAAAGGTCCCATCCCCCCAACTGAACGGGGGTGGTGGTTGCATTTCTGATTCAATTCCAATTTTTTTTGCCTTTCCCGGCCGTTTGATTCCCGCCAATACGACGCGTTTGCGTCATAACCATTGCTCTCCTGATTCAATAGATTGGATGCGTGATCATCTCCCGCCGTAGGACTGAAAATTGTAGAAAAACTGAATTCGCCAGGACAGATCAACAAGTCATCTGCTGTCAATGAAGGAGAGTCTAGTATGAACCGTATCGCACTCTTTGGGGTACAGATCACACCCTGGCATTTCCCCTTCCCGTAGTTAGCTTTTTGCCGGCTTCATCACTGTGAAATATTTCTTTGTATTGACACCACGAATTTCGGCGTATCCGTTTTCAACCACAATATATACAGAGGGTCACATGGGATGGTTCATTTATTTGCAGCCGGTCATAGCTGGAGTTACTCATTATGCATCAGCATTTCACAGCTACAAAGATGGTCTGGCGTTCCTACATAAACGCGTTCATCTCGTTTTTCCCACCATTGCAGTTTGCCTTATTGCGCTGGGACAAGCCAACGCACAGTTTACGCAGCAAGGAGGTAAACTTGTCGGCACTGGTGGAGTCAACTCAGAGCAAGGCTCCTCTGTTTCCCTCTCCTCCGACGGTAATACTGCCGTCGTCGGCGGAGACGGTGACAATTTAGGAGGAATATGGATATGGACACGTTCGGGTGGAGTCTGGAGCCAGCAGGGAACTGAACTTGTCGGCACAGGGACTGTAGGCAATTCACACCAAGGCAATTCTGTTTCCCTTTCCTCTGACGGCAATACAGCGATTGTCGGTGGATCTACTGACAACAGCAGTGTAGGAGCAGTGTGGGTGTGGACTCGCTCGGGTGGAGTCTGGAGCCAGCAAGGGACCAAACTTGTCGGCACCGGCGCTGTCGGTAGTCCCAACCAAGGCTATTCTGTTTCCCTTTCAGCTGACGGCAATACAGCCATCGTTGGCGGACATAATGATAACAGTGGTGCGGGAGCCGCGTGGGTCTGGACGCGTTCCGCTGGAGTATGGACACAGCAGGGAAGTAAACTTGTTGGCACTGGCGCTGTCGGCCCCGCACACCAAGGAATATCTGTCTCAATTTCCTCTGACGGTAATACAGCCATCGTCAGTGGATATAACGATAACAGCGGTGTAGGAGCAGTGTGGGTGTGGACGCGTTCGGGTGGAGTATGGAGCCAGCAGGGAACCAAACTTGTCGGCACAGGCGCTATAGGAAACACAACTCAAGGCTTTTCTGTTTCCCTTTCCTCCGACGGTAATACAGCTATCATCAGTGGATATCTCGACAACAGCGCTGTAGGCGCAGTGTGGGTCTGGACACTTTCGGGTGGAATATGGACACAACAGGGAACTAAACTTGTCGGCACCGGCGGTGCTGGGATTCCCTACCAAGGCTATTCTGTTTCCCTATCCGGTGACGGCAATACAGCGATTGTGGGCGGAGTTGGTGACAGCATTGGTGTAGGAGCAGTGTGGGTGTGGACACGTTCGGGTGGAGTCTGGAGCCAGCAAGGGACCAAATTTGTCGGCACCGGCGCCG
>CAYLMV010000203.1:0-3016 GCA_964384415.1 uncultured Chitinophagaceae bacterium | reverse complement strand
GGAACATTCAAATACTCTCAGGAAGTCGAAGTTGAAGTCACCGGTGCCCCCACCGAATTCTCGCTAAGTCAGAACTATCCCAATCCATTCAACCCCACAACCAATTTGCAATTTACGATTGGCAATTCACAATTTGTGGAACTAAGAGTGTTTGATCTTCTTGGAAGGGAAGTCACAACGCTGGTAAATGAGGCGAGACCCGCAGGGAGCTACTCGGTGAAGTGGGATGCAACCAACCTTCCGAGCGGCACATACATTTATCGACTCAAGGCGGGAAGCTTCACTGAAACGAAGAAGATGATATTGATGAAATGATCTATGATCTCGCCTAAATTTCAATCTTTTGATATGGCCAGATCTCCAACTTCCCGATGAAAACAACGCGTTTGCGTCATAGTTAGAACACTTATGTTTCAATAAATTGCACGAGTGACAATCTTCCTCCGTCACCTAGTTCACCTTTGAAGAACTGATTATACAAAAGCAAGGACTGGGATAATAAGTCACATGTCATCGACAAAAGAGAGGTAAGTATGAATCGTGTCTTCCTTTTTGTGAGTGGTATCATTATTCTCTTTTCGCAGTGCTCGGTAGGTCAATGGGTAAACGATTCGACACAAAACACCGTCATTGCGAGCGCGCCATACAATCAGGCCTTTCCCGCAATTATCAGTGATGGCACTGGAGGTGCTATCATCACTTGGACGGACCAACGTGATGGATTGTATGAGTTTATCTATCGTGAGCGAATCGACGCTTCAGGGGTCGCGGTCTGGGGGGGAGGAAAAGTCTGCGATGTTCCCGGAGCCCAGGAGAATTCGAGCATGGCCAGCGACGGAGCGGGAGGTGCTCTTATTGCGTGGAGCGATTACCGCGGCGATGGAGATGTTTACATGCAACATGTAAACAGCTCGGGAGCGGCTCAATGGTCAGGAGGTGGTGTTTCGGTCAGTGCAGCTGCTGGTACTCAGAAAACTCCGCTGCTGGTGCCCGATGGGATTGGTGGCGCCGTGGTGACATGGCTCGATAACCGGGGTGGTGCTCGGTATGAAGTGTACGCACAAAGGATCAGCGGCGCCGGAGTAACGCAATGGACGACTGACGGCGTTGTCGTAGACACTGGAAAGACTCTCTACGATCCTCCGGTCATCGCGAGTGATGGCGCACGGGGCGGCATTATCGCGTGGCGCGACGAAGAAAGCGGTGTTGACGTACAGCGGATCGATTCTACCGGCACCGCCAAGTGGACGGCGAACGGTGTTAGGGTCTCTTCCAACGGAGTTCAGTATGCTCCGGCAATCGCAAGCGACGGAGCCGGGGGCGCAATCGTTGCCTGGTATGACATCCGAAATGGAGCTTTTGATCATAATATTTTTGCCCAGCGTTTCAATGCCTCAGGTGTTGCACAGTGGACGACGAACGGCGTGTCTGTATGCTCAGCTGTTTACGATCAGACATATCCGGTCATCATAAGCGACGGATCGGGAGGCGCAATTATTGCTTGGATAGATTTACGTTCACGTTCCACCACGGATATTTACGCGCAACGCCTTAATGCATCGGGGAGTCCTCAATGGATAACCGACGGCGTGGCAATATGTACGGCAACGGGAAACCAGGACTCTCCCTCTCTTGTCAGTGATAGTGCGGGAGGGGCAGTTGTTACCTGGACAGACGCTAGAACCGGGAGCACGCGGATCTATTCGCAAAAGATCAACGCCGGGGGTGCAGTTCAATGGAATGATAACGGGATAGCAGTCTGCGCGGCGGTAAGTGCCAAAGGAAGTCCCTGCACTACCAGCGACAATGCAGGGGGAGTAATTGCCGCATGGTACGACCTTCGCTTCGGAGATGCTGACATCTATGCACAGCGAATTTTCAGCGGGAGCACGTTGCCAGTTGAGTTGGTCTCTTTTTCAATCCGGAAGACCGGCTCGTCATCAGACCTTCAATGGAAAACCGCGAGCGAAGTGAACAACTATGGGTTTGAAGTAGAACGGATGTCAATGAATAACGAGCAATTAATATTCAACAATTGGACGAAGGTGGGATTTGTTGAAGGGGCCGGAACTTCAGCCACACCGAAGTCGTACTCCTTCACCGATAAAATAACGAATGATGGAAAATATCGCTATCGGTTGAAACAAATAGACCGCAACGGCTCTTTCAAATACTCTCAAGAGATTGAAGTTCAAGTGAACGCCGCCCCCGCGAAATTCTCTCTCAACCAGAACTATCCTAACCCGTTCAATCCCGCAACTAATTTGCAATTTACAATTGCCGATTTGCGATTTGTGGAATTGAAAGTATACGATATGCTCGGCAGGGAAGTGGCCACATTGGTGAATGAGGAGAAAGCCCCCGGACTTTATTCGGTGAAGTGGGATGCCTCAAATATTCCGAGCGGCACTTACATTTATCGACTGAGAGCGGGCAACTTTGTAGAAACAAAGAAGATGATCTTGATGAAGTAGTCGACGAAGTTAGGCTTTACGATAAAATAGAGTACACGAATCAATTATCTCCTTAACCAGAAGGAATCGGATTATGAAATGCCGTTTATTTATCATGTCAATCCTGACTGCACTCATCCTACCCATACTCACGGTGAGAGGGCAGGTTGCCGGGCAGAACCTTATTTCAAACCCGAGTTGCGAAGATTCTGCCGCGAAGAACAAAATTCCCTCCTGGGTTGAAGTCTCCGGCTTTGATTGGCAGCGTCAACTTGGCGGCGGCAATTTTGCCCCCGCATTCGATGGTCAATATATCTTTTACGCCGGCGCAAAGGATAGCGCAGAACTCCGGCAGGATATCAACGTCTCCAAGTTCTCTTCCCTGATTGATGCAGGTGTCCAATACTTTGTCTTCCATGGTTACATCCGAAGCTATCCCCAAAACCCGCCCGATACATGCCGAATTGTGCTGGAGTACCGCATTGACACCATCTCTAGCCCTCTTCGCGTTTTCGACACCCACAGCCTCTGCAACACAACTCAATGGCAGCTTGTCAAAGACT
>CAYLMV010000202.1:0-4797 GCA_964384415.1 uncultured Chitinophagaceae bacterium | reverse complement strand
CAATTCGCCACCGCGGACCAAGCGATGAAGGCTACCTTCTGGTCAACCCCGCGACGATGCGGTATGAGCACCGATGCGGCGACGATTCGATCCCCCATGCGAAAGAAACGCTCGCACACATCAACGCGCAGACGGATGAAACGTTTTCCCTCGGCCTCGGCTACCGGCGCCTGAGCATCATCGATCTTTCTCCCGCGGGGCACCAGCCGATTGCCAACGCCGATGGAACGATCTGGCTCATCTTCAACGGGGAAATCTACAATTACATCGAGCTGCGGGAAGAGCTCAGAGGGAAAGGATACACGTTCCGCACAAAGACCGACACCGAAGTCATCATCCACGCCTACGAAGAATGGGGAACCGCTTGCCTCAACCGCTTCAACGGGATGTGGGCGTTCGCCCTGTGGGACGGCCGCACGAAAACACTTTTTTGCGCGCGCGATCGTTTCGGCGTCAAACCATTCTACTATTTCATGAAGAATGGCGAGTTTGCATTCGCGTCCGAGATCAAGGCGCTCTTAACCCATCCCGCCGTGTCGCGCACCCCTAATCATCGCGCGGTACACGACTATCTTTCGTACGCCATCCTCGACCACACGGACCAAACATTTTATTCGGACGTGAAGCAGCTTCCCCCGGCGCATCATCTTACGCTTGATGCCGCAGGAAATCTCACGATCCAGAAGTATTACACCCTCGCGGCCGACACTCGGTTTTCGCCGTTTTCCGAGCCGGAGAGCAGGCTTCATGCACAGGAACTTCTGGAAATTCTCAGTGACTCTGTAAAGCTCAGGATGCGCACCGATGTCCCACTCGGAAGCTGCCTGAGCGGGGGACTTGATTCGTCGACGATCGTATGTCTCGCCAACTCGCTCATTTCCGAAAGCGGCGTCATCGATCGAAGTCTCATCGGCGAACACCAGAAAACGTTTACTGCAATTTACGACGACCCTCAATTCAGCGAGAAGCCTTTCGTCGATAAAGTGATCGCCCGGACAAACGCTCAACCGCACTTCGTCCTCCCCGACGGCGGACGCCTCTGGACTGAATTGCGGCAGCTTATCTACCACCAGGACGAGCCGTTCAATTCAACCTCTGTCTATGCCCAATGGAATGTCATGAGGCTCGCGGCGGAACATGGCATAACGGTTCTCCTCGACGGCCAGGGAGCCGATGAACTCCTCGGGGGGTACAGCTGGCACCGGCCGGTGTACCAGGCGGAGTTGCTGCGCCGCTTCATGCTTGGAACATTCTGGAAGGAAGTGCAGGGCACTTCCGATATCGGCAGCTGGCCGCTGCGGTACCAGGTCTACGATTTAGTGCGAAAACTCGGGGCGAGCATTTTGCCGCGCTCAATTGTCGAGCAGGCGCTGGAACCCAACTCACTCATGAAGACGGAATTCTTATCGGCCCACAAGAATCAGTGGGGGCTGCTGGAAAAGTCCAACGGCAACCTGCAGGAACGACTCCTTCAGGAAGAAACTCAGCTCAATCTCCAGCAGCTCCTCCATTATGAAGACAGGAATTCGATGGCCTTCTCGATCGAAGCCAGAGTTCCCTTCATCGATTACAGGGTGGTGGAATGCGGAATGAAGATTCCTTCATCGTACAAGATCCACAACGGATGGACAAAATATGCCTTGCGCTCTGCCGCGGAAGGAATCATCCCGAAGGAAATTCAATGGCGCAAGGACAAAATGGGATTCGTTACGCCCCAGGATCAATGGCTGCAGGCATTATTGCCGAACATCCGTACGCTGCTGATCGAGGAGCCGCTTCGGGCGGCAGAGTTCATCGATCGCGAGAAGATCGAAAAGAAATTTCACGGCAACGCCGTCGACATCTCGGGCAACACGCTCTGGCGGCTTGTGTGCCTTGAGATGTGGATGAGAGTGTTTGATGTCCACTAATTCCGGAACTGCAGTGGCTGCATTCTTTCGAGAGCACCAATACTTCCTTCTGCTCCTCGCGCTCTATGTCGTCTTCGCGACCGTGATGCTCGATCACTATCCGCGGGTTTGGGTGGATGAGCCGTGGGAGGCTGCCACGGGCTATACGCTTTCCACGGAAGGAAGGATGTATAATCCCGTCCTCGAGAACTATTCCGGCTACGACAAAGTGCTGCTCCAACCCCGCCTCTTTTTGAGCCTTGCTACGGCTCCCGTATTCGCTCTCTTTGGATTCGGCCCCGTCACAGGGAGACTGGTTTCCGGATTTTTCGGCTTCGTGATGCTGATTGCACTCTACGCATTTACGAAGAAGTTCTTTACCCGGCGGGCAGCGCTCCTAGCTGTCTGGTTTGTGACGATCGAGACAATGATGTTCATTTCCTATCGAACGATCCGCCCTGAGATCTATCTTGCGGCGTTCGAGATCTCCTCGCTCTATTTTTTCTTTCGGGGCATCCGCGCGCGCGCCGTTCGCGACTTCATCTGGGCCGGGCTGCTGTGCGGCATCGCACTGTGGGTCCATCCCAATGCACTGTTTCACATCTGTGCGCTCGCTGTTGTGCTGCTTCTGGCCGGTGGGAAACAAATCTGGACGTCCCGGTTGAGCTGGAGTTTTGCTGCCGCGGTGCTTGTCGGGGTGCTTCCATATCTCGTCTATGTGGTCGTAAACGATGCACAGAATTCGTTTTCCACGTTCTATCTCCAGCTCGATAATCGAACGAATGTCATCGCACAACACAATTGGCTAGCGACAAGTGTTCAGGGAGAGTGGAATCGCATTGTCGAGTACGCCCAGTTCCCGAACCGGGTTTTTCTGGTCCTTTTTTATGCTGTTGTGTGGTTCGCATCGCTCTTCTCGAAAAAGAAAGAGGCTCGGTATCTGGCCATCATGGTCGCTGCCCACGCCTTCTTATCGCTCGCGTTGCTCGCCAATAAGACGATATTCTACTCCGCTTCCATTCTCCCCCTTCTCTGCATCCTCGCAGCCTCCATGGCGGACGAATGGCTTGGCGAAGCTAGAACGCTTTTCGTGCGATTGCGGCAGATCTCCTCGCGGCAGCATTGGCTCCCTTCGGCCAGCCTTGCGCTCGTCGTTCTCTTCTCGCTGAATCAACTGGCGGGGGACGCCGGCCTGGTGTGGCGCAACAAGGATTGTCCGTATTCAGAGACCATCCGGAGGCTTCAAACAGTGATACCCCCGAACGCCCGAGTCTGGGGATCGATCACTTTTTGGTTCGGATTTTACCAGCAGCCGTATCGCTCCCAGTACACTCATTTCAGGGAATTGGAGACCTTCAAGCCGGAATATTTGATCACCGGCGACCAGGAGGTGTGGGGAAAGGAATTCTGGATGGAGGTGCGCGAAAAAGCGGAACAGACGGCGCAAACCAGGGGCACGCTCGTCGCCGAATTTCCAAAAAATTGTTACGGAACGCTGCGCGTGTACCGCCTCCATTGGTGAGGCTGTTGGGCAGCGGTACGTTTCGGATGCCCGCCTAAAACACGCGGGCATGACGAAAGAAGAACTGCGTCATTCCCGCATGTTTTTAGCGGGAATCTCTATAACGGGTTTTAGCTCAAATGCAAAACGTACCACCACGGCTGTTGAAACAAGCAGATGCGTTCGTTATCTTGATATCGCTTTCCATCATACTTTTTGATTGAAGTCATGAAACTGATATCATACGTTGTCCCGGTCTATAACGGCTCAATGATGGTCGAACGTCTCCATGAGAAGCTGGTTCCCATTGCCCGCTCCCTCGGCAAATACGAGATCATCTTTGTCGATGACGGGAGTACGGACGGCAGTTTTGCCGCGGTGAAGAAATTGCAGTTACGCGATCCAAATGTGTGTGCCGTGCAGCTAAGCCGCAATTTCGGGCAGCACAACTCAACCCTCGCCGGCCTTTCCTGCGCTCAGGGAGAAATTGTCGTAACGATTGATCAGGATTTGCAGAATCCCCCGGAAGAAATTCCCAGGCTGCTCGAAAAACTTTCAGAGGGGTTCGATGTCGTCTACGGCCTGCCGGAAGCCCGCGCTCACAATTTTTTCCGCAACATGACCTCCGACTTCAGCAAGTGGATCTCTGCCAAGATCCTCTCGACGGCCGTCGGGGGCAATTTCAGCAGCTTCCGCGTTCTCCGCAAGTGGGTCGTCGATGAGATTCTGAAATACCAATCCTCGTATACCTACATCGAGGGGCTTATCAGCTGGACCACCACAAACGTCGGCGGCGTGTCCGTGCGCGACGATAGATCGGAGTTCGAATCTCACTATACAGTGCTCCGATTAATAAACCACGGACTCAATTTGCTCGTCAACTTCTCGATCAGGCCTCTGCAGATTGCATCCCTCATAGGAGTTTTCAGCGCAGTGATCGGCCTGGCAGGAGCGGTGGTGGTGATCCTCGAGAAGATTTTCTACGGCATGCCCGTTCAAGGGTGGGCTTCGCTGATGGTCGTCGTGCTCGTCGTCGGCGGAATGCAGATGGCGTTCCTTGGCCTCATCGGCGAGTATACCGGAAGAATATTGATGAACTCCAACAGCTCGCCTAAATTTATCATCCGTGAAATGAAAAAGGGATCCAAGCGAAGTGCCAGATAACAAGAATGACATCTGCCTCGTCCTTGGAGGGTGCGGCTTTCTTGGTTCCGTCGTCACCCGTCATTTGGTGACAAAGGGCTACGGCGTGCGCGTTCTGGACAAAGACGGCCAGAACACCGACCGGATCAAAAGCGTTCTAAATAAAATTGATCTGCAGTTCGGCGATTTCTCTAACCTCGGAGACCTGTCGCGTGCGCTCGATGGAGTAAAAACCGTGTTCCATTTCATCGGGACGACGATACC
>CAYLMV010000201.1:0-4977 GCA_964384415.1 uncultured Chitinophagaceae bacterium | reverse complement strand
AGATTAAGTTTGATTTCGAACATTTCATTTTTGCTCGAAAGCCGCAGAAAAACATTGTGAACGATGAACTCGATGAGCATGTTGATGTTCGTCTTGAACATCCGGTTGACAATCGTATTGATATCCTGGTCGTACCACTTCATGTCGTAGATGATCCGCGAGATGAAGTTCGAATACATGATGACGCGCTGTTTCAGCTGGCTGAGGTTCTCGGGATTCATCATCCGGACATCGTTCTTGATGAACCCCATAATCTTTTCAGCCTTGTGGTGGGTGTGATAAATCCGCTTTGTAAAGAGCGATTCTTTCTCCAGCCTGATTTGTTTTTCAAGGTTCTGTTCATGCTCCACGAACAGTTCCTCCTGCGCCTTGTTGCGTTCCCGGACAGCCCTCGAGGAGATGATGAATATAGCCATCAGACTAATAAAGATGAGCGCCAGAAATGTGAGCGCGACCTTATCGAAGCTCGATTGGATTTCTGTTGTAAGAAAAGTAAAATCGGGCGTGACCCGCATGTACATGACCCCGAGATACTCGCCGTCGGGAACAAACGGGACAATGACGTCGAACGTCTTCTCGTTCGAAACGGCGCTGATAATCTTTTCCTTGCGGCTCATCTCGTCTTTCTGCGAGAGAAAGAAGCTGATCGCCCCGGCATGCGTTGTCGGTCCTCCGTCTTCGTACGGCGCCAGCCGGTTGCCGAAGAATGCCGTGAGTTTCTGGCCGTTATCGATAATATAGAGCCGGTGGTTCCTCACGAGGATCAGACAAATGTCCTCAACGCTCCTGTGAATGAGCTGTTGTTTCAGGATGACATTGAGAGAGTACGCAAGATACATTTCGGTGCTGTCCTGCTGGGCCCGCACGCGCTGCTGGCGCTGGAAGGTGAGTTCGACGTTCGTCGTTGTCACAAGGGCTAGACGCTCCGCATAGTATTTGCGGAACCAGCTCTGGGTTTCGCCGAGAAACGTCTCGAGGTTTTGTTTCTGGAAGAAGACGAGGATGGTCTGGAACGTGATGAGGACGACGACCATCACGACAATATGCCGGATTTCGAAGCGGTAACGCGAGAGCTTCGTCTTCACTCCATCCGGTATTTCCAGTTTCATCCAATCCATCATAGCGGTTACGGTGTCAGACTGCGCTCAGACTCGATGCTTGTTTCCACATTCTTCAACGCTTCGTCAACGGTGAGTTTCCCCTTGATCGCCAGAGAAAAATAACGTGACATGATCTTGGAATCCTTCGTATACTCTTCCTGGCTCGGCCGATGCACTCCAAGCTTCATCAGGTTCTTGATGGAAACGATTTCGGGATATTTCCGAAGATACGTCGAATCGTTGTAGAACGAATTGAGAACGGGATAATATCCTCCCTTGACGTAAAAGACTTCTTGCGATGAGTCGCTCAACAGATATTTGATGAAATCGACCACCGCTTCTTTCTTCTGGCTTGCTTTTGAGACCATCAGGTTCCATCCCCCGAAAACGGCCGCAGGTCTGCCGCCGGGATAGTACGGCACCGGCATCTTCCTCAAACCAGATTCTTTTACCGAGTCGACGGGGGATTCTCTGAAATCCTTATCATAACTGGTCCATCCATGCAAAAAGAGGCCGTCGTGTTTGATGAAATAATCATAACTCGGTACCTCAGTGAAATTGCTGACGATTTCCGGTGTGGCATGGTTCGCATGCACGAGGTCGACGAGCAGCGTGAGCGCGTTCTTTGCCTCAGGCGTGTCGAATCGATATCCAACGGTGGAAAAGTAATCGGGTTTCTGGCTCAGAAGTATTTCCATGTAACAGCAGATGAGCCCTTCGTAATCGGCAGCTGGATAGATGTAAAAGGGGTTCTTTGAGCGGGAAATATCCTTCTGAATCTTCAGGAACTCGGTCCATGACATTTCGCCCTGGACGCGCTTCAAAAGCTCTTTTCCGTTCGGCTCTTTGGCGAGCAAATCAGACCGGTAATAGATCACGCTTTCAACGACGTCGAGGGGAACGGCGAGAAGGTCCCCCTCCAGGTAGCAGGAGCCGAGCGCGGTCGGTGCGATCCGCCTCCGCTCTTCATCGGTGAAATACTTTCCAAGGGGCTCGCACCATTTGGCGAATCGCTGGACCCAGATAACATCGACCGCCAGCAAATCAATTCCGTCATCCTCCCCGCGAAGAGAGCGGGCAAGGATCTCCTTCCGGGTGTCTGAACTGAAATCCTGATTGGGAAAATCGATGGGGATGACTTTCACCTTGCCTTCGTGCAGCTTATTGTATTGATCGATCAGGATCCGATGGGCCTCGGTCATGCGGTCAGCAAAGTAGAATTCCGTCACATGCTCCTGCGGACGTTTGGAGAGGAGAGCGTACATCGAAAGATAGATGAGGGCTATTCCACCCAGAATTCCGATGCCCCACCCCTGCTTACTCGTCGACAGTTTGTAGTTACCTGGCGGCATGCTCTTCAGATTTAGTCCGTTTGGTTATTGTTTGACGCTGCTGAAAGACAGAACAAAGTACATTTTTTCTTCCAGCCAAACAAGTGAATGGAACGGAGTGTGGTGATACAGTCTGAAGGGAGAAGCGAAATGGAGCCGTAAACATCAGCGAGAAGCTCGACAATCTCGAGGCGTACGCATTGGCAAATTCAATAAGAGCGACCGACAAGTGGTATATCCGCAGGGTTGGCTAGAACCCGAAAGCAAAGCACATTCACGATAGAGAGAGTTTTGTTGTGGTTAGAGCGTATCGGAAATGGGAAGCGGTAAGGGCTGGAGAGGAGATTCTTATTGACGTCAAAGCAAAAATGCCCGTTTTCAGGTAAGGAAAACGGGCATTTGATAATTAGCACTCAAACCCTTAAAGGCTAAGAACTTGCCTTAAGCCAATGTCGATTTTTTGCATTACATCCACCATTACGTTTCCCCTCTTTTCTACTAAACGGTCTTCATCCACTGATTTAACTTGATCGCAAAGAACAAGACTATCTTTTGTACAGCCACCCTCTCCTTTGCGTAGGGCAATATGAATGATGTCAGCCCTCATTCCCTTCCCCTCTGTAATTGGACACACGACTGACAGCCCAGAGAGTGCATTAAACTTGTTTGCTGAAACAACTACACATGGCCGCTTTTTCTGGATTTCCTTCCCTATTGATGGATCGGGCATAACATCGTACACTTCCCCTCGCTGGATGTTGCTCATTAAGTCCTCGTTTCATACTTCGCCCATTCGGAGGAAAACTTCTTGTTAAATTGGCGGTAATTCTTACAAGCCTCCGCTAATTCCTGCTCACGCTTGTCTTGCTCCAGTTTCTCGACATATTCCTTCAGGGCTTTGCGAGAAAGCTCGCTTAAAGTTATCTGAAGGTGCTCTGCCCATGTATTCAATTTTTCATTTAGTTCTGCTGTTAGATTCAAATTTATTCTGACTTTGGCATTTATCATTGCGTTTTCCATAACATCCTCCACGGATTCTTAATTGCAGATCATTCTTGTCGAATAGTGTTGCGGATTTATTGTTGGGATCTTATGGACAGAGGAGCTATGTCAAGGAGCAATGCACGAATTGAGCCTAATTCAGTGCAAATATTTACACAAAAATATACATAAAATTTTAATCAGTGTCAAGCTTTTTCTTGGAAGGAATATCGGAAATACTTAAGACCTTTATTCCGGCTTTTACCTGAATAACATGGAAATAATGCTGAGGCTGCCGAACGGATAGCGGGTCAGAATAATAAACCTTCGGAAGGTTTCTATTTAAGAGATCGTAGACTTTCAATCCAATTCCCGGTGAGCAACTTCCATCATGATAAAGAAAGCCTGACCTTCGGTGGCAGTGCCCGGGTGATCGAAATCAGGAGATCCGCAAACGCCTTGCACCATACCGAGGCTGTCAAGTTTCGCGACGGCCCCTTCGCGCATCGCGCCGGCTTTCTTCCCATAGGACCGGTCGATCCATCCTCCCCTGATTCCCCTGTAGATGGAATAGGCGAGCATCTGCGCCAGGTTCGTCTCGACAAATGAGTGCGGGTCGTCGACAATGTTGTGGAACAGCCCGTCATTCCTCATATGAACACAACAGCCGTCGATAATTTGCCGGACATAGCCGATCAACTTGTTTCTTTCTTCATGCATCTCTTCAGGGAGCGCTCGTATGACGCGCGTGATGCCTGCTGCAGCCCAGCCATTGCCGACCCCCCAGCAGTCTTTCCGTACAAACGTCTGCTTCTCGCAATCCCACATGTGGGAGAGGAGTTTCTTATCATCATTCCAGAGACAAGAGCGGGCTCCGTCAATTTGTTTCACCGCTTCCTTATATTTGCCGGCCGCGGCAAGAAAAGGAGGGAGCATATAGATGATGTCGCTCCATATTTGAGGGATGTTGGTGAAATGATAAATGATCCCCTCTTTTGTCCTCGGGGCTTTGTTTTCTATGTAGTCGAGAAGTTTGTTGAACCCGGTCATGAGGAGCGGATCTCCGGTCTTCCTGGCGGCCCAGAGAACAGCCTCCCCCGGCGAGGCAGCGTCGCTTAAGGCAAATTCCTCGCCGAGCATTGCGAGCCGCCCGTCCGGAGATTGACGCAAGACAGCATCCCGAGACATGAGAATCACAAGGTCATCCTCCCCCATCTCGAGCAACGCCTGCATTGCGACCCCTTGTTCCCATGTTGCTCTCTGCAAAGAAAGCATTGCCCGCTTCACCTTCTCAATCCGCTCGGAGGTCTCACCGGAGAATTTTCCGAGAACTGAACCTGCTTCACTTTGTGACGGCGCAATCAAGTTCCCCAGCGCCAAAGCTGTCAACGGCACCCCCTGAATGAATGTTCGTCTTTTCATGATTGTTTGTACCCTGTGGCATAATGATGATCAAAACAACGACGAAGTGGTCTCTTGACGAGGTATTTCAAAGTACGATCGATCTGCATCATCGCAACAAAGAAATCCGGCACATCCACTACGGTCTCCCCAGCGTTCTTATA
>CAYLMV010000200.1:0-5033 GCA_964384415.1 uncultured Chitinophagaceae bacterium | reverse complement strand
CTCGCGTTGAAACTTCTTGAGAAGATGTATGAAGTATGCAGAAAAAACAATGCCGCACTCATCGTTGTCGATATCCCCGCCTGGAATATGGACTCTCAAGTAACTTCGTCATTGGATGACGCACTCCAATCCTCCAAAACCCGTTTCTATGACTACCTCATTCGTTCACAGGATATCATAAGAAATATTGGCGCGGCTGATGTCCACCGGAAGCAGGGTGACCATCACATTACACCTGCGACGCACAAATACATTGCGCAGGAGTGCGCGAAATATATTGAATCCATGCTTTATACTGAAAGGAACCACTGAGTGGAAGAGCCTGCATTGCAGCTAGGCGCCACCTCAAAGATCTTCGTTTCTTCATTCCAAACTTTGCGCCAAAGGCGCATCCGTCTCTGGTGGAGATTCGGAATTTGAAGCCCACGGGGTGCGAATGCAAATAGTTGTGACTTTTCCCGAAGGTCCAAGGGAATCCTTTGGGGGATCCCATTGGGACGTCAGAATGAGGCGGACAGGGTTTTTGAGGTGGCTTCTGGAGAAATTACCTGAATTGAGACTACTTCTTCCCACCTTGGGCTTCAATCATCGTCAACCGTTTGTCAATATCGCCAATTGCGGCACGCACGAGCAAAGCCAAGTAACTGAGTGCTAAGTAAAGAGCCGCAATAGGAATCCAGTAGTTCTCCGCACGTAAGTTATTCTTCATAATTTCTCCCGTCATGATCGCCAGAAGCGCAGAGCCAACCGCGAAGCGAATCAACACTGCATTATGTTTCAATCGTCCCTCCTCTATTTGGTGGACAACGGTATTTGCTTCCGATTGGATCCAACCTATTTGGGCATAGGCCAACCTGCGACTCGCATCCCATCAACGCAAAACTTATAACTTTGAACCTATAACTCCGTCAAAACTCCATGCTTACTCCGACCGACGGGACGACGCCAAGTTCCGGAGGCTGCTCCCAGAGATTTTTCGTCGGGTTCCAGACAGGTGGAACGAGTTGTTTTCGGTTGTAGACGTTTTGTATATCGAGGTAGCAGCTCAGATTTGATGCGGCAAAAAACCAACGGCGGGCAACTCGCAGGTCCAGTTCGTGATTGGCTCCTATGCGCGCCAAGTTATAGTTCGCGTTCGTCCTCACCCATTGTTCCGTCGTATAGGGCGTATACGGACGGCCGGTGTAGAAACGAAACGTGCTCGTCACCTCCCATCGCTCGTCGATAAGATACCCTCCTCCGACATTGAGTTTCCACCGCTCGTCGTTGTTGCTCGGGCGGCTGATTCCGTCGAGAGCCTTGAACATCGACTCGCCGTAACTGAGGGTAAGCCTGCCGTAGAACGGCGTTTCGGAAAGACGTTTCTCCATGAAGAGATCGACGCCGTCGGCAAATCCGGTACCGGTACTTTGGAGAAAGTCGAGCCCGAAAGCCGTGTACGCTTCCGCTGCCTCGTTTACCTCCGTACCGGTATTGACCATCACGATGTACGGACGGGTGAGGCTGACCGGATAGCTGGAATAGTTTTTGACGTAGCCTTCGAGGCTGATCTTAAAATCGCTCTGCAGATACTGTTCCACTCCGAGAACGCACTGATTCACGCTGAGATAGGTCAATCCGCGGTTGTAGGGGTTCGTCATCAGCCAGATATATTCGGGCGCCTGCGAATACTCTCCGACGCTGCCGGTAATTTTAGTCACCGGTGTGAGTGAAAATGCGACGGAGATTCTGGGACTGAACGCGGTTTTGTTCTTCAGCATTTCGAAGTAATCCTCACGAACGCCCGCCGTCAGCAGAAGATGTCCGATCGTCTGAGAAACTTGGGCGTATGCCGCCCCCTTCACGCTCGACGTGTCCCCTTTGATGTTGACCGCGACGACGAGTGGGTCGTTCGTGTACCCCGTCGTAATCACGGAGGTGACGAGGCGGTCGTCAATCCGAGGGATCCGTCCTTCGATGCCGATCGAAACATCTGTCGACCCTGTCGCGTTAAGAACCCCGTTAACTCGAAGGGAGGTTTCCCGCTCATGAGTAATGCTCGAAAAATACCGTGCTCCCCCCGAGTATCCCTGCTGCAGGTAGTTGAAGTCCTCGTATGACTCACGAAGCGTCGCCATGGTGTAGCCGGTCTCGAAACCGTGACACCACGTCGCCCCGCCAACGGCTGTGTTCTGATTGCAGAAAAGCTGACGGCTGTTGCTTGCGATGTTCTTCGGCGTGTCGTTAAAGAACTGGATCCGGTCGATCGCGCCGAGCCCGAGAATTTCCAGCTTATCAGTCTTGCCAAATTGGTAACTTGCCTTTCCGAGAAAATCCCAGTAGTACGGAGTGAACGCAAACCCGTAATATTTAAAGACCGGATCGAGATAACTCCTTCGTACTGAAAAGAGGTACGAACCGCCGTCCGAGACGGGCCCTTCGAGATTTAGGCCGAACTCCGTTGCGGAGACAGTTGCCTTGGCGTGATTTTCATCGGCGCGTCCGTCGCGGATTCCAATTGACATGACTGATGAAAGCCTGTCGCCGTACCGGACTCCGAATCCGCCGGCGGAAAAAGCCGTGTTCTCGACGAACTCGAGGTTAATGAAACTGACAGAGCCTGCAGTGGATCCCTCCGTTCCAAAGTGGTCTATATTGGGCATCTCGATATTGTCGACGAGAAAGAGATTTTCGCTTGCCGCGCCTCCGCGGACAATCAAATCGTTTCGATCGGAACGGGGCTGGGATACGCCCGGAAGAGTTGTAACATTCCGGACAACGTCATCGAACGCGCCGGCGCTATTATGAATTTCTTTGTAGGAAAGGTACTCCGTACTGACCGGCAAGTCCGGGATCATGATCTGCTCTCCCGTGATGAGCACTTCTCCGACTTGCACAGATTGTTCGGCAAGGGAAAACGAAACGCTAGTCTCCTCCGATGAGCGTACAACCACTTCGCGTTGAATCATGGGAGCATATCCCACCGCCGAGGCTTGTAGTTCATATGTCCCGGCCGGAATTCGCTGAATCGCAAAGTATCCGGCATCATTCGTCGACGCGCCCAGCGTAGAACCGTTAATGATTACAGTCGCGAGGGGTATAGAATCTCTGGTGGCGGCGTCCAAGACTCTTCCGGTAATCGTTCCGAATTTCGACCCTTCCTGCGCAGCTAGAGAGGAAGCAAGCATGACAAAGAGGGCCGGTAAGAAAAGATAACGACAGGAGAATATGACCTTGGTCGATCGCACTTTTAGTTTTATTCGATGAAGAGAAGACGCTGCTATCAAGATAGTCCAAAAGGAGAGTGAAAATCAAGGAGGGGGCTCGCAAGTGCTCTTGCGATTTCTCATTCCAGCAGAATTCGGAATCCAAACGCTTTTCGTTTCTCCTTCAATCTGGGCTAACATGTCGTATCTCCGCCTTCGCTATATCGCTTGATTCCGGCGCCAAAGTAATCTCTTCGGAGCATATGGCGGAGGGACGTTTTATGCTAAATCCGAGCCACTTCTCGCATGAGTGCAGTTTCACTTTGATTCACACCGCGATATTCACTAAGTTTGGGAATGCCAGGGAGGGACAACCCGTAATATCAGATATTCTAGAAGTTGAGCGCTTGCTCAGCATTCAAGTGCCAAGCTTCTCTTGATCGGATTCTCGCGTGATTGCCTGGATCACGTTTGTCGCATTTCGTACGGATCATCACGTCTAAACCCAAATGAAGAATCATCTCTTAGCAGTTCTCGGGTTGCTCATCTTCTTGGGATACTTTTCTTCTTTGAAGGGCCAACCCTCTGCGCATTTATTGATTCTCTATGTATCACCGACCGGGAGCGATGGAAGCAATGGATCTGCCGCTTCTCCTTTTCGAACAATTGCGGCGGCTCGCGATGCCATCCGTCTCATCGATAAGACCTCCCTCGACACGATTCTCGTCATGCTTAGTGACGGCACGTATAATTTATCCGGAAGCCTTTGCTTTGACAGCCGGGACTCAACAAAGTGTCACGTCCGATATCTTGCAGCCTCCGGAGCCCATCCCATTATCTCAGGCGGAGCACAAGTAAACGGATGGAGCTATTGGAATAATGGCATCTACGTTGCACACGTGGGAAGCAGTTTCAGAGAGGTGTACGCTAACGACAAAAGGGCTATACGAGCAAGGACTCCCGATACAGGTTCCTATTTTACCGCTGTCAAGTGGGATACTACCATCAAAGGTTTGACTATTCCCAGAAGCTCACTTCAAAAGGTCGACACATCAGACAAAGGGACTGAGCTCGTCATTTTCAAATCGTGGAATCATAGCCGACTCAGGCTTGCGAAGATCCTTCCAACCGCAACGGATAGTTTGGTAAACTATATAGCCTCCGAACCGGACCAAACAAGAGAATGGAGCATAGTCAATCCACCCAAAAGCAAAATCCAACCGTATTATTTTGAAAACAGTCTGGGTTTTTTGGATCACGTCGGCGAATGGTATCTCGATAATTTACACGGGAGCTTATACTACAAGCCAGAATCAGGGGCGGATTTGACAAGCCTCACTGTTCCGACGTTGGAGGTATTGCTCCAACTTGACAATGTTGCCAACATTGAATTCGAGGGGCTAACCTTTACTTGCGTTACATGGAACTATCCCACCAATTATGGCCTCACTGGCAGACAAGCGGGAATGTGTGATTCAGTCTTCGTTGCTTCAGCAGTTCGTCTCAATGGTTGCCGGAGTGTCGCATTTCTACAATGTCAATTCTCTCATTTCGGAGGTGGAGGATTATCCCTTATCGATAATTGTCACAACATCCTCATTGACCATAACGAATTCTGCGACATCGGAGGCAACGCGATTACGATAGGAGAACAGCATGTTTTCGAATACCATCAAGATTCCCCAACTTCGACCCAACTTCAGAATAATGTCATATCGAACAACAACATCCACAATGTCGGAAACCAGTATTACGGCTGCGTGGGCATATTCTCGGCGTATGCCGCGCAAACCGTTATTCAGCATAATGAAGTATACAATGTTCCATACACTGGGATCTCTTTCGGTT
>CAYLMV010000199.1:0-5061 GCA_964384415.1 uncultured Chitinophagaceae bacterium | reverse complement strand
TCATCGCAACAAAGAAATCCGGCACATCCACTACGGTCTCCCCAGCGTTCTTATATAGAGTATCCATTACTTCAATATTCGCTTATTTCACAAGCATCATTTTCTTTATGCCGAGATACGTTCCGGCCTTCAATTGATAGAAATACATGCCCGAAGCACAATTCTCTGCGTGAAATGCAAACGCGTAGGTGCCCGGTTCCAAATCTGCTCCGACAAGAGATTGGACCAGCTGTCCGAGTACGTTGAATACTTTGAGTTCAACATAGCTTTTCGTGTTCAGATCAAAGGAGATTGTCGTTGAAGGATTAAAAGGATTCGGATAATTGGCGTACAGGAAGCTCCGCCGGGGAGACTGGCCCTGATGCTGCGCCTGTACTCCGGTGACCGGCTTATCTGCCAGCTGATTTGCCGGCATCTTTCCCATGTCGGAATAAGTCCACGCGGAACCCAAATCATAATAGGTCGTATTGGTGTTATCAAATATCATGGCGTCGAACGAGATGTCCGGTGCGGACGTATTTCGCGAATGCACTTCGAACGAAAATACATTCTCGCCTTCCCGCAGATAGTTAAGTCCGCTCGTAGATGACATGGCGATCGTCGAAGCATACGTCTGCGGCCTGATCGCGTATGTGGAGAATGAAACGTCGGTGCCCGGATTAATATTGATGCGGCCGTATTCCTGTCCATTCACATACGCGACAACCCCATCGTGCCCTTTGATGAACGCCCGCATGTCGTAAATATTCGCAACATCGTGAAGAGTCACGCTATGCCTGAAATACGCCGTCTGGGTGGAGTCGAGGAGTGTATTGAGGAGGCCGGAGTGATCGTTGCCCAACGGCGCGGCACCGGTTTTCCACGCGGAAAGATCGTAGCCAACCGATTTCCACGCATACACGACCTTCGTTGTATCCACCGTGAAACGGATGATCGCGGCGGAATCGACATCGTTGCCGTAGGCATCCATGGCACGAACGTAGTAGGTATACTGCCGATGCTGTTCACACGGGAGAGAAACCGAGTGAACACGGCTGCCGGTCGTCGTGAAGAGATGTTCCATTTGGGCGAACGGCTTGTCTGCCGTACTGTACCGAACGGTCGCATACCTGTCGGTCTTGACGGTAAGGAGAAACTGAGTGCTCGTGGCCACAACAGGCGTGTCTGGAAGCGCGACAAACCGCGGAGGGACTGCCGACTTGAACGGCGTCCAGGCGTCGATGGTATCTATTACACCAATCAGGTTGTTCGCTATTTCATTGTGGGCTTTCACATCGGGATGTCCGCTGTTCACGAAGTCGGCACTGTACGACGGGAAGTACGTGTAGTGAACGTTCGTATGCCCGAGAGCATTTTCTTCCTGGGTCACCTGAGAAATTTCCTGCTTCAGCCAGGAAATATCGTTCGCTGCAACGGTGAGGATCTTCGCAAAAGGATAAAGATCCATGATGGTGGAAATGAAGTCGTGGTACTTGAATCGGAAGAGCGTTGCATTGTCCTCGGATATTGGTCCGCTGTATCCTCCCCATCCATTGTAATCGTTCAGTCCGAGACAAATCACCACAAGATTGGCATTCCATCGGGAGAAATCCCATTTGGGCAGCGGCGTATATACAAGGGCTCTGTCATAGAAGTATGGAAGGGTGTTGCCATAGTTGCCCTGATAATCAAGGACGAGCCCAAATCCGCCCCTCCCTGAGACCATGTATTGCGCCCCGTAGTGCCGGGCCGTGATCGAGGGAAAGCCTTCGTAGAGATCTGTATAGTCGCCCGACGGGGCGGCGGTATTATTGATCCAAAGATTTCCAGATGCGCACGTGTAAGAATCGCCGATGAACTCTATGTTCTTCGCTGGCTGCGCCGGAGGCGGGAGGAGGTTTTTCCCGTCGTCGACGAGAAATCCGTTGAACGAGAACTTCGTCCAGTTCGTTTCATTCCTGAGCGTGAGCAAAATTGAGTGTTGAGTATCGGACATTCCGGAGGCCAAAGTGTAGTTGGCAACATTGGCGGCGGTGCCGTGGAATATCGATGACACCGTATCGTCAATGATGACGTTGTAGTAAGAGAAGTTATCGTTCGTGCTGATGCCGATGCTTGTCCCCTCGAATTTTGCAAAAACGTAGACTCCCGGCCACGAATGCGTGGGGGCCGTAGGAACCGAAAAATCCCACCTCCCGGAGTATTGAATATTCGGATCGTTCGCCGGAATGAGTTTGGCGGAGTGCGCCCCGGGGCTCAACACCCAGAATTGAAGCAGAAGAACGATCCCGATTCTTGAAATTTTCATCATATACTCCGTTATTCTCAGCGTTGGATGCTGCTATTGCTTGAAAGCAAGCCGCTGGTGTATGTTTCAGAAACCGCCAATGTTGCGCTTAAGACGAATTGATGTGCAGGATAAAAAAGGCGGCCCGCAAAATTCCGGCGGCCGCCCTCGATCATGTTATCTTGTCCGAACACAATATTTCATTTCAACAAAACCATCTTCTTCGCCTGGAAAAAATCTCCGGCGTGAATCGTGTAAAAATATATTCCGCTGCTGAGACCCGAAGCGTCAAACTTCGCCTGGTAGCTACCCGGCTGCAATATTTGATGAACGAGTTCTGCAACCTGCTGGCCGATGGTATTATAAATCTTCAGATCGACGTGTCCGGCCTTTGCTACTGAAAAATTAATTTGCGTTGAAGGATTGAAAGGATTAGGATAATTCTGGGACATTGAGAATGCGAGGGGAACCGTCGAGTGTCCCGCCGCAACGCCGGTCGCCAGCGATCCGAATGCCGAGATCTCAGCGACGGAGTAGAAGCCGCTGGTTCCATGGGCCACCATCACCAGTTCCATATAGCGCGCGGCTGTATCCAGTCCCGTCAGTGTTTCAACAGACCCGACGCCTCCGGTGCCATTCTCCTGATCTGCAATCACCGCCCAGTTGGCGCGGTCCAAGGAGGTTTGGACATAGTATTTCTTCGCATAGGCCGAGGCCCCCCATCGAATAACAACGGTGTGGATCGTATCGGGTCTCCCGAAATCTATCAAGATCCACTGGCCTACCGGTGTAGCAGCCGACTGCCACCGCGAGAAATTGTTTCCATCGGTTATGAGCTGGGGGTTGCTGAAACTATAGGCGACCGTATCGTTCGATGAAGTCGTGACGGACGCCATGTATGCTCTGTCGACCTGGTCCGGAGGCAGGATCTGGAGTTGTATCGTCGCCGAGTCTTTCACGTCTCCATTTGCGATGAGCGTGTAGTCGCCGCTGGCTGAATTTGGAACGACGCTGATCGAGTCGACAGTGGGAACAGAAGATCCGTTCAATGTCACGCTCGAGCCTTTTACAACGTGCCAGAGGAGGCTCACGGGTTCGCCGGTTCCTACCTGAAGCGGTACCGCTCTGAAACTTACGATCCTTCCCGTCGGCAAAACAGTCACGACGAACTTCGTTGTATCCTGAACGACGCCGCTCGCGGTCAGCGTATATGACGTCGTCACCAGCGGGTGGATCTTTATGCTGTCTTTCACCGAGACACTGTTCCCATCAAACTTCACCACGGATCCCGGTTCTGTGTCCCAGCGAAGCAGCGTTGTATCTGTCTTTTCGATCGTCCCCGGATTTGCCTGAAAGACATAGATGGAGCCCGTTGTCGGGTTTACAATGACATCGTTCCGGAAATTTGCGAACATATAGTTCAATGAAGTCCATGTATCGGCGCTCGAGTTAGTCGTCGGATTCCCGAAATCGCTCCACGACCACATCATGGCGCCGGCATAACCGTTTGCGTAAAGCCATGGGTAGAGACTCAAGCCCTGAAGGCCGTCGGTGGCTTGCATGTAAAACTCGGCGGCAACGATCGGTTTAGTCAATCCCCAGAACGATGCCGGATGAACAAACGGGGAGAGCGATGCTCCCTCCGCGTAGTAGTGTACGCAGTAGAAATCGAGCGTGCCGAGAGTATCCCCGCCGACAGTCTTCAACCTATCGTCTCTATAATAATTGTAGTTACTCAAGGCGGCGGTTCTTTGGAGGTACTCTGAGAATTCCGGAGCAGAGAGGTTCACTCGATGACGCGCGTTAAACACCTGCAGCGTGCCCGTCTGTTCGTTGATCGACGAATTGCTGACAGAGATGCCAGACCCGCCGTCAGATGGAGCCGACGTCGGCACATCCGTGAGTGTCTGGAATGTCACCGCTCCGCTTGTCACCAAGGCGGTCGGATCTTCCCTGTGAATTGCGCCGGACATCAAATTGACGCACCTCTGAATGCTTTGCATCGGGACATGATCCCTGCCCGACCAGCCGAATTCGTTCGTGATGCCTTCCGGTTCATTGAAAATTTCCCAGGCGGCGACGGCTGGGTTTCCTTTCAACGAGTCGACCATGGGAATCAGCGCATTTCTGATGTATGCGTTCGTATAGGCGGTGTCATTGAGCAGGTTCGCGTTCCGCCTTAACCCGGCTGCATCCATCTCCGATTGGTTAAGCATGTCGTGGGACCAGAGACACAAGATCAATCCGATATTGTATTGGTGGGCGGCGGCGAGAATCTGTTTGAGATTCTGGATTGCCACCGGGCCGGGTCCTGTAACGCGACCGCTTGCGTTGAAAATCGGCGTCTGGGTGCCGTTCGTGTGAAGCCAGAACCGCATTACATTTCCCCCGTTGGCATGCACGGTCTGGAACTCCGTGTTGAACTGGGACATGTTCGGTGCAGCCGGACCGATGTCGCCCGAAAAATTAACCCAGGCGATGTTGATCCCGCTGATAAAAATATCTCTGCCGGCGTAATGAATCCGTGATTGAGAAGGAGCGCTGCCTGCAAAGACAAGAAGCAGGAAGAGAATACCCGCGCCAATCATCTTCCGACCGTTAATGGATCCGCCGAATTTCCCGGTTGATTTCATTGTAACTCCCGCTCATGAAAAGGAAAAAGATTTCTTAGTACCTCGTTCTTGAAAACGCAAACCCACCTGTTGACCCGCAGGGCAACAATTTCTGAGATGTCCGACTCGATGTATCACCAAGACTCCAAGCCGATCAGGAATATCCGGCATCTCCCCTTGGGC
>CAYLMV010000198.1:0-5082 GCA_964384415.1 uncultured Chitinophagaceae bacterium | reverse complement strand
TTAAACGAAGAGCGCCTGACGCGGACAAAAATGGAAGCGGAGTTGCAGGCTTTGCAGGCTAAGATCAATCCCCATTTCTTGTTCAACACTCTGAATTCCATCGCGAGTCTGATTTCCGAAAATCCCAAGGCTGCGGAGTCGACGGTAGAGAAATTGTCGGAGCTTTTCCGCTACACACTCAAAAGCGCTGAGAATAATACGGTGACCGTCGCCGAAGAACTCGACATCGTCCGCACCTATCTTGAAATCGAAAAAGTCCGTTTCGGAGAGAGGCTGCAGTATGAAATCATCTGTGATGACGCCGTCCGCGAGTTCATGATACCGGCCCTTATCATCCAGCCTCTGGTGGAAAACAGCATCAAGCATGGCATCGCTTCGGAGGTTAAAGGCGGAATCATTACCGTTAAAGTTGTTCGAGAGGATGGAAACTGCCTCATCTCTGTCATCGATAACGGAAAAGGCGTCGGTGATGCCAAAGATGTAACCGGATTCGGTTTGAGAAGCATCGAAGAACGTTTACAGCTCCGGTACGGCGCATCCGCTTCCCTCCGACTCATCCCTGATAAGCAAACTCATTTTCTTATCACAATTCCGCTTTCATAAGGCTCCGCAATGCACCTTCGTGCCATCGTCATCGACGACGAGGAATTAGCCCGCAAGCGCCTTCAGAAAATGCTCCTGATTTATGAAAAAGACCTGGAGGTTGTAGGCGAAGCGGTCAACGGCCAGGATGCGGTGGAGAAAATTGAATCCCTCCTTCCCGACCTTATTTTCCTGGATGTCCAGATGCCCGGCTTCGACGGCTTTGAAGTGGTGCGGCGGCTGCGGCACAAACCGCTTATCATTTTCACAACGGCCTATGACGAGTATGCGCTCAAAGCGTTCGAAGAGAATTCCGTCGATTACCTTCTGAAGCCCATCGAACAAAAGAGGCTCGACAAAGCAGTCGAAAAACTTCGCCGCCTCCAGACGGCACAGCAACCCCGCGCGTATGATCACATCGAGCATCTTTTGTCGCGGCTGGCATCTCCCTCCCTGCAGCGTCTTCAGGTCAAGACCGGAGACAAGATCATACTCATCGACGTGGGAGACATTTTCTACTTCGAAGCCAAGGACAAATATACTTTTTTGCATACCGCCGACCAGGAGCACCTGATCGAGATGACGCTGACCGAATTGGAGGAAAAGCTGGATACGGCAAATTTTGTGAGGATTCATCGCTCGACAATCGTGAACCTCAAGCATGTGCGTGAGATGGTGAAATGGTTCGGTGGGAAATACAAGGTGCGGATGAAAGACAAAGCGCAAACGGAGCTTGTAGTGAGCCGAGGTTACGTGGAGAGAGTTCAGAAGCTGTGAAGAAGCAAGTTTTTGAGTGTTAGGTTATACGTTTTACGTTTTACGTCTTATGTCTTACGTTTTATGTCTTACATTTCACGTATTGCATTTTACGTTTTACATTTTACATCTTACATTTTACATCCTACCCTCCCTCTCCTATTTCAATATTTCATCAACGTCTAGAGGGTATACTGGTTCACGCGAGAGTATTTCCAGAACCGCACCTCTGAGACCCGCTGAATTGGCAGTCAGGCGAATACGCCCGCTTTCGAGTGTCGATTGAACAACGGCCAGCGCCAATCCATTGAAGGCATTCCGTCGGTTACTCTTCATGGGCGTCGTGTCCCCCGGATTGCCATTATCCGCGCCCGCCAGAACTCCCGCTCCATCGACGGTGAATTCAACAGTGTTGTCCGCATCGGGGACAACCAGTCCATTTTCATCGACGATCTCCACCTTCACGTTTGCTATGTCCTGCGCATCCGCAGCAATACCGTTTCTGTCCGAAGTTAATCGGATAGCCGCAGGTCTGGAAGTAGTGCGAACCTCTTCAACAACGATCGTTCCATCTTTCTTGCCAACAGCCTTGAGCGTCCCCGGCTCATACGGAACATCCCACGTCAAATGGAGATCCGATGTGGTCGGGGCGATGAACGGGCGCGCGTACTTATTCCAACCTCCCGAATTGCCCTGTTGTGGAAACACGTACGATTTTGTGCCGAATGATTTTCCGTTCAGAAAGAGTTCGACGCTGTCGCAGTTGGTATAAGCGATAACCTGGACCACCTGGCCTTCATGTCCTTTCCAATTCCAATGGGGAAAAATGTGTACCATCGGCGCTGTCGTCCACTGACTTTGATAGAAGTAGTACCCGTCTTTGGGAAAGCCGCACAAGTCCATGACTCCGGAGCTCGAGTTTTTGTTCGGCCAACGAGCCTCCCCGAGATAGTCGATCCCCGTCCACATAAAATCGCCAACGACATAGTCATACGTCGAGGTAAATCTCCACAGTTGCTCTGCCCTGATCATGCCAGTTCTGTAGTTGTTGGTGAAACCGGGCCATAGAGCCGATTGCTCCGGCATAAGTGAGTACTTCCCGCGGATGCCCGAAATCGACACATTTTCCGTCCCAATCATTTTCCAGTCCGGGTGGTCGTGGCGGTCGACGCTGTAGTACAATTCCCTGCGATGAAACCAGCGATCGACATAATTATAACCCACAATATCCTGCAATTGAAGGAAAGGAATTTTTGCGGGCCCGTCACCGGCGGCAATTCTGTCGTTCGCCTGCGTCACCGGCCGGGTTGGATCTTCCCGATGAAACGTCTCTACGACTTTCCTTTCCACCACGCTCCCCGAGTCCATCACCTGGTCGGGAACTTCATTGCCGGCACTCCATATGACAACCGACGGATGATTTCTGTCCCTGCGGATCATATCGGTCAGATCGGATTGAGAGCATTCCTGAAAATACAAGTGGTAACCGTACGGTACCTGACCCTTCGCCTCTACCCATTCATCAAAAGCTTCGTCCATCACTAGAAATCCCATTGCATCACACAGATCCAGAAACTCCGGAGCGGGGGGATTATGCGACGTGCGGATCGCGTTGCAGCCCATTTCCTTCAGCAGTTGCAGCCGCCTTCTCCATGCCTGGACAGGCACAGCGGCACCGAGACAACCTGCGTCGTGGTGCAGGCACACGCCGTTCATTTTTACATGCTTACCGTTCAGCAAAAAGCCTTTGTCCTTATCGAATTCAATTTTTCGAACTCCGAAAGTCGAGGTAACGGTATCGTTCACCGTCCTCCCTTCAGCCAGATTGGAGTGGAGCAAATAGAGAAAGGGCGTCTCGACCGACCAGAGGGAAGGCGAAAGCACTTTGATAGTTTGTTCGACGGATATTCTCGCGAAAGCCGGTACCGAAATGGAGGATTCAACAAATGCCACTTCCTTGCCCGATCCGTCTAATATAGAAGAGCGCAACTTGAGGTTCTTCGGTATTTGAAAGCCATTTTCGATTGATGTCCGTACTGATACTATTGCTGATGCGGAATCAACCGAGGGGATCGTGATATAGATGCCGCGCCGGGCTATGTGCACAGGGCCAGTAGTGTTCAACCAGACGTTTCGGTAAATCCCTGAGCCCGCATACCAGCGGCTGCTGGGTTGCAGGGAATTGTCAACTCTGACCGCTATGACATTTTCTCCCTTTATTATGAAGGGCGTCAGATCGTACTCAAAACTTGTGTAACCGTAGTGATGTGTGCCGACATGGTGCCCGTTCAGCCACACATCGCTGTTCATATAGACGCCGTCAAATTCTATCCCATAGATCTCTCCACGCCTACGTGTGGAGAGGCTGAAATGTCTGCGATACCACCCGACGCCGGTCGGGAGATAACCGCCCGCCCCTTTCGTTTGCGCATCCTCTTTGAATTCGCCTTCGATGCTCCAATCATGCGGAAGATTGAGTATCCTCCATTTCGAATCGTCGAAGTCAGTCTTCTCAGCCCCTGGCGTGTCAGACTTGGAAAACCTCCATCCATAATTCATCAAGAGATGATGACGAACTGCGGGTTCTGCCGGGTAAGCTTTTACGGAAAGACTGAGGATGAGGAAGAGGAATGCCATTCGATGTAATTTCATATCTTTCTCCGCGGTCCACATGTAATTGATGAGACGAGGAATACTTGCGCCAAGAGCTACCGGGAACCTTAGGCGATCGTTCGAACCCTGCCTCTCACTTCAGCAGCATGAGCTTCTTTGTCCGGAGAAAACTCCCGGATTGCATTCTGCAGAAGTACATTCCGCTGGGAACACTGGCGGCATTCCAGGTGATGCTGTAATTGCCAGCGTTCCTGAAACTGTCGACCAGCGTGACCACTTCTTTGCCAAGCACGTTGTAGACGACAACAGAGGTACGCGCGGACGCAGCTAATGTGTACTCGATCGTCGTGCTTGGATTGAAAGGGTTGGGATAAACTTCAAATCCAAAACCGGGGAGGGTCTTCCTTTCCTTCACCGAAGTTATATCGATCCCCAGGAATGCATCCATTGCGCCCGTCGGCTCTTTCGTCGCTGGATCCCATGCGCCGAGCTGATATCCCTGCCAGTTGTAACTCTCCGGCTCCCAATAGAAAACGCCGAGCCCTCCCATTGATTTTGTTTTAGCGATCAGGTCCAGAAGATAATGGTTCGCGTTTGTTGCCTGATTGTAGAGGTACCCCGCTTCACTCACCATGACTCCCTTCTGATACCTGGCGATCATATCGTTCATATTGATGAGGGCGAGGCTGTCGTCGACGGCCCATGACAAATTGGCCCAGTACGGGTAGACAGACATTCCGATGACGTCCCATTTGGCGCCATTATTCTTCAAACCATCGAACATCCATCTGAACTTGGTATTGTCGTGCCCGTTTGATCGATGGACGACCACCTGAATTGAACTGTCGACCGCCTTCACCGCATTGTATCCGCTCGTAATCATCGCGGCCAAATTATCCATATGTGTCGTCGCCCTGCCGTCTTCCCACAGCATGCCGTCATCGATTTCATTTCCGATCTGCACCCATGCAGGAATCACACCGAGAGATTTTAGAGTATCCAACACGTCGTACGTGTGGTTATAGATATCGGTAAGCAATTGCGGCACCGTATGCCCTACCCATGCGGCGGGTTTTGTCTGATGGCCGGGATCGGCCCAGGTATCGCTGAAGTGAAAGTCCAGCATCACTT
>CAYLMV010000197.1:0-5099 GCA_964384415.1 uncultured Chitinophagaceae bacterium | reverse complement strand
GAGAAGAACGAGGAACTTATACAAGACCCGCCCCGCGAGATGAGGGTGAAGCAGAAAAACAGAGAATGTGTTGCCTGGCGCCATGTTACAGAAGTTAATCCAGAATAGCAAACGGGAGGTGTCTCAGTTTGACAATCCTGTTTAATAATCCAATATTAGCGAACACACACTAACCCCGGCAGCATCGGGGACTCCAGTGTTGGAGAAATGAGAGTAAGAGAGAAGCCCCTCTTGGCGTTTGCCGGGAGGGGCTTTTGCATTTTTTGGATGCGCGGCCGGGGAAAAGTCAGGCATCGTCCCGATCAATCGTTCGGATCGTTCACGATTTATCCGCAGGCAATCATGTTCCAACGCATATTCGCCATCGCGAAAAAAGAATTCAGGCAGGTTGCGCGCGACAAGCGTACACTCGGCATCCTTATCCTTGTTCCTGCATTCATGATTATCATGTTCGGCTACGCGCTCAACTTCGACGTCAAACACACCTCGATGGGGCTTTATGATGAAGAAAAGAGCAGCGAGAGCAGAGCGTTCACGCAGGAGTTTCTTCACTCCGAATACTTCGATTTCAAATACGTCTTGAAGACGAAGCAGGAGATCGACGGCCTTTTGGGAAAGGAACAATGCCGGATCGTCATTGTTATCCCAAAAGACTTCTCGCACCACCTGAAGGGGGATGAGGCGGCACCGATCCAGGTCATCGTCGATGGGGCGAATTCGAACGCTGCGACGACGGCGATCGGATATGTCAGCGCCATCACCCAGGAGTATTCCACCAGGATCGTGCTCCAATCCCTGATGCGAGGGGGGAGAAGCGATATGTCCATGCCGATCGACTACCGTCCGCGCGTATGGTACAATCCTGAACTCAGGAGCGCGAAATTCCTTGTTCCGGGTTTGATCGCGTTCATTCTGATGGTGACGGCGGTGATCTCAACATCTCTCTCCGTTGTGCGGGAAAGCGAGAAGAACACCATTGAACAGATCATCGTTTCTCGAGCCCGGCCGATCGAATTCATCGTTGGGAAAACGATTCCGTTCATGATCATTTCATTTATTGCGACGCTCGTCATTCTGATCGCGAGTTATATCCTCTTCGACGTAGCGGTGAAGGGAAGCCTGCTTCTTCTCCTCGGCATCACGCTGATCTTTTTAACAGGCTGTCTGGGATTAGGGCTTCTCATATCAACGGTTGCTGAAACGCAGCAAGTCGCCTTCATTCTCGCGGTCATTCTCACGATGCTTCCGACCTTTCTTTTGTCGGGATTCGTTTTCCCGATCAGAAACATGCCGGTCGTCATTCAAGCGATCACGTACTTAATTCCGGCCCGGTATTTTCTTGTGGTGCTTCGAAGTCTTATCCTCAAAGGGGTCGGTCTTGGGGCATTCTATTCCGATGTTCTCTTTCTTGTTGCGTTCGCCGCCATTGTCCTTGCCGTCAGCGCAGCAAGAATGAAGAAGAGGAGCTGGTAGCCGCATGCGGACAATTCTTACGTTTATTCAAAAGGAATTTCATCAGCTCCGCCGCGATCCCAAAATGCTGGGAATAAACTTTTTTGCGCCGATGTTTCAGCTCATTATTCTGGGATACGCAGCGACGCTGGATGTCCGGGATATTCCTATTATTGTTTACGACATGGATAACTCCCGAACCAGCCGGGAGTTTGCGGCCAAGTTCACGGAGTCGGGATATTTTTCCTTCACCCGGTTCGCCGGCTCGTACGGCGATATCGACCAAGCCATCGACTCAAGGAGCGCATCGATCGCCGTCGTTATCCCTGTCGATTTCAGCAACAATCTGCTCTCGGGAGACCATCCGCAGCTTCAGGTGATTGCCGACGGATCCGAGACAAACTCCGCAACGATTGGATTGAACTATGCGACGATGATCGTGCAGCAGTATTCGCGGAACATTATTGTGAAAAGGTTTGAAGCGGTGAAAGGCTGCGGAGCGCGGCCGGCAACGGTGAATCCCGAAGTCCGGGTTTGGTATAATCCCGAATTGAAAAGCCGGAATTTCATGGTGCCGGGAGTGTTGGCGCTGCTGCTGATGGTGCTGACAATGATCCTGACCTCGTTGGCAATTGTGAAGGAAACCGAGGCGGGAACGATGGAACAATTAATTGTCACGCCCATCCGGCCGTATCAGATCATCGCCGGCAAGCTTGCGCCATTCTTTATCATCGGCATCTTCGACATCATCCTTGTCCTCCTCATTGCAACGCTCTGGTTTGGAATTCCGCTGAAAGGGAGCCCGGGGCTTCTTTTCATCCTGTGTATCGTCTTCCAGATGACAACGCTCGGAGCCGGCTTGTTTGTCTCGACCGTCTCGCGGACGCAGCAGCAGGCGATGCTGACCGCGGTCTTCTTTGTTATTCTGCCGATGATGTTTCTCTCCGGGTTCGTGTTTCCAATCGAGAACATGCCGAAGATCATTCAGATTTTTACCTACATCATTCCATTGAGGTACTTCTTCATCATCATCCGGGGAGTTTTTCTTAAAGGAGTCGGTTTGCGGGAGCTTTGGGTGGAAAGCTCCGTTATGCTTTGTTTCGGGGTCGCTATTCTGACGATGAGCATCCTCCGCTTTCGAAACAGAATTGCGAAATAGCGACCTTCTTGCCGGACGTTCAGAAGTCGTTGATGCCCCTTCCCGTTTTCAGCAAAAAAACCGGTTCCGATGCCGAGGACTCTGCCGGCCATTCCTGATCGCCCCACAAAGAACCCTATTGCTACTTATCTGCGAAGTGAAGCAGCAGCGACAGTGAGACGGAGAGCGTCGCCGCGGCCGAAACAAACACGGCCCAATGCAGCCACCGGTTCTTGATCTTCAGGGCCGACTCGAACTGTTCCCTGATTTTTGCGAGGCCTTCGGGGTTGTCGGGATCTGCGAAGCTCAGCTCGATCGGAAACTGAGCGCGCACGCAAAGCCAGTACGTTGTCACCAGCAAGATGCTCGAGACACCAATCAGAATGTTCGCCGTGTTCCATTCCGGATTCGCACCGCCGGAAGCAAGCTTGTAAGCGACTCCCACCAGACTGCCGCCTGTCGAAATACCCCAGAGCCAGGTCACCAGCGTCTGAAGTTTAGCAGCGCCTTCATTGCGCGAGGAGAGTGCGTTTTTGATGGAGGTTTTTTCCATGTCGCGCCAGAATTCCACGTCGTGGTTGAAAGACTCCACGTTGCGCGGGTTGGTTTCTTTTGCGAAGAGTTTAGTGTGCATTGTTGGCCTCTTTATGTTTCGGTTGGATGAAAGATCGCGGCCTGCGATTCAAGGTGATGGCGAGAGGGCGAGGGATGCTGCCGCTGCCGGCCGGCGAATCGCAGGGGAAAATGAAAACGATGGAAAAAGCTTTCTCGCCGCGTCATGTGTTAGGGATCGGGCCGAAAATTTCCACTAATGGCAATTTTCGCCGATGGGATTGGTATAGGCCGGGGGGATGAGCTGATTGGTTCCCCCTTCAGCTTCGGTGAAATTGTACTTTTTCGCAATACAACATGCAAGAAAAATATGTGAAAGGGGCCGGGTAGTGATGCACTTTCAAAAAAAGTCATTGCGAGGACCCCGACGTTTTACGTCGGGGGACGAAGCAATCTCCTTTTGAAACAAGGGGATTGCTTCTCCTGCTCTTCGAGCGGGATCGCAATGACCGACCTCTCCAAAAGACCGCCATACACCGCCGACTCATTTGACTTATAGGCATCTTTTTTACGATCTTTATGTCGTAGGTCTTCCCCCCGTTCTGCCGTCCCAAATATCAATCAACACAGGATAATTCTCGCGCAGAGTTTATCCGTGTAATTTATTGTCCGTATGCAGACCGAAACAGTAGAAAATTTGAGACACATCATCGCGCTCAGCGATTTGCCTGATGAACACCTTCAATGGCTCGCAGAACGTGTCGAGTATGCCGAATACGAAGACGGCGCGCAAATGATCAAGAAGGGGGATCCCGCGGACGTTATGTGGTTTATTCTTGAGGGGAGGTTCGATTTCTACATGGACGTCAACGGACAGCAGGTCTATTATTACAACTTCCAGAATGACTCTGTCACCGGCGGAGCGGGAGGACTTCTCCCCTACTCAAGAATGAAAGACTCTCCAGGGTACGCTTACGCCGTCGGCAAAGTGAAGCGCTATTCGCTTCATAAGAAATATTTTCAGGAACTGGAGCAGCTCAACTCTGCACTAGTCCAGCGGCTCATCGGTTACATGACCGAACGCGCACGGTCGTTCGCCACAACGCAAATGCAACTTGAGAAGGTGAGTGCGTTAGGAAGGCTTTCCGCCGGGATCGCCCACGAGCTGAATAATCCCGCCTCTGCCATCCACCGGATCTCTTCCGAACTGGGCATGCGATTGAACCTCAATTATGAATTGACGGAAAAACTGCTCCGTCACAAGATCAGCGCAGAAAAGATTCAAAGCCTCCTGCGCATGCTTTCGGCGAAGCCCGTCGGAGCAGACATCAGGCTTTCCGCTCTGCAGCGCGTGGAACGCGAAGACGAAATCACTACATGGCTCGAACACCACGGGCTCCCGGGAAACCTGAAGGTCGTCGAACCCTTCGCGGATGCCGGGCTCACCAGCGAAGACCTTGACGCGATGAGAGGGAACGAGACCAAGGATGCCCTGGCCGATGTTCTGCTCTGGTTTGAGAATTTGCTCAGCTCTCAGAGAATACTCAGAGACCTGGGAGAAGCTTCTGACCGTATCTCGAATTTGGTGGGGGCGATCAAGAGTCACGTTCAGATGGACCGGACGAACGAGCTGCAGCCTACCGATCTCCATAAGGATATCGACAACACGCTCACGCTCCTGGGTCATAAACTGCGCGACAAGCAAATTGCGGTGACAAAAATATTCTGCGACAATCTCCCCGCCGTTCCGGCCTACATCGGAGAACTAAACCAGGTGTGGACAAACATTATCGACAACGCAATTTACGCCCTCGGCAAAAACGGCCGGCTCACCATAGAAACGTTGTGCGACAGCAAAAGCGTCACCGTGAAGATCATCGATAACGGCACGGGGATTCCGCGGGAGATCATGTCGCGGATCTTCGACCCGTTCTTCACCACCAAGAAAGTCGGAGAT
>CAYLMV010000196.1:0-5146 GCA_964384415.1 uncultured Chitinophagaceae bacterium | reverse complement strand
CGACAGAAAACGTCGGGACAGGCTGGAACCAGCCGTCAACGATTTGGCCGCGCGGCGTTGGACGGACGTATGAGCATCTGACCGGAACGGCCACGCAATGGACTACATGGAAGTATCAGTTCGCCGCCGCAGCTTATTTATCGCGCTGCTTTTTTTAGCGGGAGTTCCGGTCGTTAGGCTGAACAAAAATCATAATCAAAGTCGACATCATGCTCAGTCGGAGCAAGCCATGACACGTTGTAACGTACACCAGCTTATTCGATTCCTGATGCCTTTTATAATCGGAACCTTACTGGTATCTTGCAGCGCCTCGCAACACGCCGGCAACTTTCGCATCGAGGCACCGCCAGCTACCGAGGACAAGGATTCAGTTTGGCTTTCATACTATCAGGATCAGTTCGACGCCCGTCAGGGGCACGTTGAACTGCCGACCCCCCAATCACCCCCGGCTGCTTTTCAAGCCTATCAACGAGCACAAGCCGAATGGGATCGAAAGGTCATTTCAGCAAGATCCAGAACTATAGCTGCATACGTCTGCCTAGGAATCGCAGATGTTGTGATTGTGTACGTTATCATCAACTCCATGTCCAAAAGCGCAGAGAATTCAAGAAATAGGAATGATGATTAGCCCTTGGATCGCTTGGTCAAGCGTGTGATAATCTCTCAGAGCCATTGTGCTGAATATCCGTGTGCCGCCGAACCAGAGGCTCAAGCCGGTTATTGCCGGAGTTCCGATCCCTTAGAACACACGAAGTACATTTCATGTAACCCCTGTGGCGAATCATAATTGTTCTTCCAATATTCCAATAGGATAGAATGAAAGATGTGTTAAAGATCAGTCCTTTGTTAGTTGTCATGTCCATTTTTCCGTTGTGTGAATCCCAGGCGCAGTGGGTCCAAACTAACGGGCCATTTGGCGGAGGCCTAGTCGAAGGTTTTGCTGTCAACGGAAGCAATCTTTTCGTCGGCTTATTGAGCGGCGGCGTTTTTCTCTCAACCAACAATGGCATAAATTGGACCGCCGTCAATACCGGTCTAACAAACGTAAACGTTCAAACGCTTGCTGTCTGTAATGGTAATCTATTCGCAGGCACTTGTGGCGGCGGCGTCTTTCTCTCAACAAACAACGGCACCAATTGGGCCGCTGTCAATTCTGGCTTGATTAACACAGACGTTCTTGCTCTCGCCGCTAGCGGAAGCAATCTTTTCGCAGGGACTGATGGTGACGGCGTCTTTCTCTCGACCAACAACGGCACTAGTTGGACAGCTGTCAATAAGGGATTGAGAAACACAAGATGTTCAGCTCTTGCCATCAGCGACACCAATCTCTTTGCGGGATCTTACGCGGGTGGCGTCTTCCTTTCAACCAACAACGGCACCAGTTGGAAAGCAGTCAACTCTGGATTGACAAATACAGCCGTTCAAGCTGTTACCGTCAATGGCAGCAATCTATTCGCAGGCACTTATGGTGGCGGCGTTTTTCTCTCAACCAACAACGGCACCAATTGGACGGCTGTTAATTCTGGCTTGACCAACACAGTTGTTTTTTCCCTAGCGGTCAAAGACGGCAATCTTTTCGCGGGCACTGGCGGGAACGGCCTCTTTCTTTCCACCGACAACGGCATAAATTGGACAGCGGCCGATTCTGGCTTAAACTTCTCTTATGTCAGGACTATTGCAGCGGATGGCAACAATCTATTCGCAGGCACGAGTGGCGGCGGCGTCTTCCTCTCCACCAACAATGGCACCAATTGGGCCGCTGTCAATTCTGGCCTGATTAACACAGACGTTCTTTCCTTTGCGGTCAAGGACAGCAATCTTTTTGCGGGCACTTTGGGAGGAGGTGTATTTATTTCGACAAATGGAGGCAATACCTGGACAGCTGTCAATTCGGGTTTGATCGTCGGCAACGATGGTAATAGCTTTATACAAGCATTTGCTGTTAGTGATAGCAATCTTTTTGCTGGTTACAGGAGTGGTGGCATTTTTCTTTCAACCAATAATGGTCTGAATTGGACCGCTGTCAATTCGGCCCTGACATTCCCTATTGTTTATTCTCTTGCCGTCAGCAATGGCAATCTTTTTGCTGGCATCGCGGGCGGCCTGTTTCTATCGACCGACAACGGTACCAGCTGGGCACCTGCCGATTCGGGCCTGACCAACACAGTTGTTCAAGCTCTCGCGTTCATCAATAGCAATCTCTTTGCATCCACTGATCGCAATATTTTTCTTTCGACCAACAACGGCTCTAGTTGGACAAATGTCAATGATGGACTAACCGACCCTCACGTGACGGCTTTCGCAGTCATTGGTAACAATCTCTTTGCGGCGACCTACGAAGGCCTTTTTCTTTCGACAAACAGGGGCTCAAGTTGGACAGCAGCCAATTCTGGCTTGCCTTTGGGTGACGTTAATACTCTCGCCGTCAGCGGCGCCAATCTTTTTGCCGGAACATCAAACTATGGCATTTTTCTTTCCACCAACAATGGTACTAGTTGGACGTCGGTTAATTCGGGTTTGGCCACCCTCCCTGCTGTTAATGCTCTTTCGGTCAGCGGCAACAAAGTATTTGCAGGGACTTCGCGTGGCGGCGTCTGGACGCGACCAATATCCGAGATGATTACTACTGTAATAGCGACTGAGATACCAGTCCCCGCGATGTTTTCGCTTTCACAGAACTATCCAAACCCTTTCAACCCAACGACAGCAATTTCATTCACGCTTCCAACACGATCCTTTGTCGCGTTAAAGGTTTTTGATATGCTGGGTAGAGAAGCAGCAACTGTTGTCTCCGGAGAAATGGATGCTGGAAGTTATACACGGCAATGGGATGCGACGAATATTTCGAGCGGCGTATATTTTTATCGTCTGCAGGCAGGAACATATAGCACGACGAAGAAGCTGTTGCTGTTGAGATAGTGACCGAAAGAGCGTGGAATGATTACGTGTCCTTCGATTAGCTATTTTCTCATTTGTCTCTTATAAAAAATGATTTTCTGCATGTATTCTAACCAGTCGGTCCCCGCTAGGAAGCGCGGGACAGGCTGAAACTTGCGGTCGACGATTTCGCCGTGCGGAAGTTCGCAGAGAATGATATGATCGGCAGATACGTCCGCGCAACGAACCGGATGAAATTAACAGTCCGGCGCCGCAGCTTATTTACCCCTCTCCTTTTTTGGGCGGGAGCTCTGGTCCGTTAGAACGCACAAATGACATTGGAATAGAAGAACGATCATCAATAAACTGCATAAACAAATGAAACGGCAAATTGCACAAAGTGCGCAGTTGGATTGGAAGCCGCTAGTAGAAGAGGGTGTAAAAACTGACGGTGTTTATATAAAGGTCTTACGCTTTGATCAAGCGACACATAGGCCTCCGACTTTCTTGTTAAAATTTGATGCTGGGGCTTCTTACCCCAACCATAATCATCCTGGAGGCGAAGAAGTATTTGTTCTGGAAGGTAGCGTGCGCTTTGGTCCAGACGAATTAAGCGCAGGAGATTATTTATATACTCCTCCCGGAGCAAAACACTCGGTTTTTTCAAAATCAGGCTGTATAATGTTCTTCGTAGTACCTGAAGAAGTAGAAATGCTATAAATTAGTCTACCGTCTGCGTTCTAACCAGTCGCTCAAGCTGACGGAAGTAGCCGTCGACGATTTCGCCGCGCGACAGTTCGCGGGAGCTCCGATCCGTTAGGTTGCCAAATATGCAATTCCAATGAACGCTCGAGCAAAACACATATTTGCATTTACCGTCTCGTTTCTTCTCTCAACTGTTCTTATTTCCTGCTCGGCAAACCCTATATTGAGTGTAAGTCACTTTCAAGACGCGACAGCATTGGAGCCGGGTGAGTCAAAATACTTTATATCATTCGAAGAGGCTCTTTATTTTCAAGCCTACGTCAATGATCACACGACCAATGATTTCACCCGGAAACCATACATCCTTACTCCCAATTATCATCTGGGGCTAGCTCCGCGCTTCGAGTTGGGAGTCCAAGTACTTCCAATTACCTTTACCTCATACGGCGGTAATATATACCTTAAGTTTTCAGACAGCTTATCCTCACTCTCTTCATTCGGGGTTGTATTACTCGCAGGCATGTCGGAGGCAAATGGGGATGACAACCAGCCTTATGTGTTCTTGAGCGAACGTCGCGTCACAACTGCTAAAGTCTACAACTTTAGCATCATGTTTCCCTATACTCTGGCAGGAAAGCTAATCACACTCACGCTTGCACCAAGTATCGGAAATTACCAAACTTATTTTGAAGAAATCCAAGATCCAAACCACCATATTACTTCGAATTATTTGGCGCCGAGCCTTTCAACCGATGTATCTTTCATGCTGCCCCTGGATGGCTTCATCACTCTTGAATTTTCCACGATAAAGATAGAAAACGCACTATTCGGGTTCTATGGGGTTGGGCTTGGAAAAAAGGGATTTACGTTCTAATTCCAAAAGTCCCATTCTGTGGGCAATCTAAACAGTCGGTCCCCGCCAGGAAGCGCGGAATATCCCGTGGCTTTTTAGCGGGATCTCCGGTCCGTTCGCCAGACAAATCATCAGGGTCAAAGTCTATGAAAAGCATCTTACTTGAGTTGGAGCCATCAAACAAGTCTGCGTTCAGCCGCGGATGGATGATGCTTGTGGGCATAGTTAATGTCCTGCAATCGTTCTTCCAACAAAATGAGCTGCGTTACATTGATCTCGCTTTTGGAATTGTGCTAATGGTCGGTGGGTTCTACTATTGGAAGCTGTATGAATTTAAAACTGTGGCGTTTGATGAAGTCGGTATAAAAGGAAAACTTAGGTTTCGAACGACTATAGACATAAAGTGGGATGATGTCTCAAGATTCGAGCTAGCGATATACGCAATATCGCTCATAACAAAGTCTGGGCAGAAATACGAAATAGATTTGAGTAATATTACTTACCAGCAACATAAGGAGATAAAGCCGCAGATAGTGGAATTGGCGAAATCTAAAGGCATAGAGGTTGTGGCTGGCTAACCAGTCTCTTCCCGCCAGATATCGTCGCGATAAGCTGGACCCAGCCGTGGACGATTTCGCAGCGCGGCAGTACGCCGGGAATGATACGATCAGCAGATACGTCCGCGCAATGAACTACATGGAATTGGCAGTA
>CAYLMV010000195.1:0-5317 GCA_964384415.1 uncultured Chitinophagaceae bacterium | reverse complement strand
AAGCGGGGCTCCTCGCAATGACCTTTTTTTGAAAATGCCCCACTAACCAGCAGTCCCTTGCATTCGATCTTGCAAAACAGTACGTTTGCTGTAGATAATCCGGGGTTCAATGGGCGGGTCCTCTCTTCACTTCTTCTTCGTTCTCAACGAACTCCAAAAGAGTTTACGTAATACCAGTCATAACTTAACGAGCAAAAAGAAAATATTGTGCGGCGCCGGAAAGCTTCGTGTCTGGCAGCTTCCCTATCACAGAGCAACTCTGCTAGTCAGCAGTTGCTCATGTGATGCAGAAATTGGTGCAAAAGGGGGCACGATATCATGATTTCTTTTCAATGGGAGGTCAAGATGAAAAGACTACTCTTCTCAATAATTATGTTCCTCATTCCTTTGTCTTCAGGCTTCGCAAACGGTGTAGCTGTTGTTGACGCAAGCAACGCCATCTACTTCCGGTTGGATTCCTCGATTGTCAACGTTTCGGTGATCGGGCAAATCTCCAAAACGACCACCACTCAGTTCTTTACCAACACTGGTTCAGCAGCAGCTGTAAAGTATGCTTTTCCCCTTTCTGAACAATCAAGCGCAATCCAGCTTCGCTGGAAAACCGGCGAGAAATGGGATACCGCTTCAGTCGCGGGAGCAAAACAAGATACAACGCTGCCTGGAAGCGGCGGCTCTATCTCTCCGAATCTCCTCTCGTTTCTCGGAAGTACGCCCCTCTATTTCTCGATTCCGCAGAAAATCCAAACCGGCTCAACGCTTGCCGTCGAGCTGACGTATGTCGAATTCCTCCCATATTCATTCGGAACCGTCAGCTACGTTTACCCCAGCGACTACCATTTGATCCAATCAAGCGCCATCGGGGTCCAGAGATTCGATTTCAACTTAACATCGCAGCGGAACATCGACAGCATTCGCGTCAAGAGTAATGTAGCGGTTGCATCTCAGAACAATTACGGAGACAGCGCAAGGATTCAAATTGTACTCCATGAACTTCCCGGTTCACAGAACTATTCGATTCAATACTCGTTAAGTTCCAACCAGCTCGGACTTTTTGCCTATAGCTCCAAAGTAGCCGCTCCTTTGGTGCCGGATTCTCTGGGCAATGGATTCCTGACTTTTATTGCCGAGCCGGATCCCGGTTCGACCACAGCAACAATTTCGAAGGTGTTCACGCTGATCATCGATCGTTCCGGCAGTATGTCGGGCACGAAAATGGATCAGGCAAAAAGCGCTGCAACCTTTGTCGTCCAAAATCTAAATGAAGGAGATAAGTTCAATCTCATCGATTTTGATGACGTCATCACGTGCTTTCGTCCCTACCATGTTCCGTATACGGCGCAAACACGTGATTCTGCGTTGCTGTACATAAATTCCCTTTATGCACGAAACAACACAAGCATCTCGGGCGCATTTGGTACGGCTGTTCCTCAGTTCACGTCCGCCAATGACAGCACCGCCAATATCATTATTTTTCTTACCGACGGTCAGCCTACTGCCGACATCACAGATATCCCTCAGCTGGTTCAATACGTTGACAATCTTATTGTGGCAAGTGAAAAGCAGATCTTTCTCTTTAGTTTTGGAATAGGATCCGACGTCAACCGGCAATTACTGACGCTCCTCTCTTTGAATAACAAGGGATTTGCAGCATTTCTGGGGAATGATGACTTGTATTCCACTATCACAAGTTTCTATCTGACAATACGAAATCCTGTTCTGCTCAACAGCCATATCGCGTTCAGTCCCTCTGTTGTGACGCAGGTATTTCCCGATTCGCTTCCGAACCTTTACAAGGGCAATCAAATGATCGTGGCCGGCCGGTACAGCCAGGGTCAACCCGTTCAGATTACATTGACCGGAACGGCGTTTGGCCGCCCTGTGACGTACAACTATAATGTTCAACTGAGCGATACTTCTGTTTCTGATTATCAGTTCCTGACGAAGGTGTGGGCCAAACGAAAGATTGAATCTCTGCTCATTCACTACTACGGCCTGTCGTCCACCTCCGAGGAAGCCGGTTCACTGAAGAATCAAATTGTGGCTCTCAGCCAGGCATACGGAATCGTCACGGTGTTCACCAGCTTTACAGGCTCCCTCTCGACCGAAGTAAAGAGCAACAAGCCGGCTGAAAATCTGAAGCCGGCGGCATTTCAACTCTTAGGAAATTATCCCAACCCGTTCAATCCCTCGACAACAATCCAATTGAGGGTCAATACGAATTTCAATGGCATGATTGATGTCCGGATCTATAATCTTCTTGGTCAGCTTGTGAGGACACTGCATCTCCAGATTCGGGGAAATGGGATTTATAACGTTGTCTGGGACGGCCATAATGAGATCGGCATGCCGCTTTCGAGTGGAATATATTTCTACGGAGTAGATTTGCAGAATACGATTTTGGTTGGCACCATGACTTTGCTCAAATGATTTTTGCCGCACCGCCTGAGCGCTAAGCCAGTTGCTTCCGGCTGCGAAAAGCGGGATCCCCAAGATGCGAATGACTCCTCTGGAGAATTCGTTCGGGACTGGCTGGAACCTGCAGTCGACGATTTCGGTGCGCGGCAAATCGCAGACAGCATCAATGAAAGTCCGCGCAATGAACTGGAAAGCAGAAGCTGTCTGCCGCAGCAGCGTACGTGCCCCGTTGCATTTTGATGGCACGTCGGGTCCGTCAGGCGCCACACCAACATCTCTGGGATGCAAGAAGTGAGCTATCAAGAAGAAGAATCGAATGTAACTCAAACAATTCCGATGCTCGCCGTTTCGGATATGGAGGAATCGCTCCATTTTTATGTGAACGGAGTTGGATTCAAAGTAGCCAAACAATGGATAGATGAGGGGAAGCTGCGTTGGTGCTGGCTTCAACTTGGAAGTGCAGCTCTGATGCTGCAGGAATTCCGGAAGGAAGGTCACGATTCATGGGTTCCAAAAGGAAAAGTTGGTGAGGGCGTGTCGATCAACTTTCAATGCAAGGATGCATTGAAAGTTTACCGCGAAGTGACATCGAGGGGAGTTGAGGCAAAGAAACCATTCGTCGGAAATGGCATGTGGGTTACGGGTATGTCCGATCCGGATGGATACAAGCTTTTCTTTGAGAGCATCACCAATGTACCGGAAGACACAGAATATTCCGATGCCAAAGAATAAGGCTCCTGGCACGTGATGTAACCAGGCGCTTTCCGCAACGAATCCGCGCGGCAGACAAGGTAACGGAGATCGCGGGCCGGCGATATATCAGACGCGGAATGGACTCCGCTCTTCTTTGTCGTGAGTCCGGGTCATTTTACCGCCGGAATATCCCATTATGAAGTTATGCCGCTCACTTTAGTACTCACCGGGTGCACCCGCAACAACCGCAGGAGGCCGCCATGAAACATGCCGTTGAGCTAATCTTTAGGATTGTCCTTTTGGCGTTTATCTTTTTGCTCTGGGGATGGACGTTAAATGCTCAACTTTCAAGCCTCATGAATCTGTTTATCATTGTGGGGGGAACATTGCTAACATTCCCCTTTGTCTGGTTCGGGCGAAAAATGCTGGACCGGAACCATTCAACGAGCAGCGTCACATGGATAACAACGTTTGTTCATTATGCTCTGGGGATCAGTTTTGGCGTGCCCATGATAAGAGCGGTCATTACCTCTCAAGACAGATCCGGCTGGGCGCTCCCTGTGCCAACTGAAATCGGTTTCCCGTTAGTCGTGATAACCGGAGGAGCTTTCCTGGTGGTGGTTGCAAACCTCGCCATCAAAGGATTCGGCGCACCCTTCGCGATTGCGCTGAGCAGAAAATTGGCGGTAGATTGGCTTTACGCCTGGACGCGTAATCCTATGGTGCTTGCAGGTCTGGCTTTCTTATTGTCGTTGGGAATCTGGTTTCAGTCTGTGCCATTTGTGCTTTGGGTCCTTGTCCTGTTTACCCCGGCGCTGCTCTATTTTTTGAAGGAGTATGAAGAACGAGAGCTGGAGTTTCGATTTGGGCCGTCGTATTTGAATTACAAATCCAGAACACCTATGTTGTTACCAAGAAGACCGATGAGCTGAACGATGCCGCGCATCACCTTGGCAGGATCCGATTGGGATTGATCCCGGCATAAAACGTCGGGACAAGCTGGAACCTGCGGGCGACGATTTCAAGCTCAACGATCCGCGAGTTTAGAAGAGTATCAACGAATGTCAGCGCAGCGAACGACATGGAACCAACAGCTGGAATATTCGTCAGTCTGAAGCAATCCCCCAGCTTCGGCCGCCGCTTACAAGTCAGAACTCCATCACTAAGAACCATGAGGTTCATTTGAAAAGGCATATTGGCATTACGGCATTTTTGCTTCTTTGGGGCGCTCTCCGGGTGCAAGCCCAACTCTCCCCTCATGATGCAGCCGCCGGGATGACGAGGGGTATTAATATCGGAAACACGATGGAGCCGCCGACGGAGGGAGGGTGGGGAAATCCTCCTCTGCAGGAGCATGCCTTCGATGATTACAAGAACGCCGGCTTCACAGCGGTCCGATTACCGATTACGTGGGACGGTCATACATCGACGACGCCCCCCTACGCAATCGACAGCGCATGGATGACCAGAGTCGAACAGGTCGTTGATTGGGGACTCCGGCGCGGCCTGTTTATCATTATCAATGCACACCATGAGAGCTGGATAAAGAACTCGTTCACTGGAGCAAATGTTGCACGCTTCGACAGCATCTGGAGCCAGATTGCCTCGCGATTCAGGAACAAATCGGACAGCCTCGTCTTTGAAATCATCAATGAACCTGACCCGATGTTGAAGGGCAATGTAGATACGCTCAACGTGCAGGTGCTGAAAATAGTCCGAAGGACTAACCCGACCCGCATTGTTTCATTCTCGGGCTACATGTGGTCAAATTCGGAACAGCTCGTCATCGCCGCCATCCCCGATTCTTCGGACAAGTACCTAATCGGATATTACCATTCCTACGATCCATATCCTTTCGGTCTCGTCGGCACCGGAACGTACGGCAGCGCTGCCGACATCAACGCAACCAAGGCAAGATTCGATCAGGTCGCGGCCTGGTCAAACCGGACAAACATTCCGGTCATTCTCGGTGAATTCGGTTACATCGACAGCTGCGATTATAATTCACGGATGTGCGCCTACGCCACGGTGGTGGATCAAGCCCTGATTCACGGCGTACCGACCTTTGCCTGGGACGACGGCCAGAGTTTTCCAATCTACAACAGGCTGACGGGGGGGTTCAACGAAATTAAGGATATTCTCATCCACACATACCATCAATCGCCCAACGGAATGAAGATCACCCAGGTCGGGAGCCACAATGCCCAGA
>CAYLMV010000194.1:0-5338 GCA_964384415.1 uncultured Chitinophagaceae bacterium | reverse complement strand
CCGGTATATTTTCGAGTGTTTAATTTGACGACTAATTCCTTCATAAAATTTGGTTTCCTGGACGCCGACCAAACAAGCGGGCCGGGACAGCTTTCAGCAAAAGGAAGCAAAAAGGACAGAATCATCTTCTACGAACCAAACTCGGCAGATTCGCTGGTTGCCACCTGGTGGTTCTACCTATCGAGCGCGCCCGATTCAGCGCACACCATCCCCATGGCGGGAGATACTGCCTACATCAAGCTGAAGAAGCCGTTACTTTCAGGCGACATTTTCAGCTTTACTTCTGCGGCTCAGAAAATTGATGTCACTCTTGCCACGGCCCAGCTCGGCAATATCAAGGTAGTTCCAAATCCATATCTCGGTTCCGCCCAGTGGGAGAATAAGAATCCTTACTCCACGGGAAGAGGAACGAGATCGCTGCATTTTACTCATTTGCCCTCTCAGTGTACGATCAGGATTTTTACCGTCGACGGCGAGCTCGTCAAGACGATCACGCACAATAATCTGATTACCGATGGCACGGAAGATTGGAATATGCTTTCGGAAGACAACCTGTCGATCTCGTATGGAGTCTACATTTATCATGTCGACGCTCCGGGGATTGGAAAAACGATGGGTAAATTCGCTGTAGTTAAATAGGGAAAATGGTCCTCAACAAAAAATATCTGAAGAAATTTATTTTGGGAGCCAAACGTGCTTAAGAAATATATTTGGACGATAGTGGCTGCTCTTTCCCTCCTGAATGCAGATTCGATCGCTCAGGATATAACCAAAACCGGAACCACGGCAGCTAAGTTTCTAAGTCTTGGCATTGGCCCCAGGGCAAATGCCATGGGGGGCGCGTATACAGCAGTTGCGAACGACGCATCGTCAATTTACTGGAACCCGGCAGGGGTGGCATCTGCCACGCAGTTCCAGGCTCTGTTCACGTACACCACTCTTTTTGCGGGGATCAATCTGGATTACTTCGGGATAGTGCTCCCTTCCGGCGACGCGGGAAATTTTGCGCTCAATGTCACGGCGGTGAACTACGGAGATATCGGTGTGACAACGGAATCTCAACCCGATGGGACTGGCGAGACTTTCACACCCGCCAGTTACGAGTTCGGTCTTTCGTATGGAAGAAATGTTACACAAGACTTTGCCGTAGGCGCGACGGCAAAGGTGATCACTGAGAATATTTACCATTCGAACGCCACCGGCCTTGCGTTTGATGTTGGAACGATCTTCACAACACCGTTTTACGGTGTTAGATTCGCGAGCAGCATTTCGAATTTTGGGACGAAGATGCAGATGTCGGGCAACGACCTCCTAATCCGGTACAACGTCGATCCTCAGAGAGCCGGCAGCAATAATACTACCGATGCAAACATTGCTACCGACCAGTTTGATTTGCCATTGAGACTTCAAATCGGAATATCCCGCGACTTCATGTTTCTGGACAACCAGAGACTGACGCTCGCAATAGACGGAGTAGTTCCGAACGACAATAATGAATGGATGGATGTCGGGGGAGAACTTGCGTTGTTCGACAATATGTTTTTTCTGCGCGGCGGTTATAAAACGCTTTTCCTGAAAAATTCACAAGAAGGCTTGACCCTCGGCGTTGGCGTAAAGTATCAACGGCCAGGGTATCTCGATATCGGAATAGATTTTTCTTATCAACAGTTTAAGTATTTGGGAAACGTTAATAGCTTCGGCGTCATCCTGAATTTCTAACACTAAACAAAGCTCTCCATAAATTCTTATGGAGGGGATCAATCAACAATCAAACCAAAGGAGTACCACATATGAAGAAAGGCCTATTACTATTGGCGTTTTTTTCATTAGGAATGGTCGCCTACGGGCAGGTGAAAGTTACCTTTACCGTGGATATGTCGGTTTATCAGACTAACGGCTATTTTCATCCCACGTCAGATACCGTATGGGTAGCTGGGGATTTCAATAGCTGGTCGACAACAGCGAACATGCTTACACGTGGAACCGGCGCCGACACCGCAAAGTATTCAGTACAGGTTAGCGGAGTCTCAGCCGGCACCATTAATTATAAATTTCTCTTTAATCACGCCGGCGTTACCACCTGGGATAACGATCCCAATAGGACCGCGACAATCGGTAGCAGTGACGTGGTTCTGCCAACCGTTTTCTTCAATAATATTTCAGGCAAACTGAACTCTGTTTGGTTTAAGATCGACATGAGTCTACCGATCAAGACCAGCAAGTTAGTGCCCACGGATACTGTTGGAGTAACCGGTGATTTTACAGGCTGGGGCACCTCGGGCAGCAGTTTCATGAAGCTGACAAAGGGAGCTAACGATTCTGTCTATTCCGGTCTTTGGGATAGTCTCAAGTCTGGTTCGACGCTTAACTTCAAATTCATCTACTTCCATGGCGGCGTGAACTGGGAAGACGATCCTAACAGGACGTATTTCGTCCCGCAACAGGATTCCACCAGCTTCTCTGATTACTGGAACAGAGTGAACCCCAACATTCAGACAGGGAATGGACAGATCAAGTTCACACTCAATATGAGCGTGATGACCAAAGTTGGGATTTACAATACTTCCAAAGACAGCGTTTTGCTCAGTGGGGGTTTCAATGGATGGACGACAACCGACCCTAACGCCTTTTTGAGTCAAAATGCGCTCAACGACAGCTTGTATTTCATGACTCAGACGTTCACAGCCGAGCCGTATGGAGATAAACCATACAAGTATGTTGTCAAAAAAGGGAATCCGACCGGCATCGACACGATATGGAAAGATGGTTATGAGAGGCCTGTCAACTGGGGTGGCGGCAATAGGGAAACCACATTTAAGGGTGATCCATTGAGAGATACGTCGGATTATTACGATGGTATCCATCCCGATTGGTTTATTCCTGCCGGCACGAACCTGAAAGTGACGTTTAGCGTCGACATGAATCCTGCAATGGATGCCGGAAAACAAGCTGTGCCTTTCGTTCCTACGCAAGACACTCTTTGGTGGCTGTCGGAAGAACCTGCCTTTGCACGTGCTCAAGGATGGTACAGACCGTCTGACGGTCATATGAAAATTCTCAAAATGACTGCTGCCGGCGGAGGGATCTATACCGGAACGCTATCTGTGAAAGACCAGACCTTCAACGCGTTCGAATACAGATACGAATGGCAGAAGGGCTCAGACGCGACGTGGATTACTGAACCTTCCGGCTTTGATGCATTTAACTACCGTGTCCGATATGCGGGTCAAGACGTGGCGAACCATTTCCCGAAAATTCCCTTCAACATTCCAAGGGATACCTGGACGAACAACAATCTGAAAACGGACCAGGACAAAGATCCGTACACAGCTTTGACGATCGTGAAGACGATTAGCCAGAATCCTGTCAGCTATAGCCTCGCCCAGAACTATCCTAACCCATTCAACCCTTCGACGACCATCAATTTCTCGATTCAAAAAGCGGGATTGGTCACTTTGAAGATCTACAACATATTGGGCCAGGAAGTTCAGTCGATTGTCAATGATAACCTGAAGGCCGGAACATATTCTTACGTCTTCGACGCCGCTCGGTTAAGCAGCGGTGTGTATTTCTATTCGATTAATTCCGGAAGCTTCATGCAGGTCAAGAAGATGATGTTGTTGAAGTAACTCGGAGCCGCACTGCCGGGAATAAACATTCGATCCAGGATGGGAATTCTCGACGGGAGAACCGCAAACCCAATCCCGAGAATATCGGGATTGGGTTTTGTTTAATCGCTTAATTTACATTGACGGCCTTCTACGGGTTACGTCAGGGCACCGTTCAAGCTTGAGTCGATCCGCCTTGGCGATCTTCACGATGACATCTCTGGAGGTAAACTGTGACCCGCCTAAAAAGCCCTACCTCGGATATACTTTGAGAAACCACACCATGAGAAAAATATTATCCTTTCTAGTTTGCTCTGTTGTTTTGCTATCGTATTCGGCGGTGTGTGGCGTCCCCCAAGGAATAGCGCATGTACCTGAATGGGCCCCAAAGGCCGTATGGTACCAAATATTCACCGAGCGATTTGCGAACGGCGATTCGACAAACGATCCGACTCCGCACGACATGGAAGGCTCATGGCCTTATAAAACTCCAGAAGGATGGCATATCGCCCCGTGGATTTCCGACTGGTACAAATTGCAGCCATGGGAGAAGAAGGATGGACATGACTTCTACTGGAACTCGGGCGTCCGGCGATATGGGGGAGATATCCAGGGAATTATCGATCATCTCGATTATTTGCAGAAGCTTGGGATCACCGCAATTTATCTTACGCCGATTTTTTCTTCACCCTCGTCTCACAAGTATGATACGCGAATGTATCATCATGTAGACAACAATTTCGGTCCGAACCCGGCAGAAGATGAGAAGTTAATCGCCACGGAGAATCCCGCCGATCCCGCAACATGGAAATGGACCGCCGCCGATAAATTATTTCTGAAACTCGTTCAAGAAGTTCACAGTCGCGGAATGAAAATTATTCTCGACGGAGTCTTCAACCATGTTGGGACTACCTTCTGGGCTTTTCAGGATGTCGTGAAGAATCAACAGAAATCGGAGTTCAAAAGCTGGTTCAAGATACGCGCTTGGGACGATCCGAAGACGCCCCAGAATGAGTTCGAGTATGAAGGCTGGAATGGCGTAAGGGATTTGCCCGAGATCAACAAGCAAGGGACGTACGACATTGCCGATGGGTTTGCCGGGCATGTTCATGCTGTTGTAAAACGATGGATGGATCCGAACGGGGATGGAAATCCATCCGACGGAATCGACGGCTGGCGGCTCGACGTGGCTGAAAAGGTAAGCATACGATTCTGGCAGCAATTCCGTCTTTGGGTGAAGGGAGTCAATCCCGATGGATACATTACTGGGGAGATTTGGTGGCAGAACTGGCCGGTGAACCAGATGTTCGATGCTTCGCCGTGGCTTCGGGGGAATGCTTTTGACGGAGTGATGAATTACCGTTTCGCGCGGTCGGTTGGACTGTTTGTCGGCGGGAAGGGAGATCAAATCTCTTCAAGTGCGTTTGCAGATACTATCACGGAAATACAAAGAACCTACCCCAGGGATAATTTTTACGCGGTGCAAAATCTTCTCGACAGCCATGATGTCGATCGCATCGCGTCCCAACTCGTCAATCCGGACAGATGGTTCGATCATTACGCGAACCCCGGACAGAATATCACATACGAGGTCCGCAAACCGACAGCGGTTGAGAGGTCAAAACAAAAACTCATCGTCGGCATTCAGATGACGCTGCCGGGAGCACCCATGATTTATTACGGCGACGAAGCCGGCATGTGGGGAGGCGACGATCCGGATTGCCGAAAGC